>JBOGDK010000061.1:0-16351 GCA_050701795.1 Micromonosporaceae bacterium
GCCGGCCTGCTGGAGCTGATCCGGGTCGCCGACGAGCTCCGGGTCTACCCGCTGGTGGACACCTGCGGCAGGCCGTACCCGAAACTGGATGAGTTGCGTACGGCGTTGGCGGAGCACGGCGTCCGCACGGAGATCCGTACCGCGGCATGCACCTACATCGTCGGTGCCGACCAGTTACTGATCTGCAGGCGGGAACCGGGAAATCCGCGTCGCCGAGCCGGAATCTGACTCCCTGGCATCCGTGGAGCGACGCCGGATGGTTGTATCGGTAACTGTGATGGCGACAGACACCCACCGGGCAGTCGAGGCGGTCTGGCGGATCGAGTCGGCGAGACTGATCGCTGGCCTGGCCCGGATGGTGCACGATCTCGGGCTCGCCGAGGAGTTGGCTCAGGACGCGCTGGTCGCCGCGCTCGAACAGTGGCCTGTGGGCGGCGTACCGAACAATCCAGGTGCCTGGCTGACGTCCGTGGCCAAGCGCCGCGCGGTCGACCAGTTCCGCCGCCGGGAACGGTACGAACGCAAGCTGGAACAACTCGGCCACGAAGCTGAGTCCCAGCTCGCCCCCGACTTCGACGCCGACCTCGACGACGACATCTCCGACGACCTGCTCCGGTTGGTGTTCATGTCCTGCCACCCGGTGCTGTCCACCGAGGCGCGGGTGGCGCTCACCCTCCGGGTGCTGGGGGGCCTGACCACCGAGGAGATCGCCCGGGCGTTCCTGGTCCCGGAGCCGACGGTGGCGCAGCGGATCGTACGGGCGAAACGCACCCTGGCCCGCAAGGGAATCCAGTTCGAGGTGCCGCAGGGCGCGGAGTTGAACGAGCGGCTGGCCTCCGTACTCGAAGTGATCTACCTGATCTTCAACGAGGGGTACGCCGCGACCGCCGGGGACGCCTGGATCCGTCCGGAACTCTGCGAGGAGGCCCTGCGACTCGGCCGGATCGTCGCCGAGTTGACGCCGCGGCAGCCCGAGGTGCACGGGCTGGTGGCATTGATGGAGATCCAGGCGTCCCGGGTCCGCGCCCGGATCGGGCCGTCGGGGGAGCCGATCCTGCTGCTGGATCAGAACCGCGCCCGCTGGGACCGGTTGCTGATCCGTCGTGGTCTGGCCGCGTTGGAACGCGCCGAGGCTCTGGGCGGTGCCCCGGGGCCGTACCGGTTGCAGGCCGCGATCGCCGCCTGCCATGCCCGTGCCCGTACCGCGGAGGAGACGGACTGGGTACGGATCGCCGCGCTCTATGCGGCGCTCACCACGGTGTCACCGTCTCCCGTGGTGGAGCTGAACCGGGCGGTGGCGGTCGGGATGGCGTTCGGCCCCGAGGCTGGGCTCGAGATCATCGACCAGTTGGCGGAAGAGCCGGCGTTGGCCGGCTACCACCTGTTGCCGAGCGTACGAGGTGACCTGCTGGCCAGACTCGGCCGCGCCGACGAGGCGTACCAGGAGTTCCGCCGGGCCGCATCGCTGACCCGCAACGAAGCCGAACGCGGGGTGCTGACCGAACGCGCCGAGCGCTGCCGCCCGGTGCCCCCACGCCGTGGGAAGGTGGGGCGATGAGCGGTGATGAGGTACCCGACGAGGTCACGTTGACCAACCTCGACCAGTCGCTGTTCCAGGGCGCGGGCGCCACGAAACGGGACCTGATCGACTACCTGGACGCGGTACGCGACCGGATCCTGCCCGGGTTGCGGGAGCGGCCGTTGTCGGTGATCCGGGTGCTGCGCGGCCAGAAGCCGTTCATGCAGAAGAACCTCCCGAAGTACACCCCGCCGTGGGTGAAGTCCGTGACGCTGTGGGCCGAGTCGTCGAAGCGGGACGTGCAGTACGCACTGTGCGACGACCGCCGTACGTTGCTGTGGTTCGGCAACCAGCGCGCCGTCGAGTACCACCCCACGTTGGGGCGGGCGGACCATCCTGAGCGGCCGACGTACCTGGTGATGGATCTCGACCCGCCCGAAGGAGCGGCATTCGACACCGTGGTACGCGCGGCCCACCTGGTACGTCAGGCGCTCTCCGACGCGGGCCTTCACGGCGTGGCGAAGACCAGCGGCGCGAAGGGTGCGCACATCTTCGTACCGGTGACGGGGGAGTCGGCGGAGGATGTGGCCGCCGCTACCCGGGCGGTGGCGGCGCGCGCCGAGCGGATTGACCCGGCGCTGGGCACCACGGCGTACGTGAAGGCCGAACGGGGCGGCAAGGTGTTTCTGGACTCCACCCGTTCCGGTGGCGCGACGGTGGTCGCGGCGTACAGCCCGCGGGTACGCCCCGGCGTACCGGTGTCGTTCCCGGTGGCCTGGGAGGACCTGGACGGGGTGTCCCCCGCCGACTTCACGGTGCACACCGCGCCGGCACTGCTCGCCGATCGCGACCCGTGGACGGAGCTGATGCCGTCGTCGCAACGGCTGCCCGCCGATCTGGTGGCGGAAGGGCACACCATCCCGATCGCCCGGGTGCAGGCGATGCACGAAGGCAAGCGGCGCGCCCGACAACGCCGCTCCTCCGACTGAGGCGGTCACGCCTGAGGGTGCCGTGGCTGACGTACCACTATGGATTGCCTGTCTGGCTTAGGGTTTTACCTGCGATACGGGAGACGGGGAGTCAGATGCGACTAATTGTTGGTGGTGTCCTGGTGGCACTGGCACTGACCGGTTGTGGTCAGGCTCAGGGACAGGACGCGGCCGGTGCCGGGAGGCCGAGCGCCAGCCCCAGCGAGGAGAGCACCAGCCTGGGCAACGGTGTGACACGGTCGCCGAGCCCCGGCATGACCAGGAGGTCCGGAAAGGCGACCGCGCCGCCGGCGTCCGTGTCGGCGGTGAGGCCGGTGAAGGTGACCCTGTTGCGGTCCGGTGGCGTCGCCGGGGTGCGCGACGAGCTTGTCGTCGCCACCAGTGGTACGTGGACGTACACCACCAGGGGGGACACCGAGACCGGACGGTTGTCCCGCAGCCTCACCACGAAGCTGCACCGGCTCGCCAACGACTCCAGGTTGGCCGCTGAGGCCAAGAAGGGGAAGCCTGGGTTCGGCGACCAGTGCCCGGACTCGTTCCAGTACCGGCTGACCGCCGGCGACGTGGCGGTCACCCAGCGCGGCTGTGGCGATCAGCCGGAGCGGCCGGTGTATCAGGACATCGTCAAACTGCTGACCGACCACACCGCCGCTTTCTGATCCCGGCCAGCGCTGGGTCGGCTTTGGCCACGAGGTGGTCGGGAAGGTCGAACCCGCTGGTGGTCGTGGTGTTCACGGCATCAGCCCTGGCCCGCGGCCACGTCGAGCAGCAGCTGTGCGGCTACCGTCGCCCCGTCGGTACGGATCGTGCCGGCGACCGTCGTCGCCCGTTCCCGGGTCTCGGGAGTCAGCGCGGTTTTCAGCGCGGTGGCGAGGCTGTCACTGGTGGGACTCGGGCCGTTGTGTGCCACGCCGATGCCCAGTTCCGCCACCCGGGCCGCCCAGTGCGGCTGGTCCGCGATATGAGGCACCACCACCTGGGGTGCGCCGGCCCGGGTCGCGGTATGCGTCGTGCCGGCCCCGCCGTGGTGCACGACGGCGGCCATCCGGGGAAACAGGGCCTGCTGGTTGACCTCCCCGACGACGAAGCAGTCCTTCCGGTCGTCGATCGGAGCCAGGTTGGCCCAGCCGCGGGCGAGGAGCACCCGGCGGCCGTTCGCGCGGACCGCATCGAAGGCCACCTGGGCGATGTCCTTGGAGACGTACGCGGCCATGCTGCCGAAGCCCACGTACACCGGTGGTTGTCCGGCGTCGAGGAACGCCTCCAGTTCTTCGGGGAGCGGGCGTTCGTCGGGCAGGATCCACGCGCCGGTCTGCACGATGTCGAGGTCGGTCATGTCCTTCCAGGGGCACAGCGCCGGGTCCGCGGCCAGCCACATCTGGTCGGTGAAGACGTAATCACGGACGTTGTCCACCGGCGGCAGGCCGATCTTCGCTCGGTGGGTGTTGAGCGGCTCGCGGTACAACGCGCTCACGCTCTCGCCGTACTTCTGCCACAACTCCTTGTTGTAGGCCTCCCCCTTCGGGGACCGAATGCCCGGCCGCTGCCCTGGCGGAAAGTGTCGCGACGGCAGCCCGATCACGTGGAAGCCGGCGGAGACGTACGGGATGCCCAGCTTCTCGGCCACGTCCCGTGCGCCGGCCGGCAGCAGGCCGGTCGCCAGCAGCGCGTCACAGTCCTCGGTCGCGGCGAGCGTGTCGAACCGCGCGGCGACCAACTCGGCCGCGAGCCGGAACCCGTCCTCGGGCGACGGCGGCGTCGTGCCGGCGACCACCGAGCGCACCGGCGGGCCGATCGGCACGTGCTCCGCCCCGACACCGGACAGCAGCGCCGTGAACTCCTCGTCGGGCGGTGCGCACACCCGCACCTCGGCGCCGAGTTGCCGCAACCGCAGGGCGAGTGCCGCCAGCGGCTCGACGTCCCCCCGAGACCCGTACGCCGACAACATCACGCGCATGTCGTGCTCCCCGTTTTCGCAGTTCATTGCCTTTCGACCGGTGATTCTGCGGCATCACCCAGGTCCTGCCGCAAGTCCCCCCATGCGGTCCACGTTACGAGTGGCAGGGAGCGGCGGTGCTGCGATCGCGCTCCAGATGTGCCCTAGATGTGCGCCCGGCAGGTGTCCCGGATCTTGTAGAAGTTGCCGAGGAAGCTCGCGTGGTACGCCGCGCTCGTGATCCGCAGCAGCGTCTCGTCGGCCTGCCGGAGCGCGCTGATCGCGTAGTTGTGGCTGCCGGTGTAGACCCGGGGCGTGATGCTGCCGTTGTAGTCGCCGTCGAGCAACATCGTCTTGGTGTGTGGCCGGATGTCGCGTCCGGCGCCGACGTTGAACGTGCACGGCGTCAGCTGCGGCCCTCCGGAGAAGGTCAGCGCCGAGCGCACACCCGCTGACATGGTGTCCGGGTTGTAGACGATGTCCACCCAGCACCCGGCCCGGCGCTTGGCCGCCAGCTTGTTCGCCAGTCCGGTACGGGTGAAGCTCCACATCATGATCCGGATGTCGGTCTGGTGCCGGCTGCCGTCCGGCTCGGTGTACGAGCAGCTCACCTCGTCCAGCACGTTGTCCACGGTGTCGGTGGCGGTGCCGGTGACGGGGTCCTCCCCGGCGGCCTCCCGGCGGGGAAAGAAGAACGCCCGGTACGTGCTGCCGGTCGGCGTACTCCGGTAGTAGTTGTTGTTTCCGCCGCTGGTGTGCCGGTACGACCGCAGGTCAGCGACGTAGCGCCGGTAGCCGTCGTACGTGGCCTGGTCGGAGAAGGTCACCGAGTCGTTGTACGTCTCGATCTCGTACCACGGGCTGAGGTTCGACGACGACTGCCAGACCACATTGGACGCCCCGGTGCCGTCGCCGAAGGCGAGCCGGGAGAACAGGAAGAACTTGTTGTGGTTGTACGCGTACTGCGACCCGTTCGCGTACGTGATCACCCGGGTGCCGATGCAGCCACGATCCTGGCTGGGGAACTGGTCGTTGCACACCACCGCGTACGAGCCCGCGGTGTCGTCGCCGCCGACTCTGGCCCGGACGGTGTCGTACGCGGCCGCGCCCACCGACGCCTCGTCGACGATCAGCTTCACCCGTACCCCGCGGTCGGCGGCGGCGACGAGCCGTTCGGCGATCCGTGGATGCTTGAACTCGAACATCACCGCGTTGATCTCCTCGCCGGCGGGCACCGAGTCGATCAGCCGCTCCAGTTGGGTGATGATCGCGGACTGCTGCTCCGGGGTGCCGATCGGGTTGTTGAACACCGCCCCGTTGACCACCGGCTTGACCGCGGTGGTGCCGGGGGCCCCGGTGGCACCAGCGGGTGTACCGGCGAGAGCCGCCGCGGCCAGCGCGACCGCCAGGCAGAAGGCCCTCGTTCGTACCTGGGACGGGTGCCTCATGACCAACCACGCCCTCTCCGACCTGAGCGGATGGTGAAAGTATTCTACGAACCATGTCCCATCCATCCAAGAAATGTCCGCGCCCGCGGGGGCGGCGCTGTGACAGTGGACCCGGGTCATGAGACACGGGTGCGCGTGTCCATGAGCGGGGTCCATTGATGGATCGGGGCGGGGTAGCGGGGTGGCGGCTTGGGGGGTGGTGGAGGCGGGGTTGGCCGCCTCCACCGTCGGAGTGAACGTCGGCGTCAGCTCTGGCGCTTCCAGGGTCCGGTGACCGCGAACGTGGTGCCGGGGTTGTAGCAGTTGAAGTAGAGAGTCTTGCCGCGGTCGTCGAAGACCACACCGGCGAATTCCCCGTACGACGGGTCCACCGGGGTGCCGGTGTTCTGCCGGTTGCGGGCGAAGTGGAACGGCTCACCGCCGGCGGTCACCCCGAGGATGTACTGCTCGCCGTCGCCGTCCTCGCACATCATCAGCCCGCCGTACGGCGACAGGCAGATGTTGTCCGGCTCCTGGAACGGCTGGTCCACCGGAGTATCGGCGTCCCGGGTGAAGATGACCTCGAGCCGGAGCGTGTTGTTGTCCGGGTCGTACCGCCAGACCTGCCCGTCGTGCTCGGCGGGGGATCCGTCATCGGCCCGGCCGAACGAGGCGACGAAGTACGCCGCGCCATCGCCCCACCAGCAGCCCTCCAGCTTCTGGGCGTGGGTGATGCCGCCAGACCCGTAATCCTGGTCCTTGGTCGGCACCGTGCTGGCGAGCGGATCCGGGACCTTCACCCACTCGATCCCGCCGATCTCGGTGCCGGTCTCCTGGATCGTGGACAGGTCCGCCACGCCCGGCACCCGCATCGCCTCCAGGACACCACCCGCGCGCAGGCTCCCGTACCCGCCGAGGGGCTTGTTGGGCTTGAATCGGTAGAACAGGCCGAACGGTGCCTCGAACGCGTCCTCGGTCTCGTACACGATGCCGGTGTGCGGGTCGACCGCGATCGCCTCGTGCTGGAACCGGCCCATCTCCTTCAGCGGGGTGGGGTCGGCGTTGCGGGCGTTGTCGTACGGGTCCACCTCGAAGATGAAGCCGTGGTCCTTGGTGTAGCCGCCCTCGCCGGCCTTGCTCTCGTTCTCCTCACACGTCAGCCAGGTACGCCACGGCGTGATGCCGCCCGCGCAGTTCACGGCGGTGCCGCCGAGGCTGGCGTACTCCTCGCGTAGCTCGTGGTCAGGCCCCATCAGCAGGGTGGTGGTGCCGCCCTTGGCGGTCGGGTCGTAGGTGTGGCTCAGGGGCGCGGGTACGGTCAGCGGGGCGTTCTGGCGGTTCTCGTGGTTGCGTACCAGGCGGCCGGTGCTCTGGTCGTCCCGGAAGAAGCCCATGCCGTCGCAGCGGCCCGGCACCAGGCCGCCGCCGGACTTCAGCGGGTCGCCTTCCCGGCTGATCACCTTGTATGTGAAGCCTTCCGGCAGGTCGAGGATGCCGTTCGGGTCGGGCTGCAACGGGCCGTAGCCGGCCTTCGGTCCACGGCTACCCGCCGCGGGGTTCGCTGTGAACAGGGCGTCGATGGCGCCGGTGAACGCCACCGCGACACCGGAGGCGGCGAGCAGTTCTCGTCGGGACAGGGTCATGCGGTCCTCCTGTGGCGGTTCGGATTCCGGGACACACCCTTGCACGGCTCAGGACAGTGGAGAAGACCGCTGACCCGGCCCAGACCCGCGCTTGTTTCCGGAAACAAGCCGCTTTGGGGCGCAGTGAAGCAGCTTGTTTCCGATTACCAGCGTGGATCTTGGGGGCGCCTGTGCGTGGCACGGTCACCAGCTCGCGTCCCGGGGCTGGGTCCGGTTCTCGGTGGCGACCATCAGATCCATCAGGTAGCTCTGCAACTCGGCGCGGGTCGCCTGGTGCGCCGGGTCGTGCCAGAGGTTGCGTAGCTCGGTCGGGTCGGCGGCGAGGTCGTACAACTCGCCGGTACGGTCCCGCCCGGTGGCGGGGGAGCCGTGGTGGACGACCAGCTTCCAGCGGTGCCCCGGCTCGTCCCGCCGCAGCATGGTGGCGTACACCGGAGGGTCGTACGCGTGCCCGGAATCCCGGTATTCACACAGCGCCCAGTCGCGTACCGGTTGGTCGGTGTCGCCGGTGGCCAGGGGCAGCAGGTTTGTGCCCTGGGCACGTGGCGGGGCGGGCGCGCCGGCGGCCGCGCACAGCGTTGAGGTCAGGTCGACCCACTGGACGAGCTGGCTACGGCGTTCCCCCGCGGGCAGTACGCCGGGCCAGCGCATCAGCAGCGGCACCCGTACCGCGCCTTCGTAGAACATCGGGCCCTTCAGCAGCAACTGGTGGTCACCGAGCATCTCCCCGTGGTCGCTGGTGAACACCACCAGGGTGTTCTCGTCCAGGCCGGAAGCGGCGAGCGCGGCGAGAATCCGGCCCACCTCGTCGTCCACCAGGGACACCATCGCGTAGTACGCCCGGATGATCTCCTTGATCTCCTCGGCGGTGTGGTCCTGGAATCCGGGCAGCGCACCGGCGTAGCTGGCCTTCGAGGCGTCCTCCAGGATCGGCGGCCGGTCGTCCAGAATGCCCGGCCCGCCCACCGGGTCCGGGAGGGCAGCGGGGTCGAACCGGTCCAGGTACTCCCGCGGCGCCACGAACGGGTGGTGCGGGTCGAAGAAGTTCACCCACAGGAAGAACGGCTGGTCGGATTCGCGTTCCTCGGACAGGAACTCGATCGCCTCCTCGGCCGCCCAGTGGCTGTAGTGCGCCTCGGTGGGCATCGTGGCGAAACCGACGTCCTGGCCCGCGTCTCCGGCGATCCCCGCGGTGCCGGTCCTCCGGTGCTGGGAGGCCTGCGCGTACAGGTCCGGGTGATGCGCTTTCAACCAGTGGTGGTACGCGTTCTCCGGCGATTCGTGGGTCGGGTCATGGGACCAGCGGTACACCCGGTAGCCGTCGTCGCGTCGCGGCTCGGTACGGCCCCCGAAGCACGCCGCGAGGTGCTGCTTGCCGACCAGGCCGCAGTCGTACCCGGCGTCGGCGAGATTGCGCATGAACAGCGGATTGCCGTCCGGCAGGGAGACGCCGTTGGCGTACAGGCCGTGGTCGTGGACGTACTTGCCGGTCATCAGGCTGGCCCGGGAAGGACCACATACCGGGCTCTGTACGTAGCACTGCTCGAACGTGACCCCCTGCGCGGCCAGCCCGTCGAGCACCGGGGTACGCGCCGCCTGGTTGCCGTAGCAGCCGAGCGTGTCGAACCGCTGCTGGTCCGTACACAGGAAGAGGATGTTCGGTCTTTTCTTCACTCGGTCTCCCGTCGGGTCATGACTTCACGGCGCCTGCGAGGCCCTCGACGAAGTACCGCTGGAGGGCGAGGAACACGATCAGGATCGGTAGCAGCGACAACGTCGCGGCGGCGGCCAACCCGGACCAGTCCGTCGAGTCGACGCCCCGGAAGGCGAGCATCCCCACCGCGAGGGTGCGCAGCTCCGGCCGGCTGAACGAGAAGACGAGCGGGATGAAGAAGTTGTTCCAGGTGAACAGGAACGTCATCACCGCGACCGTGGCGGTGACCGGCCGGGCCACCGGCAGCATCACCGACAGGAAGGTGCGTACGAAGCCGGCACCGTCCACGATCGCCGCCTCCTCCAGCTCCCGCGGGATCCCCCGGAAATACCCGGCGTAGAGCAGCACCGCGGCGACGTGTCCGCCGCCGGCCAGCGCGAGCACCATCCCGGTACGGCTGTCCAGCAGCCCGAGCATGTCCGACAACTCGACCACCGGGATGATCGTCAGGCCGGTCGGCGCGAACAGGGTGGCCACGAGCACCACGATCACGGCGCGCCGGCCGATGAAGTCGCGGCGGGCGATCGCGTACCCGGCCAACGCGCACCGGGCCACCGTGATGATCACCGTGCCGAGGGTGACGAGCACGCTGTTGAGCATGTACTGGGAGAAGTTGGCGTCCCGCCATGCCCGTACGTAGTTCTCCGGGTGCCACTCGTCCGGCAGCAGTCCGAGGCCGCCCGTGAACACTTCCAGCGGCGACTTGAACGACGCCGACGCGATCCACAGCAACGGGTAGATCCAGACCAGGCAGATCACCGCGAGCAACGCGACCTGCAACCAGATACCGACCCGCCGCCACGGCGGGCGCTTCGTTTGCCGGGTGCCGGCCTTGACGTTTCGCCGGGTGTCGGCTTTGACGTTCATGAGGTACTCCGGGCGCGGTGGGCGTAGCGCAGACCGATCGCCTGCACCACGGCGAGGACCAGGGTGACCAGGCCGAACAGGACGCCGACCGCCGCCCCGTACCCGAGTCGGGGCGAACTGGTCGCGAACGCCAACTGGTAGATGTAGACCTCGGTGACGTTGGTGGCGAAGTACGGGCCGCCCCCCGTCATCGTCAACACCAGGTCGAAGACCTGCAGCGTCTCCGTCGCGGTGAGCAGCACGATCACGATCGTGAACGGCTTGAGCAGCGGCAACGTGATGTGCCGCAGCATCGACCAGCGGGACGCCCCGTCGACCTGGGCGGCTTCGTAGAGCTCCAGCGGGATGGTCTGCAGCGCGGCGAGCCAGTAGATCAGCGTGATGCCGAGCCACTTCCACACGTGCACCCCCATCACCGTCCACAACGCGGTGTCGGGGCTGCCGAGGAAGTCGATCGGCTCGTCGATCAGCCCGATCGTGGCGAGGAAGGTGTTCACCGGGCCGCCGCCGGGGTCGAACACGAACCCGGCCACGATCCCGACGATGGCGGTGGTGGCGACCACGGGTATGAACAGCGCCGTACGGAACAGCTTCGCGAACGGCAGCCGCGGGTTGTTCAGCACCAGCGCGGCGCCCAGCGCGAGCGCGCACCTGGCCGGCACCGTGACGGCGACGAACGCCAGCGTGATCCCGAGAGACTGCCAGAACAGCGGATCGGAGTACGCCTCGAGGTAGTTGTCCAGCCCGATGAACGTGGTCTCGGCGCCGAGGCCGCTCCAGTCGAGCATCGAGTAGTACCAGCTCGACGCCATCGGCCACAGCGTGTACATCCCGAACAGCACCGCCGTGGGTACCAGGAACAGGTACGCCCACCGGTCGGTCCAGATCCGGGACAGTGGATCGGCCCGCCGCCGCCCGGCTCGGGGCGAAGAAGCGGCGGCGAGCCGGGTCTGTGGGGGCGCGACCATCAGGCCTTGGCGTACCGGTCAGCGGTGTAGTCCTCGCCAGCGGTCCAGTTGCTGAACACCCAGTCGTCGGTGCTGACCTCGGCGCCCTTGGCGGTCGCCGCCTTGATCGCGCGGTCGCGTTCGGCGGTCCGGTTCGCCGCGTAGTCCCGCAGCGCCTTGCCGGCGTCGTCGATCTCGCCGGAGAGCACGCCCTGGACGATCTCGCCGAGGGTGGGCCGGGCGGGTTTCATCGCGCCGATCACCTGGGCGACCGCCGGGTTCTTGCCGGCGGGGTCGGGTAGCAGCCGGACGCCGTCGGTGAACAGTTTCGTGGCCTTCAGGTACGTGGGGTGCACGTCCGCCTTCGCCACCACGCTGAGGTCCAGCGGCGGCTGGTCCATGTATCCGGCGAGGCTGCTCTGGTATTCGGTGCTCAGCAGCTCGGCCAACAGTTCGCTGGCGAGTTCGGTGTTCTTCGAATGCGCCGACACCCAGAAGGTCCCCTGCTTGGGCGGGATGTGCACGACCGGGTCCGCTTCCGGGCCGGGGATCCCGCCGACGCCGAGCTTGTCGAGGAAGTCCTTGAACTGCCCGTTGACCACCCCGGCGTTCCACGGGCCGTCGAAGAACATCCCGGCCACCCCGGTGACCCAGCGGGCTCGGGCGGTACGCGCGTCCAGCGACGTCGACGCCGGGAACACCACCTTGTCCTTGACCAGCGAGTGCAGGAACTCCATCGCTTCGACCCAGGGTTCGGAGCCGTACGCGTACTCACCGGTCTTCGGGTCGAACTCGCCGGGAGAGCCGGCGGCCTTCGCCAGGTCCATCAGGTGGTGCATCATCCGCTCGGCGAACTGCAGCCCCTGGATCCAGCCGTACGTGCCCTTCTTCCCGGTACGGGTGATCTTGCGGGCGAGGGCGCGGAACTCGTCCCAGGTGGCGGGGCCGTTCTCGGGGTCGCCGCCGGCCGCCTCGACGAGGTCCTTGTTGAACCAGGTCAGGCTGGTGTACTGCCGGAACGAGAAGACCGGGAAGCTGTGCACCTTGTCGTCGAAGACGTGCAGGCCGTCGATCAGTACGCCGTCGGGCAGCTTCTTGCGCGCCGCCGCGGGCAGCGTGATCGGGGAGAACCAGCCGTCGGCGTGGAGTTTCGCGGCGGGTTGTCCAAGGGCGTCCATGCTGAACACGTCGGCGATCTTGCGGCTCTTGAACGCCAGCTGAAGCGCCTGCCCCATCTCGTTCGGGTTGTAGACGGTGTACTCGACGGTGACCCCGTCGTTGGCCTTCTCGAAGCCGCGGAACGTCTGCTCCTGCAACTTCTTCAGCGGCATGTAGTGGTCCCACCAGCGAAGGGAGCCCGTCGCGCCACCTTCACCGCTGGAGGAACGGGTGCAGCCAGCCGTGCCGAGCGCGGCGGTGCCCAGGGCGGCACTGGTCAACTGCAGAAACCGCCGCCGATCGAACGTCGCCATCGTTGCCTCCTGGGGGGCTGTGCAGGGTAGGTGAACGTTCGCCCGAACCCTCCCCTTGGGCCGCCCGGGTTGTCAAGACTTCCCGACGAACTGAGGTTCCGGATGGCAGCCGTGGTCCCCTGATTTCAAGATCGCGGGGGGTCCGCGTGGGGTGGGCAGGTGGAGGAGCGGTAGATCAGGCGTACCGGCAGGGTCACCTCACGGACCGGGGTCGCCGGGTCGGCCATCATCTCCCGCAGCACCCGTACCGCTTCGGCGCCCGTCTCGTGGAACGGGAGCCGCACAGTGGTCAGCGGAGGGATCGTCCGGCTCGACGCCGGGATGTCGTCGCACCCGATCACCGAACAGTCGGTCGGCACCCGGATGCCGCGCTCGTGCAGGGCCGACAGCACGCCGATCGCCATGTGGTCGTTCTGTACGTACACCGCCGTGATGTCCGCGGTCCTGTCGAAGAGCCGGTGGGCCGCCCGGTACGCCTCGTCGACGTCCCAGTGGGCCTCCTCGACCAGCTCCGGCTCGTACCCGATCCCGGCCTGCCGCAGCACCTCCTGGTACACCTGGTTGCGGAGCCGGGTGATCCGGCGGGCCGGCGATCCGGTGACCATCGCGATCCGCCTGTGTCCCAACGCGACCAGGTGCTTGAGTGGCAGCTCGGCGCTGCCCCTGCCGTCCCCGTGTACGAACGAATGGCCCGCGCCGGGCAGGTGGTGCATGCTCACCACCGGCGGCCCGTCGCGCAGCAGCGCCGCGAGGTCGTCCCGGTCCTCGACCACCGGTGCGTTGATGATGACGCCGTCCACCCGGCGCTCGCGCAGCACCCGGATCCGCCGCTCGCAGTCGGTGCCGTCGGAGTCAATGCTGGAGATGATCACGCCCAGTTCGTGCCGGCCCGCCTCCCGCTCGACACCGACCAGGTGCTGCGCGATGGTGGTGTTGCCGAACTCGGAGGTGATCACCCCGATCGCACCGGTGACCCGGGTCCGTACGCTGCGGGCCCGCGCGTCGGGGACGTAGCCGAGCTCTTCGGCGGCGGCGAGGATCCGCTCCCGGGTGGCGGGCGCCACCGAGCCCTTGCCGTTGAGCACCTTGCTCACGGTCTGGAACGCCACGCCGGCTCGTACCGCCACGTCCTTGATCGAAACTCGCACGGTCACGCTCCAGGTCCGTCTCAGGCCAGTATAGGAAGAACGTTCTCCCCACTTCGGGGGAACTATGCTCCCCTCAGCCCCCGCGTACCCAGGAGGAGTCTGTGAACCGCCCCTCGATCAGTGCCAGTCCGCCGGTCTTCGATCTCCGTACGTCCACGTTCCCGCCGAGACGCGAGGGCTGACCGGTGCGGGGAGTGTTCCTGCCGGGTCACCGGCGGGTGGTGGTACGCGACGACCTGCCGGCTCCCGTCCCGGGGCCAGGTCAGCTGTTGGTACGGGTCAGGGCGTCCACCATCTGCGGCAGCGACATCCGGGCCATCTACGTCGAGCACAAGGGTGTCGGCGCGGAGGCGTACCAGGGTGTTGTCGCTGGTCACGAGCCGTGTGGTGAGGTCGCCGCGGTCGGCCCCGGATGCGCCGGCTGGGCCGTCGGTGAGCGGGTCGTCGTCTACCACATCGCGGGCTGTGGCCGGTGTGGTGAGTGCCGCACCGGCTACCAGATCGGATGTACGGCACCGGAACGCGCCGCGTACGGGTGGCAGCGGGACGGCGGCCACGCCGAGTTCCTGCTGGCCGAGCAGGCGAGCTGCGTACGGCTGCCGGACAGCCTGTCCTACCTGGACGGCGCCTGCGTGGCGTGTGGCTTCGGGACCGCGTACGAGGGCCTGCGCCGCGCGGGGGTCAGTGGCCGGGACGGCGTGCTGGTCACGGGGCTCGGGCCGGTGGGGCTCGCCGTCGGCATGCTGGCCAGGGCGCTCGGCGCGGCCCCGGTGATCGGTACGGACTTCGTACCGGAGCGGCGGGCTCTGGCGCTCGGGGTCGGCGCCGTCGACCACGTTCTGGAGCCGGGCAACGGACTGCCGGCCACGGTGCGAGAGCTGTGTCCGCCGGGGGTTTCGGTGGCGGTGGACGCGAGCGGTTCGCCACCGGGGCGGTTGGCGGCTCTGGAGTGCCTTGCCCGGTGGGGGCGGTGCGTGTTCCTCGGAGAGGGCGGCGAACTCACCGTCGACGTCAGTAGGCAGCTGATCCACCGGCAGGTCACCGTGTACGGGTCCTGGGTGACCAGCATCGGGCACATGGCGGAGTTGCTGGAGTTGCTCGCGCGGTGGGATCTGCATCCGGAGAAGACCGTCACCCACCGGTTCCCGCTGGATCAGGCCGCGCAGGCGTACCGGGTGGCGGAGGGGCGAGGCGCCGGCAAGGTCGCGATCCTGCCTTAGCGCTCCCGGGGTGGTCTCGGGTGCGCCATGCCCGCAATTCCCGGAGGCGTCAACTCGTGGTTGACGCCTAGGCATGCGTCAACTTATGGTTGACGCATGACGACACCTGCCAACAGCAACCCACCTGACAGGGCGGTGCCCTCCGAGACGACCGACCCCGTCCGCCTGACGTCCCCGGTACGGCTGGACGACCTGATCGACGGAATCTCGAAGGTGCACTCCGACGCACTCGAACGGCTGACCTCAGCGGTGATCGCCGCGGACCATCTCGGTGAGCTGGCCGACCATCTGATCGGCCACTTCGTGGACCAGGCCCGGCGCTCCGGTGCCTCCTGGACGGAGATCGGCCGGAGCATGGGGGTCAGCAAGCAGGCCGCCCAGAAGCGCTTCGTCGCCAAGCCCAGCGACCCGGCGGATCTCGACCCCAGCCAGGGCTTCAGCCGGTTCACCCTGCGAGCCAGGAGCGTCGTGGTGGCGTCCCAGAACGAGGCGTACGCCGCGGGCAACGCCCAGATCACACCGGTTCACCTGGTGCTGGGCCTGATCGCCGAACCGGCTGGGATCGGCGCGCAGGCGATCCTCGCGCGGGGCGTCACACTTTCGGCGGTACGCGAAGCGGCCACAGCGGCGTTGCCGGCACGGGTCGAGGACGTACCGACGATGATCCCGTACGACGCGCAGAGCAAGAAGGTGCTGGAGCTGACGTTCCGGGAAGCGCTGCGTCTGGGTCACCACTACGTCGGTACGGAGCACATTCTGCTGGCGCTGCTGGAGTACGAAGACGGTGACGGCGTACTCACCGGACTCGGCATCGACAAGGCGTCCACCGAGGCCGAGGTGATCGCCGCAGTGACCGCCGCCTCCGGGAAGGGATGAGGCGCCGGTACGGTCGACAGTCGGGTACGCAAGCCTGGCCGTCGTGGGCGGTCAGGCTTCCCGCCGGTTCGTTGAAGGGCGTCCGGGTGCGTGACTTTGTGATCCGCTCCGCTGAACTGCCCGATCTGGACGCGATTGTGCCGCTCGCCGGTTCCCGGGATCGCGCGCTGGTACGCCTCCGCGCGGCCGATCGCCAGGACGACGCCATGCTCGTCGCCCGAGACCCGGACGACGTCGTCGGGGTGGCGAGTGTCCGTTGGGACAACGACTGCGACCCGCCTCATCCGTGGCTGTACGGGTTGGCTGTCGCGGCCCCGGCACGGCGTCGCGGGATCGGTGGTGCCCTGGTGGCGGCGGCCGAGAAGCTGTGCTCGTCGTACCGGGCGTCGTGTCTGAGTCTTGACGTGGACGTCGGCGACGTCCGCGCGATCGCGTTCTTCCAGCGGCAGGGCTACCGCATCGTCCGGGGTCACGAGCACCGGTGGAGATCCCTCGATCCGGACACCGGCGCGGTGACCGGGGAGGGAACGGCGTCGACCTGGATCATGCGACGCCGGCTGGACTGAGGTGGTACGCACGCCTGCAGGTTCGTG
>JBOGDK010000062.1:0-16331 GCA_050701795.1 Micromonosporaceae bacterium
CAGCCGATGCCGCCCGGGATGCAGCCGCCTGTGTCGGGGATGCCGCCCGGTCCGTACGGGCAGCAGCCCGTGTCGGGGATGCCGCCGGGGATGCAGCCGCCGGTGTCGGGGATGCCGCCGGGATCTGCTCCTCCGTACTCGCCGTACGGGCCGCCGGTCATGCCGCCGCCCCCGGGTGGGGGCTCCTCGGGGGTGGTCATCGCGGTGGTGATCGGGCTCGCCGTGATTCTGGTGACCGTCCTCGGTGCGGCGGTGTTCCTGCTCACCGCCGAGGAAGGCACGCCGACAGCTGGGCCGTCTGCCAGCGCCAGCCCGTCGGAGTCCCCCAGCCCATCTCCGTCACCTTCGCCGAGCGCGACCGGGCCGACAGGGGACAAGATCAGCTACACCGAGTACGACAAGGACTGGAAGTTCAAGCTCGGCGAGGTCGAGTTGTCCGCCAAGTACGTCGACGGCTGGGATCACGAGGACTGCGAGGAGATCGAGAAGGGCGGCGCCCTGTCCGACCTGGGCTGCCTGTACGGCGTCGAGGTGACGTACAAGGCGGAGGACGGGAAGGTGGTGCTCTCGCACCTGATCCTCGCGATGACCGACGAGGACGCCGCCGACGAAGCCGTGAAGGATGTCGATGATGACGACTTCCAGCTGAACAAGAAGAGCTACCTGTCCGACTTCACGTTCGGCAAGTGGCAGCGGGACAGCGCCGGCGCCTACCTGGTGATCACCGTCTGTACGGCGAAGAAGTCGGTATCGGAGAAGAAGGCGAGCAACTACCTGAAGTACGGGAACGCCGACTTCACCACCGCCCTGCTCTGGCGCTGACCACCCCGGAGGCCTGTCCCGGTGCTGACCGCGCCGGCCTGCTCCGCTCACCGGATCGTCTCGACAGCGCCCCGTCAACCGGGCAGTGAAGGTGGTCACTGAGCCTGCGTAACACTTCGGAAACGGCGCATACTGGCGACGACCGGTACCCCGTACAGAGGACTGGATCGTGGCCATGAACGCACCGTTGCGGAGTCCCGAGGACCGACCAGGTCGGCTTCAGGTTGGCGTGATCGGCGCCGGGCGGGTCGGTGCCGTCCTCGGCGCCGCGCTGGAACGGGCGGGCCACCGGGTGACCGCGGCCACCGCCGTCTCCGCCGCGTCCCTGAACCGGGCAGCGAGACTGCTGCCACACGCCGACGTACTCCCCGCCGACCAGGTCGCCCGGCGCGCCGATCTGCTGTTGCTCGCCGTACCCGACGACGCCCTCGGCCGGCTGGTGCACGGCCTCACCGACACCGGGGCGGTACGACCGGGCCAGCTCATCGCGCACACCTCCGGATCCCACGGCACCGATGTGCTGGAGCCGGCCACCCGGCAGGGCGCGCTGCCGATGGCGCTGCATCCGGTGATGACGTTCTCAGGGCGCCCCGAGGATCTGGACCGGATCGCCGGCATCTCGTACGGCATCACCGCGCCCGAGCAACTCCGGCCGGTCGCCGAGGTGCTCGTACTGGAGATGGGTGGCGAACCGGAGTGGATCGCCGAGACGGACCGCAGGTTCTACCACGCCGCGCTCGCACACGGCGCGAACCACGTCACCACGCTGATCAACGAAGCGGTGGAGCTGCTCCGGAAGGCGGGCATCACCCACCCGGAACGGATGATCGCGCCGCTGCTGTCGGCCGCGCTGGACAACACCCTGCGGCTCGGCGACGCAGCCCTGACCGGCCCGGTGGTACGTGGTGACGCCGGCACCGTCGCCGGGCACCTCGAGACGTTGACGGCGCGGGCCCCGGACACCGTGGCGGCGTACCTGGCGTTGGCACGGCGTACCGCGGACCGGGCGATCGACTCCGGACGGTTGCGCACCGCGGACGCCGAGGCGCTGCTCGGCGTACTGGCGAGCCCGCAGCAGGGAGCCACCACGTGAAGCTCGTCGACGACCGGGCTTCGCTGGCCGAGGTCAGGGACAAACTGACCGGGCAGGTCGCCGTGGTGATGACGATGGGGGCGTTGCACGCGGGGCACACCGCGCTGCTGGACGCCGCCCGACTCGGGGCCGACCACGTGATCTGCACGATCTTCGTCAACCCGCTGCAGTTCGGCCCGAACGAGGACCTGGCCACGTATCCCCGCACCTTCGACGCCGACCTTGCGGTGTGCGCAGACCGTGGGGTCGATGTGGTGTTCGCGCCGACCCCGGACGTGGTCTACCGCGGTGGCGAGCCGGCGGTACGCGTCGCCCCCGGGCCGCTCGGCGAGGTGCTGGAGGGGGCGAGTCGTCCCGGGTTCTTCGGGGGCGTGCTGACCGTCGTACTGAAGTTGCTGCACCTGACCCGCCCGGACGTGGCGTACTTCGGCGAAAAGGACTACCAGCAGCTGACCCTGGTACGCCAGATGGTGGCCGACCTCGACGTACTGACCGAGATCGTGGGGGTGCCGACCGTACGGGAGCCGGACGGCCTGGCGCTGTCCAGCCGCAACCGCTACCTCTCCGAGTCGGAGCGGGTGCTCGCCACGACGCTGTCCCGGGCGTTGTCGGCCGGCGAGGCGGCGGCGCTCGGCGGGCCGGCGGCGGTACGACGCGCCGCCGAGGCGGTGCTGGCGGCCGAACCCGCGATCGCGCTGGACTACCTGGCCATGACAGGCCCGGATCTCGGCCCGGAACCGGCCTCCGGTGAAGCCCGGCTGCTGATCGCTGCCAGGGTCGGGGCCACCCGGTTGATCGACAACACGAGACTCACCCTGGGGGACCCACTCGGATGAGGCCGCGTTGAGTCCATCACCGCCGAGCTGGCCCTCACCGGGGCCGAACCTTTCCGGCCTGCCCGCGCTCCCCAGAATGCCCGCCCGGCTTCCGGCGCCGGAGCCCGGCTGGTGGGAGACGACCGATGTGTGTGTCGTGGGCTCCGGGATCGCCGGTCTCACCACCGCACTGCAGCTGCGGGAAGCAGGGCTGCACGTCACCGTGGTGACGAAGGTGAACATCGACGACGGCTCCACCCGCTGGGCACAGGGCGGAATCGCCGCCGTACTCGATCCGGCGGACACCGTGGCGCAGCACGCCGAGGACACGCTCGTCGCGGGCGTCGGGGTGTGCGACCCGGAAGCGGTGACCGCCCTGGTCACCGAAGGACCCGACCGGGTACGCGAGCTGATCCGGTACGGCGCCGAGTTCGACCGCCACCCCGATGGTTCCCTGATGCTGACCCGGGAAGGTGGGCACCAGGCGAACCGGGTCGCCCACGCCGGCGGGGACGCCACCGGCGCCGAGATCCAGCGTGCCCTGCACACCGCGGTACGCCGCGACCCGTGGATCCGGCTGATCGAGCATGCCCTGGTGGTGGAGCTGCTCAAGGCAGCCGACGGGCGGGTCTGCGGGTTGACGTTGCACGTACTCGGCGAAGGCACCCGGGACGGCGTGGGCGCGGTGCACGCGCGCGCCGTCGTACTGGCCACCGGCGGGATGGGCCAGATCTACCGGGTCACCACCAACCCGTCCGTCTCCACCGGGGACGGGGTGGCGGTGGCGCTGCGTGCCGGCGCGACGGTGACGGACCTGGAGTTCGTACAGTTCCACCCGACCGCGCTGTTCTTACCGGGCGGCACCGGACAGCAGCCGCTGGTGAGTGAGGCGTTGCGGGGCGAAGGTGGTCACCTGGTCGACGGTGACGGCAAGCGGTTCATGGTGGGGCAGCACGACCTCGCCGAGCTGGCGCCCCGGGACGTGGTCGCCAAGGGCATCACCCGGGTGATGCAGGCCGAGGACGCGCCGCACGTGTGGCTGGATGCCCGGCATCTGGGGCGTACCACGCTGGAGCAGCGGTTCCCGACGATCCTGGCGAGCTGCCGGGCCGCCGGAACCGACCCCGTCGTCGACCTGATCCCGGTGGCGCCGGCCGCGCACTACGCCTCCGGTGGGGTGCGTACGGACCTGCGTGGGCGTACCACCGTGCCGGGGTTGTACGCCTGCGGCGAGGTGGCCTGCACCGGGGTGCACGGCGCGAACCGGCTGGCGTCGAACTCCCTGCTGGAGGGTCTGGTGTTCGCGCGCCGGATCGCCACAGACATCGCCGCACACCTGCCGCCCCGCGCGGAGCCGGCTGTGGCGTCGGGTCCCGGACGGGTGGTCGACCCCGGGATCAGGGAAGCGTTGCGGACGGCGATGACCACCGGCGGCGGAGTGCTGCGTTCGGAGCGGTCGCTGCGCGAAGCGGCGGCCAGCCTGACCCAGCTCGGTGGCGCCACCGCCACACCGGACACCACCACCTGGGAGACCACCAACCTGCTCACGGTGGCGGCGGCGTTGACCACGGCGGCGTACGCCCGCCAGGAGACCCGGGGCTGCCACTGGCGGGACGACTACGCCGACGCGTCGCCGCGGTGGCGCGGTCATCTGCTCACCCGTCTGGACCCGGACGGGTCCCTGTGCGTCGGCTTCGAGGAGCTGCCATGACGTCACCTCGCCCCACCGGCCTCATACCCTCCACTGTGGACGCCCTGGCCACCGCCGGGCTGGACCCGCGGGCGGTGGTACGGATCGTGCGTACCGCCCTGGAGGAAGATCTTGGCCCGGACGGTCGGGACGTGACCAGCGAGGCGACCATCCCCGCTGACCAGACCGACACCGGGGAGCTGGTCGCCCGGGCCGACGGGGTGGTGGCCGGGCTGGCGGTCGCGGCGGCCGTCTTCGATCTCGCGTCGCGGGGCGCGTCGCGGTTCGAGGCCCAGGTGAAAGACGGCACGGTGGTACGCCGCGGCGACGTCCTCGCCGTGGTGTCCGGGCCGACCCGGGCGCTGTTGACGGCGGAACGTACCGCGCTGAACCTGCTGTGCCGGATGAGCGGCGTGGCCAGCCACACCCGGCGGTGGGCGGACGCGCTCGCCGGCACCAAGGCCACGGTGCTGGACACCCGCAAGACCACCCCGGGGCTGCGGGTCCTCGAGAAGTACGCGGTACGCGCCGGCGGCGGCACCAACAAGCGGATGGGCCTGTACGACGTCGCCATGATCAAGGACAACCACAAGCTGGCCGCGGGCGGGATCACGGCGGCGTACCGGTCGGTGCGGGAGGCGTTTCCGCAGGTCGACGTGCAGGTGGAGGTGACCACCAGGGACGAGGCGACCGAGGCCGTGGTGGCCGGGGTGACGTTCCTGCTGTGCGACAACATGACCCCCGGGCAGCTCCGCGACGTGGTGACCGCGGTCGCCGGGCGGGCCGAACTCGAAGCCACCGGCGGGCTCACCCTCGATCACGCCCGGGAGTACGGCGAGACCGGCGTCGACTATCTTTCCGTCGGCGGTCTGACTCACTCGTCGCCGATCCTGGACATCGCCCTCGACCTGCGGCCGCAGGGTGCCGACCCGGTCGCGGGCCGATCCGAGCCTGGCACCGGCCCGGCCATGCGCCGACCTGAAGGGGAGTAGTCCACGATGCTGCTGTGTATCGACGCCGGTAACACCAACACGGTGCTCGCCACGTTCGAAGGCGAGAAACTGGTGCACTCCTGGCGGATCAAGACCGACGTCCGGGCCACCGCGGACGAGTTGGCGCTGATCTACCGCGGGCTCCTGGACGGCGAGGCGGTACGCATCACCGGCGTCGCGGTCTGCTCCACCGTGCCCGCCGTACTGCGGGAACTGCGCGCCATGTTGAAGCGGTACTGGGGCGACATTCCCACGGTGGTGGTCGAGCCGGGGGTACGCACCGGGGTACAGCTCGCGATCGACAACCCGAAGGAGGTCGGCACCGACCGGGTGGTGAACACGCTCGCGGCGTACACCCTGTTTGGCGGCCCCACGATCGTGGTCGACTTCGGCACCACCACGAACTTCGACGTGATCAGCGAACGTGGCGAGTTCCTGGGTGGCGCGTTCGCCCCCGGGATCGAGATCTCGTTCGACGCCCTGGCGGCGCGGGCTGCGCAGCTGCGCAGGGTGGAGCCGGCGAAACCGCGTTCGGTGATCGGCAAGAACACCGTCGAGTGTCTGCAGTCCGGGATGTACTACGGCTTCGCCGGGCAGGTCGACGGGGTGGTACGCCGGATGGTCGCCGAGTTGGGCTCGGTGAACGCGGTGGTGGCCACAGGCGGGCTGGCGCCGCTGGTGATCAGCGAATGTGACACCGTCACGCACCACGAGCCGAACCTCACCCTGATCGGCCTGCGCATGGTGTACGACAAGAACCTGACGCCTTAGCCCCTGGCGGGCTGCAGGACTGCAGGACTGCAGGCTGCCGGGTGGCCGGGTGGGTCGGGAGCCGGCCGTCATGGTCACGCCGACCCTGTGGTCGGCACCGCTAGTCGTCCCCGTCTTCGTGCTTGTCGTCGTTGTTTCCCTTGCCCTTGCCGCGGCCTTCACCCTCCCCGTCCTCACCGTTGCCGAGCTGCCCGAGCACTTCGGAGAGGCGGTCGGCGGCGGCGGTCAACTCCTGGTACGCGCTGTCGCTGACCCGATCCTCACGTGCCTGTTCGTCCAGTTCGTCGCGGAAGTCGCCGAGCTTTCTCGCCGCCCTGTCGGAGTCGCCGTCCCGAATCGACTCCGCGATCTCGTCGAGGTCTCTGTCGAGGTCATTGGCCGCTTCGGGATCGACTTCGCCCGTGGCCTCCTGATCAGCGAGGACGCCGCGCAACTCCGCCAACCGTCCCGCCGGATCGGTGGCCGTGGGACTGGCTTCCGTCGGCGACGGTGTCGGAGACGCGGACGAGGGTGGCGTGCTCGGCGAGGGGTTGGAACCGGCGGACGGGTTGCTGTCCGGCCACAGGGCGAGTGCGAGGAACGCCACCACGATCACCGCGACCACAGCGGCGGCGAGGCCTAGCATCCAGCGGGATCCGTTCGGGGGCGGCCACGGTACGGCACTGTGCATCACCCCGGTGGCGGGCGCCGCCGGGGGCGGCACCGCGGCGCGCCCCGCGAGGACCGGGCCGCCAGCCGACGGCATCGCCGCCGTACCGCCGGACGGCGTACTGCGATACGCACCCGTGCCGTGGGCCGCCGCGGTGGCCCCGGTCCCGGCGTCCGGGTGAGAGTCCAGTGCGGCCCGTACCGCGGCGGCGCTACCCGGGCGGCCACCCGGGTCCTTGGCCAGCAGGCCCATCACCAGTTCGTCGAGTGCGGCCGGGACCTCGGGCCGGGACTCCCGGATCGGACGTGCGGTGTGGTGCAGGTGTTGGTAGAGCACACTCATCGGGTTCTCGCCCTGGAACGGTGGCGCGCCGGTGAGCAACGCGTACAGCACGCAGCCCAGGGCGTACAGGTCGGTGCGGGGGTCCGCCGTACCTCCGGTGGCCTGTTCCGGGGCCATGAAGTGGCTGGTCCCGACGACCATCTGGGTACGGGTCAGCGCGGCCTGGTTCGCCGTGTCCTGCAGCCGCGCGATCCCGAAGTCGAGGACCTTGACGGTGCCGCCGGCCGTCATGATCAGGTTCTCGGGTTTGATGTCGCGGTGTACGACTCCCGCCTGATGTGCCGCCTGGAGCGCGTCACAGGTCTGGGTCGCGATCCGTACCACGTCGGCGATCGGCAGCGGTCCTTCGGCGAGCCGGTCAGCCAGGGTCTGCCCCGCCACCAACTCCATGACCAGGTAGGGCCGCCCGTCCTCGGTGCCGAAGTCGTACCCGCCGACGATGTTCGGGTGCGCGATCCGGGCCACGGCGAGGGCCTCACGCCGGAACCGTTCGACCCCTCCCGGGTCGGCGAGCCCGACCTGATCGAGGATCTTGACCGCCACGGCGCGTTCCAGGCGGGAATCCCAGGCCCGCCACACCTCGGCCATGCCGCCCCTGCCGAGCGGCGTCTGCAGCTCGTACCGGTCGGCGAAACGACGTCCTCGCATCCGACCATCCTGACAGCGTGGCTCGGCACGGCCCGCGCCCGCCCTGTGGTGAACCGCTGGCCGGCCGCTATCGGCGTCGCGCCCGGTACGCCACGGTCACGTACGGCAGGTCGAATTCGTCCCGCCCCGTGAGGTCAGGATGCGTGGTGAGCAGGTCGCCCAGCTCGCGTTCCAACGTGGCACGCCGTCCCTCGTCGCCGGTCAGGTAGTACGACCTGGACCGCAGCAGATCCCGTAGCGAGTCGGGGGTGTGCCGTACGGCGTGCCGGAAGGTGGCGCGTTCGGTGCCGGTGAAGTGGTCACCGAGGTCGACGTTTGACCAGCCGGCGTGGACCCCGGTGCCATCCTGACTGTGGAGCACCGTGGTGAGCTCGGCCACCCACGGCTCGTTCTCGTCCCGGATGTTCCAGATCGGTGCGAACACGCCGCCTCTGCTGAGCACCCGGGCGATTTCCGGATGCGCCTTGGCGGGATCGAACCAGTGGTACGCCTGCCCCGCGATGACCGCGTCCGCGCCACCGTCCGGTACGGGGATGTCTTCGGCGGAACCCGCGAGCGCCGGGCCTGCCGCGGCGCCGAACAATTCCCGTAGCTTCACGTCGCACTGGTCCCGCATGCCGGGGTCTGGCTCGACGGGCACCGTTTCGAAACCGGATGCGATCAACTGGCCACTCAGAATTCCGGTGCCGGCGCCAAGGTCGATCACCCGCTGTGTTCGTCCGATGCACTCAAGCGCCCACCGCAGGGCATCAGAGTGGTAACGCGGCCGTACCTTGTCGTAGAGTGCCGCGGCCGTCCCGAAGGAGCTGCGCTGCGCATCCCAGGAATCCCGGTCCATGACCCCGCACACTATCCGGGTCCGGCGGGAGGGTGACGAACGCCGTACCTGGGAATTCGCGTTACTACCGGTGAGCACCGGACGTTAGGCTCTGCTGTGCGCAAGGCTCTGCTGTGCGCAATGTGCGCCATCCGCCCTGATCCGCTACCTGAGAGTCATCGTGTCTGAACAAAGCCCGCGCGATACCACTGCCGCGCATTCCGCCGACCGTGACGAAGATCTTCCAGAGCAGATGCGGGTACGCCGTGAGAAGCGCGCCAGGATCCTGGAGTCCGGGGGCGACCCGTACCCGGTCGGCGTGGCGAGGACCACATCTCTGAAGCAGATTCGGGATGCGTACCCGGAACTGCCTCCGGACACCCGTACCGGCAAGGGGGTCGCGGTCACCGGGCGGGTGATTTTCGCCCGGAATACCGGCAAGCTCTGTTTCGCCACTCTTCGGGAGGGCGACGGCACCGAGCTGCAGGCGATGTTGTCGCTGGCCGGAGTTGGCCAGGAGGCGTTGGACGACTGGAAGCGGCTTGTCGATCTCGGCGACCTGGTCTCCGTCGAAGGTGAAGTGATCACCAGCAAACGCGGTGAGCTGTCGGTGTTCGCGGACCGGTGGACGCTGGCGGCCAAGGCGTTGCGGCCACTGCCGGTGGCGCATAAACCAATGTCCGAAGAAGCCCGGGTGCGGCAGCGCTACGCCGACCTGATTGTGCGTCCGGCTGCCCGGGAAACCGTACGTACCCGTGCCGCTGTGGTGCATAGTCTCCGCGCCACGCTCGACGCCCTGAGCTTCGTCGAGGTGGAGACGCCGATGCTGCAGCTGTTGCACGGTGGCGCCACCGCTCGGCCATTTGTCACCCACAGCAATGCACTGGACATCGATCTCTACCTACGAATCGCCCCGGAGTTGTATCTCAAGCGTTGCGTCGTGGGCGGAATCGAGAAGGTCTTCGAGATCAATCGCAACTTCCGTAACGAAGGTGTGGACTCCTCACACTCTCCAGAGTTTGCGATGCTGGAGGTGTATCAGGCGTACACCGACTACAACGGTATGGCGGAGCTCACCCAACAGCTCGTCCAGGGCGCCACCAAAGCGGTATTCGGCTCCACAGTGGCACGCCACCACGACGGGGCTGAGCGTGACCTCGGTGGCGAATGGCGGCGGATCAGGCTCTACGATGCGGTCTCGGAAGCGCTCGGTGAACAGGTGACTCCGGAGACGACGATCGAGACACTCCGGGCGTACGCCGACAAGCACGAGATTGGCTGGGATGCCGCGTGGATGCCGGGGAAACTTACTGAGGAGTTATTCGAGGAGCTGGTGGTCGACCAGCTCGTCGCCCCCACATTCGTGTACGACTACCCGGTGGAGACCAGCCCGCTGACTCGGGCGCACCGTGACACTCCGGGGGTCACCGAGAAGTGGGACCTGTACATACAGGGGTTTGAGCTGGGCACCGCGTACTCCGAGTTGGTGGACCCGGTTGTGCAGCGGGAACGCCTGATCGCGCAGTCCCGGCTGGCGGCCAAGGGGGATCCCGAGGCGATGCAGTTGGACGAAGACTTCCTGCGTGCCATGGAGTACGGAATGCCACCGATGGGTGGTATGGGAATGGGCATAGACCGACTGCTGATGGCGCTGACGGGTCTCGGCATCCGGGAAACCATCCTGTTCCCCCTGGTGCGACCGGAGTGACCGACATCATTATGGACTCGTTCGCTTAGTTTCATCGGCCTTGGGTGATTGTCGATGTGCCGTGGGTGATTGACGAGGGTGCATAACCGCGACCATGGGTTGTCTGCGGCGCTGGGACGGCGTGAGTTATTGTTCAGGCATTACTTCTTGGAGTAGCCCTGGTTTGGCATCGGAGGGATAACGCGGTGGCGCAGAAGACAGTGACGTACCTGGTCGATGACCTCGAAGGTGGTGACGCCGACGAGACCGTCAAGTTCGGCCTGGACGGCGTGGAATATGAGATCGATCTGTCGGAGAAAAATGCCACGGCACTCCGTGAGTCGGTAGCCCGGTTTGTCTCCGCCGGTCGTCGAGTGGGTAAGAGCAGCGGCAAGGCCGTGGCACCCAGAGGGCGTGGCCAGGCTTCCACCGATCGCGAGCAGAACAAGGCGATCCGTGAGTGGGCGAAGCGAAAGGGTATTACGATCTCGGAACGTGGCCGCATCTCGCAGGACGTGGTGGATCAGTATCACGCGGAAGCGGGCCGGCCGGCCGGCATCTGAAGCCGCGGTAACGAGCCATCGAGCCGGCGTCCCGGACCACGGTCCGGGTTCGCCGGCTCGACGCATGTCTGTAGTGCGTCCGTGCGCTGGGACGGCCGGGGGTTTCGCTCTGGGCGTAGTCCCGTGATTCGAGGGAACACCCCAGCTCCTGGCAGTGTTGGCTGAGTAACGTCGGATGCGCTGACCCTTGCGGTCACACCGCGGCGATACAGTGAGGGCACGGACACCCCCCGGGGTCCGGAAGGCCACAGAGACTGCTGGATCTGGGCGCTGTGCCGTCAGGCACGGGAGGAGCACAGAGGATGTTCGAGAGGTTCACCGACCGAGCGCGGCGGGTTGTCGTCCTGGCCCAAGAAGAGGCCCGGATGCTCAACCACAACTACATAGGCACCGAGCACATCCTGCTCGGGCTCATCCACGAGGGTGAGGGCGTCGCCGCGAAAGCGCTGGAGAGCCTCGGCATCTCCCTGGAAGGCGTACGCCAGCAGGTCGAGGAGATCATCGGGCAGGGGCAGCAGGCGCCGAGCGGGCACATTCCGTTCACCCCGAGGGCCAAGAAGGTCCTGGAGCTTTCCCTGCGTGAGGCGCTGCAGCTCGGCCACAACTACATCGGCACCGAGCACATCCTGCTCGGGCTGATCCGGGAAGGCGAAGGTGTCGCCGCCCAGGTGCTGGTCAAGCTCGGCGCGGACCTCAACCGGGTGCGTCAGCAGGTGATCCAGTTGCTCTCGGGCTACCAGGGCAAGGAGCCCGCGGCGGCCGGTGCGACCGGTGAGGCGGCACCGTCCACGTCACTGGTGCTCGACCAGTTCGGGCGCAACCTGACCCAGGCCGCCCGGGAGGGCAAGCTCGACCCGGTGATCGGCCGGGAGAAGGAAATCGAGCGGGTCATGCAGGTGCTGTCCCGGCGTACCAAGAACAACCCGGTGCTGATCGGGGAGCCGGGCGTCGGCAAGACCGCCGTGGTCGAGGGCCTTGGTCAGAAGATCGTCAAGGGCGAGGTGCCGGAGACGCTCAAGGACAAGCAGCTCTACACCCTGGACCTGGGTGCCCTGGTCGCCGGCTCCCGGTACCGCGGTGACTTCGAGGAGCGCCTGAAGAAGGTGCTGAAGGAGATCCGTACCAGAGGCGACATCATCCTGTTCATCGACGAGATCCACACCCTCGTCGGAGCGGGTGCCGCGGAGGGCGCGATCGACGCGGCGTCGATCCTGAAGCCGATGCTGGCCCGGGGCGAGCTGCAGACCATCGGCGCCACCACGCTCGACGAGTACCGCAAGCACCTGGAGAAGGACGCCGCGCTGGAGCGCCGGTTCCAGCCGATCCAGGTGGGCGAGCCGTCGCTGGCGCACACCATCGAGATCCTCAAGGGCCTGCGCGACCGGTACGAGTCCCACCACCGGGTCTCGATCACCGACCGCGCCCTGGTGGCGGCGGCCAACCTGGCGGATCGCTACATCTCCGACCGCTACCTGCCGGACAAGGCGATCGACCTGATCGACGAGGCCGGTGCCAGGATGCGGATCCGCCGGATGACCGCGCCGCCGGACCTGCGGGAGTTCGACGAGAAGATCGCGGCGGTACGCCGTGACAAGGAGTCCGCTATCGACGCGCAGGACTTCGAGCGGGCGGCGCAGCTTCGCGACAACGAGAAGCAGCTGCTCTCCCAGAAGGCGCAGCGGGAGAAGGAGTGGAAGGCCGGCGATCTCGATGTGGTGAGCGAGGTCGACGACGAGCAGATCGCCGACGTGCTGGCCAACTGGACCGGCATCCCGGTGTACAAGCTGACCGAGGAGGAGACCTCCCGGCTGCTCCGCATGGAGGACGAGCTGCACAAGCGGATCGTCGGCCAGGAGGACGCGGTCAAGGCGGTCTCGCAGGCGATCCGGCGTACCCGCGCCGGCCTGAAGGACCCGAAGCGGCCGTCCGGCTCGTTCATCTTCGCGGGTCCGTCCGGGGTTGGTAAGACCGAGCTGGCCAAGTCGCTCGCGGAGTTCCTGTTCGGCAGCGAGGAAGCGCTGATCCAGCTGGACATGAGCGAGTTCCACGACCGGTACACGGTCTCGCGCCTGGTGGGCGCGCCTCCCGGCTACGTCGGGTACGACGAGGGTGGCCAGCTCACTGAGAAGGTGCGGCGCAAGCCGTTCTCGGTGGTGCTGTTCGACGAGATCGAAAAGGCACACGCGGACGTGTTCAACACGTTGCTGCAGATCTTGGAAGACGGGCGCCTCACCGATGGTCAGGGACGCATCGTGGACTTCAAGAACACGGTGATCATCCTGACCACCAACCTGGGCACCCGGGACATCGCCAAGGCGGTGTCGCTGGGCTTCCAGACCTCCGACGACACCGAGAGCAATTACGAGCGGATGAAGGAGAAGGTCAACGACGAGCTCAAGCAGCACTTCCGCCCTGAGTTCCTGAACCGGATCGACGACACGATCGTCTTCCACCAGCTGACTCAGGAGCAGATCGTGGAGATCGTCGACCTGATGCTGGCCCGGATCGAGACCCAGCTGAAGAACAAGGACATGGGCATGGAGGTCACGGAAAACGCCAAGCGGTTCCTGGCGGCGAAGGGGTACGACCCGGTACTGGGTGCCCGGCCACTGCGCCGTACGATCCAGCGCGAGATCGAGGATCCGTTGTCGGAGAAGATCCTGTTCAACGAGGTGGGTGCCGGCCAGATCGTCCTGGTCGATCTGGAAGGCCAGCCCGACGACGTGGACAACGCCCGACTGGTGTTCACCGGTTCGGAGCGCCCGGTGGAGGTGCCGGACGCCGTACCGGCAGCGCTGACGGGCACCGACGGCGCTCCCGCCGGCGGCGGAGACGCCACCACCGCGTCCGAGTAGTACCTGAGGAACGAGGCGTAGCCGCCGTGGTGATCCACGGCGGCTACGACTGTGTCAGGCCGGGACTGTGACGATGCCGCGGCGGTGAGGGGCCCGGCGCCGTTCTCGCGGCCGCAGCAGGCGACGGGTGTTCGTCGCTGGCGGCAGGGGGCTAGGGTGACGCCGCATGGCCGGCCTGATGAACGAGGTGACATGACCTACCCACCCCAGAATCCGGAACAGCCCGCCCCTGATTCCGCACCGGTTGGCCCAGGTTTCACCGCCCCACCCATGTCGCCGCCGGGGGAGCCCATGGCGCCACCCATGGCATCGGCTCCGCCCGTGGGCTCGCCACAGGCTCCGCCCTTCATGTCTGGTCCACCGGCCCCGTTTGGCCCACCGCCGCCACACTCCGGGACGATCGGTTCACGGCCCGGCACGGTCACCGCGGCGGCGGCGCTTCTCCTCGGCTACGTTGCGGTGGCCCTGCTGACCGCCCTGGTCCGTGCGTACTTCACGTTCTCGCGTGAGCTTTCGAGCTGGATCGACTACTTCCTGCCGGCCAGTGGACTCGTGTTCGATTTGGTAGCCATAGTGTTGGCCGTGGCGGCGGCCGGGCTCATTGTCATGCGGCGCGACGCCGGGCGAGCGCTCGCGTTTGGGTTATGCGGGTATGTGTGCATCGCTGGATGCAACGGCCTTCTGGTCAGCACCGCGTTCATGCTGCGGTCGCCAACGCACCTGGAGTTTCTCCGAGTCCTGGAGCTATTCGCCGTGGTCGTGATGCTGTGCCTGACTGCCGCGGCTTTCGTGCTGCTGCTGACCCCCCGCGCTGCGAACTGGTTCCGCGAACAGGGAGCCGCGAAGCCGTAGCGGCGCTGTCACCTCGTGGCCTCGCGGATCTCGTTGGCCAGCTTCTGGATCGTCGGTACGTCATCCATCGCACTGATCGACCGCAGGATCAGGTGCCGGTCCGGTACGCCAGTGCCGTCGCTGGCGTACACCCGGCTGATCACCAGTCCGTACGCTGCTTCGCCGTCGATCTCGCCCCTCGTCTCGATGTAGGTGGTGTTGTCGTCCGGGGCGAGCCACCTGCGACCCCAGCCCGGTACGTCCCGGCGCAACCGCTCGTGGTTGGCGGCGTCGCACGGGGCCCGGCAGTCCCCGACGATCAGCCTGACTTCGGGGGCCGCCACGACGTCGTGGCGCTCGCGATGGTCGTCACCGCAGGTGTGCCGTACGTATCCGGTGCCCCCGTCCCGCGCCGTCACATGGCAACCCCAGGTGTCCGGCGCCCGGACGTCGAAATCGACACCTGTCAGGTTCCGCATCAGGTGCGTGGAGTCGGCGCTGCCGAAGTGTGGCCACGTGGGCCACGCCCGAGGTTCGGGTGGTTCCAGGCCCGGCTCCACCCGGCCGTCACGCGGCCCCGAGGGCTGCGTACCGGGCGTCGTCGTCCTGGACGCCGGTGGACCTGATGTCTCGGATCCGGGCCGGCCCGCGACAGATGTCGTCGACGCGGTGCCCGGTGATCCGCCGCCGGCCAGCCGGGAGGCGATCAGGGGCACGCCCAGCACCAGAAACACCGCGAGGCAGGTCAGGGTCGCCATCAGGACACTGGCGTCCCGCCGTGCCCCCGGTGGGCGGGCTTCGTCCGCCGGTACCGACTTCACGGACCTGGACCGCGGCCGGCCGGCTCCGGGAGTTGGTACGTCGCCCGGCGGCAGCGCCGACCTTGGCCGCGCCACAACCAACGAGACTGAACCGCCCGGTGGGCCGATGCCTGCGCCGTGCGCTGCTCGGGCTGGTGTGTCCAGTGGCGCTGCGTCGGGGGCGTGCGGTGATGCTGACCCGCCCGGTGGGTCCGTCTCGGGGTCGTGCGCTGATCGGGCTGATCCGCCCGGCGGCGTCTCGCCGGTGACGCTGGCCAGCATGTGGGCGGCACCGTGGCGGCCGTCGGCGCGGGTCGCCGCCCACGGGTACGGGCCGGTGAGATCCGCCCCGAGCACCCGGCTTCCCTTTCCGTCACCAGCCCAGCCGCGGCGTATCGCGTCGCTGAACCGGCGCCGTGACTCGCTGTCGCCGCCACGGTCGAGCACCGCGAGCACGACTGGGGTGTGGTACTGGTCGATGGCCCGGTAGACGGTGCCGGCTCGAGTGATCCCGAGCCGCCACAGAACGGTGTACGGGCCAATCCGGTGTTCGTGCAGTGACGTCATTTGACGGCCTTCCCCGTGGACTCCCGTACGACAGCCTGGCAGGAGACGGTGACCATCCGGTAGAGCGAGTTGTTCTGCTGTGGATAACTCTGTGCGTCCCGTCCGGCTGGTGGGCCCGGCGCTCTCCGGTCGGCCGTACTGGAAGGGTGACCTGGGGCGGACCGCGGTCGCTGTCGCGAGGTCAGGAAAGGTTCAGGTTCGAAGTGGGCAGTGCGTACCGGTCGTCGGGTAGGCGTACTGCCAGGCCGTCGTCGAGCAGGCACGCGAGTGCGCGTCGCTGCTGGTCAGCGTCGTGCCATAGGGCGCCTAAGCGGGCGGCCGACACCGGAGTGGCGGCGTTTCGCAGCTCCGCGAGCAGCAGGCCACGCACCTGCCGGTCGGTGCCGGCG
>JBOGDK010000063.1:0-16147 GCA_050701795.1 Micromonosporaceae bacterium
TCATCTCCGACGAGGTGCAGACCGGCTGGGGGCGTACCGGGAGCCACTTCTGGGGCATCGAGGCGCACAGCGTGACCCCGGACGCGTTCACCTTCGCCAAAGGCCTCGCCAATGGCATCGCGATCGGTGGCGTCGTTGCCCGTCCGGATCTGATGGACTCGTTCGAGGCGAACTCGATCTCCACGTTCGGGGGCAACCCGATCGCGGCCACCGCCGGCAACGCCGCCCTGGACTACCTGTTCGACCACGACCTGCAGGCCAACGCCGCCACCCTCGGCGCTGCGCTGATGGCCGGTCTGCGTTCCCTCTCCGAGCAGTACGACGTGGTCGGCGACGTACGAGGCGCGGGCCTGATGATCGGGGTCGAGCTGGTGGAACCCGGCGGCACCACCCCGAGTCCACGAGCCGCGGCCAGGCTGCTGGAGGAGACTCGTGCCAGGGGCCTGCTGATCGGCAAGGGCGGCCTGTACGGCAACGTACTCCGGCTCGCGCCCCCGATGACCCTCACCGCTGAGGAAGCGAACGAGGCGCTCGGGATCCTGGGCGACGCGATCGCCGCCGTACAGAAGGAGATCACGTGAGGCGACAGCGAGTGAGCATCGCAGCGAGCCTGCGAGCGAGGCGCGGAGCGAGCGCGGAGCCGAACCAGGGAGGCACAGCGTGAAGCGCGTCAGGCATTGGATCGGCGGTACGCCGTGGGAGCGGCCGGCCGCGCGTACCGGCGACATCTTCAACCCGGCGACCGGTGAGGTGGCCGGACGGGTCGACTTCGCCGAGCCGGCCGAGGTGGATGCCGCCGTCGACGCTGCCGCGGCCGCCTTCCCCGGATGGCGCGCCGCCTCGCTGGCGAAACGCTCGAACGTGCTGTTCAAGTTCCGGGAGCTGCTCGCCGCCCGCAAGGACGAGGTGGCCGCGATCCTCACCGCCGAACACGGCAAGGTACTCAGTGACGCCAGCGGGGAGGTGCAGCGGGCGCTTGAGGTGGCGGAGTTCGCGTGCGGCGTACCGCACCTGCTCAAGGGCGGCTTCACCGAGAACGCCTCCACCGGCGTGGACGTGTACTCGATCCAGCAGCCCCTCGGTGTGGTCGCGGTGATCTCGCCGTTCAACTTCCCGGCGATGGTGCCGCTGTGGTTCGTGCCGCTGGCCATCGCGTGCGGCAACACGGTGGTGCTCAAACCGAGCGAGAAGGACCCGTCGGCGTCGCTCGCGATCGCCGAGATGTGGGCCGAGGCCGGTCTGCCGGACGGCGTGTTCAACGTGCTGCACGGCGACAAGGTGGCCGTGGACCGGCTGCTGGAGCACCCCGAGGTGAAGGCCGTGTCGTTCGTCGGCTCCACCCCGATCGCCCGGTACGTCTACACCACCGCCACCGCCAACGGGAAGCGGGTGCAGGCACTCGGCGGCGCGAAGAACCACATGGTGGTGCTCCCCGACGCCGACCTCGACCTCGCCGCCGACGCCGCGGTCTCCGCGGGATTCGGCTCCGCCGGGGAGCGCTGCATGGCGATCTCCGCGGTGGTCGCCGTCGACCCGGTGGGCGACGAGTTGGTGGCCAAGATCTCCAAGCGGATGGCTGACCTGCACGTCGGCGACGGCACCCGGCCCGGCTGCGAGATGGGCCCGCTGATCACGCCGGCGCACCGGGACAAGGTCACCGGCTACCTCGACGCCGGGGCCGCGGCCGGCGCGGAGCTGGTGGTGGACGGCCGGCAGCACCCGATCGACGGCGGGAAGGACGGGTTCTGGCTCGGCCCCACCCTCTTCGACCGGGTCACCCCGCAGATGTCGCTCTACACCGACGAGATCTTCGGCCCGGTGTTGTCCGTCGTGCGTGCTGGTTCCTACGAAGCCGCCGTCGAGCTGGTCAACGCGAACCCGTACGGCAACGGCACCGCGATCTTCACCGACGACGGGGGCGCCGCCCGGCGGTTCCAGTTCGAGGTGGAGGTCGGGATGGTGGGCGTGAACGTGCCGATCCCGGTGCCGGTGGCGTACTACTCGTTCGGGGGCTGGAAGCAGTCACTGTTCGGGGACGCCCACGCGTACGGGCCGGACGGGATCCGGTTCTTCACCCGTACCAAGGCGGTCACCAGCCGGTGGCTGGACCCGTCCCACGGCGGCGTGACGCTGGGCTTCCCGCAGAACGTCTAGGTGGTCGCCCGGGCCGGGCCTTCCACCCGGCCCGGCCCGGGCTCGCCTGCGCGTGGTCGGCGCTGCCGCTGATCTGGATGTCCGTTGGGGTGCCCCACGGACATCGTCGGCTTGGCTTCAGACCTCTACGTCGAAGCCGAGGTCGACGTCGCAGGCAGCTTGCCCTCCGTGGAGTCCCCAGTTCTCGGCCTGGCTCTCCCTGAGAGTGATCAGGACATGGTCTCGGGGAATTCCCAACACTGCGAGCCGGTCAGTGATCTCGGCATACAGATCCCGCTTGGCTTGCACCGACCGACCCGCGAAGCAGTCGATCGACACAAGCGTGGCGAACTCTGGCATCGTCCGATTCGGAGAGCAGGCGAACCGGTGCGGCTCGTGCACGATCAGGCGCACGTTCTTGTCCTGCGTGGGAATCTGGAACGCGGCTACGAGCGCGCCGTGGATCGCGTCAATGATGGCCGCTTCTTCCGCCTCGGAGTATTGGCGGCGAACCTCAATGAGGCTGGTGGGCACGCAAGAATCCTCTCATTGACCGGAGCGCTGAACGCACGCCAGACGTTACGCGAGGAACCTGGGCAGTCGCATCCAGAAATCTAGCTGCCACGGGACAGCCTGCCACCAGGCACGCTGGCGACCGGCGGCGGTGACGACTGGTCACGGTACGACCGGCCCACCTGGCGCAGGGGCGACCGGCAGCCACCGGGCGCGTGAACATTTGGTGGTTCTCCTCGGCAAACGGCTGCCTGGCCCCGCCGGCTCGTTAGCATTACGACAGCCGAACAACGGCGAACCGATTCAGGAGCCCGCCGGGACATGTCCGACAATAAGGACACCTGGGTGATCATCCCCGTGTACAACGAGGAGAAGGTCGTCGCCCAGGTCATCACCGAACTGCTGCCGATGTTCCCGCACGTGGTGTGCGTCGACGACGGCAGCAGAGACTCCTCCGCGTCCGAGATCGCGGGTACCGGCGCCCACCTGATACGTCACCCGGTGAACCTCGGCCAGGGCGCGGCATTGCAGACCGGGCTGTCGTACGCTCTGGCCCGCACCGGGTCGCAGTACTTCGTCACGTTCGACGCCGACGGGCAACACCAGGTGGCCGACGCCGCCGCCATGGTGGACGCGGCCCGACAGCGACAGGCGGACGCCGTACTCGGATCACGCTTCCTGGACCGGGCGGCCGCCGTACCGCCGCTGAAACGGCTGGTGCTCAAGGGCGCCGCACTGCTGTCCCGCAGCGGGCGCAAACTGCGCCTCACCGACGCCCACAACGGGCTGCGGGTGCTCGGCCGCCCGGTCGCCGAACGCCTCCGGATCCGGATGAACGGGATGGCACACGCCTCCGAGATCGTCGCCACCCTGGCGCGTGGCGACTGGCGGGTGACCGAGGTCGGTGTCACCGTGCTCTACACCGACTACTCGCGTTCCAAGGGCCAGTCCCTGGTCAATGGCGTGAACATCCTCTTCGACCTCACAATGCGTAACCGGAGGACCTGACACGATGTGGATCCAGGTCCTGCTGCTGCTCGCGGTCGCGGTCCTGCTGCTCGGCTTCGTCCGCTGGCAGAACGGGGTACGGCTGCAGGCCAGCAAGCGGCTCGCGTTCTTCGGATTCCTCGCACTGAACGTGTGGTTCGTGCTCCGCCCGGACGACCTCACAGCGATCGCCAACCGGCTCAACGTCGGCCGGGGCGCCGACCTGCTGCTGTACCTGCTGGTCGTGGCGTTCATCTTCGTGGTGCTCAACATGTACCTGCGGTTCCGGGACCTCGGGGAGCGGTTCACCGAGCTGGCCCGTGCGACGGCACTGCGGGACGCCGAGCTCCTGAACCGGGAACGCGGCGTGCTCACCGACCCGATCGGACAGCCGCCCGGCGCACCCACCACCGCGCCGACCGCGCCACCCGCTACGTCGGCGCGGCCGGACGGGAACGGTGAATCCAGCAGGGCCACCGACAGGTGAAGCCGGCGATCGCCCTGGTACGCCGGATCCTCGCGGCGCTACCGGCCGGCACCGCCGTGGTGGGAGCCGGCCTGGCGATCCTGGGCGCCGCCGCGTACATCTACCTGGCGATCGCCGGCCACGCCCTCGACGCCCCCGGGTACGCCGACCTCGCCGTACTGTGGATGATCGTCTTCTCCGTAGGGCCGGGACTGTTCTTCCCGCTCGAACAGGAGCTCAGCCGACTCGTCGCCGCCCGGCGGGCACAGCACCAGGGGGTCCGCCCGATCGCCTCCCGGATCGCCGTGCTCGGAGCCGCGATCCTGGCGATGCTGCTCGTCGCCACCGTCATACTGCGAGGCCCGCTCGCCGGGCTGCTCTTCGACGGCAACGCACGGCTGGTCGACGTACTGGCCGCCAACCTGGTGGCGCTCACCGCGGCGCACCTGTCCCGGGGGCTGCTGTCCGGACACGGCGAATTCAGCCGGTACGGCGCACAGTTGGCGCTCGACGGGGTGCTCCGGTGCGTACTGGCCGCCATGCTCGCGACCGCCGGGGTGGCCGATCCCGCCGGGTACGGCCTGGTGCTCGCGGTCGCCCCCGTGGTCGCGGTCGCGCTGACCGCCAGTCGCAGCGTGCTGCGTCCCGAGCCGGGGCCAACCGTGGGGTACGCCGAGGTCACCGCGGGAATGGGGCTGCTGGTCGCCTCCAGCACGCTGTGGCTCGCCGTTGTCAACGCCAGTGTGGTCAGCGCCCGGCTGCTGTCCACACCCGCGGAGGCCGCACTCGCGGGGGCGCTGCTCTCCGGCGTGGTGCTCGCCCGGATCCCGCTGTTCGCGTTCTCGTCGATCCAGGCTTCCCTGCTCCCGGCGCTGTCGAGTGCCGTGGCCACCGGCGACCGTACGGGTTTCCGGAGGCTGTTGGTGCGTACCACCGGGGCGGTGACGGCGCTCGGGTTGGCGGGAGCCGTGGTCTGCGTCGCGATCGGCCCCTGGCTGGTGCGCGTGCTGTTCGACACCGAGGCGCTGCTCGACCGTACGGACTTCGGCTGGCTCACGATCGCCACCACCGTCTACATGGTGGCCACCGTGCTGGGGCAGTCCGGCCTTGCCCTGGCGGGTCACCGGGACCAGGCGCTCGGCTGGGCCGCCGGCTTCATGGCGCTGCTGGGGATCACGTTCGTGCCGGGCTCGATCCTGTTCCGGGTCGAGTTGGCGTACCTCGCCGGCTCGGTGGTCGCCGGTGTCGTACTCGCCGTGCTACTGGCACGCCGGCTTCGCCAGTGGCCCCAGGAGACAGGGGCCGACACCGCAGCGCCGTCACCCGGAGCCGCCGCCGGGCTGGTTGACTGAGGCGGCCCTTCCTGGCGGCTGGTCCGGCCAGTCAAGTGTCGGACGGCGGCTCCGGGCGGCGCTCGCCCGACGGCCACGACCACCCGTCCAGCAGGGTACGGTCCGGCTGCCGCGCCAATGCGCTGGTGAGCTGACCGACCGCCCGATGAATCGTCTGGTGGGCCTTGTCGCGTTCCACGGTCACCGCCGCGAGCAACAGGCCGGTCAGAGCGACGGCACCGTTGAAGGCCTGCAACGTCACCATCGTGGAGACCGTCTCCTGGTCGGCGAAGGGCCCGATGTGCCACACCGCGGCGGCCACCGCGTACACCGAGATGATCAACGCGCACGGGGTCGCCCCCAGCAACTGGAATCGCAGCGCCGCCCAGATCAACAGCGGAAACACCAGGAAAAGCCCCGGACGGGCGGTGCTGGTCACGGCCGCGGTGACGACCACGGTCAGGATCAGCAGCGCCGCACCCTCAAGCCACCGCCGGCCCGTCAGCACGGTGCGCCACCGTACGGTCCGCAGTGTCAGCAGCAGCGGCGCGACCACCAGGATCCCCATCGCGTCCCCGGTCCACCACACCGACCAGATGGGCCAGAATTCCTCACTCGGCACCGAGCCTTCCCGAAGCAGGGTGAGACTCCCGATGGTCGCGCTGGCGAGCGTCCCTGTGAACGCGGCGACTCCCAGGGCCAGCGCATCCCGTAGCCGTTCCAGCTCCGGCCAGAACTCTGTAGCCCGTAGCAACAGGTAGCTGGCGAGCGGGGCGAGCGTGTTCCCGAGCGAGATCAGCAGTACGCCCGGCGCCGACGGCCCGATCGGCAGGTTGACCAGCAACGCGCCGAGCGTGATGCCTGGCCAGATACCTGGACCCAGTACGAACAGCGCCGCGAGCGCGACCCCCGTGGGTGGCCACAGCGGCGTGACCTGGTCGCGGAACACCGCGAGCTCCAGCCCGATCTGTGCCGCACCGAAGTATCCGGCGGTCACCGCGAGAATCCGCAGGACAGCCGGACTGTACCGGCGCCACCACTGGGGGATAGCCACGCTGCCACCGAGTCGTACTCGGACCCGTCAACGGGTCGGGTAGTGGCTATCCTCCGCGGAACGCGACCGACGGGTGGCTGGAATCCGGCAACCGACCCTAAGAGCCGTCGCTGGGCGGCTGCTCCGGCTCGGTCGATTTCGGCCGGGCCTTCCGAGGTGCGGACTTACGCGTCGTACGAGAAGTCGGCGGCTTCTCCGGAGTCTCCTCGCCACCTTCGACAGCCTCGATCAACTCGTCGACGGCGTCGTCGGACGGCGCCTCTGAGCCGCCCTCGGATGCCGAGCCGCCCTCAGGTGCGCCCTCGGGTGCCGCTGGGGCCTGCTTGGCAGTCGGCTCCGGAGCACGCCCCAGCAGGGACGCCAGCGCGGCGCCGGACACCCGCCGGAACGCGCGTCCGGTACGCCGCCGGTCAAGCACCGCCACCTCGAGCCGATCGGCGGGGATCTCCCGCTTCTTGCCACCGTCACCGCCGACGCTGCCCAGAGCGTCAACGGCGAGATGCAGCGAATCTCCGAGCGACGCGTCCTCGGAGTGCCGGTCCTTGAGTACCGCCGAGATCGCGTCCACCTGGCCACCCATCGCCACGTAGCCCGGTTCGTCACCGACCGACCCGTCGTAGGTGATCCGGTACAGCTCGTCCCGTGCCGGGGTATCGCCGAGTTGGGCGATGCAGACCTCCACCTCGAACGGCTTGTGCTGTTCGGTGAAGATCGCCCCGAGGGTCTGGGCGTACGTGTTGGCCAGCCACCGGCCGTTGACGTCCCGCCGGTCGTAGCTGTAACCGCGGATGTCCGCGAGCCGTACCCCCGCCATCCGGAGGTTCTCGAACTCGTTGTACCGGCCCACTGCGGCGAACCCGATGCGGTCGTAGATCTCGCTGATCTTGTGCAACGCGGTCGAGGTGTTCTCCGCCACGAACAGCACACCGTCAAGGTAGGTCAGCACGACGACGCTGCGACCCCGGGAGATGCCTTTGCGGGCATACTCCGACTTGTCGCGCATCAGCTGCTCAGGCGAGGCGTAGAACGGCATTGCCACGGCGGGCGCTCTCCTTATGTCAGCTATCCGGAACGGGTGATGGGCGTACTCAGCCGCCCGGGTTCTCCATCCGGCCGTCGACGACAGCCTGGGCCACCTCGGCGGCCTCGACGTCGCTGAACCGGTCGGTCCCCTCGGCGGTCGCGGTCATCACCACGGGGTAGATCTTCCGTGCCAGGTCCGGGCCACCAGTGGCGCTGTCGTCCTCGGCGGCGTCGTACAGCGCCTCGACGGCGATCCGTACCGCTTCGTTGACGGGCAGGCCACGACGGAACCGCTTCTTCATCGCGGATCTCGCGAACAGCGAACCCGAGCCGATGGCGTGGAAGTCGGTTTCGGAAAAGAAGCCGCCGGTGACGTCGAAGCTGAAGATCCGGCCGGCGGACTCCGGGACCTCGGCGTCGGTGTCGAAGCCGGCGAACAGCGGCAGCACCGCGAGCCCCTGCATCGCCGCGGCGAGGTTGCCCCTGACCATGGCGGCGAGCCGGTTCGCGGTGCCGTGCAGCGACAGCGTGGTGCCCTCGATCTTCTCGTAGTGCTCCAGCTCCACCTGGAACAACCGGATCAGCTCCAGGCCCACACCGGCCGCACCGGCGTATCCGACGATCGAGTACGGCCCGGCAGGGAACACCTTCTCGATGTCCCGTGCGGCGATCAGGTTGCCCATCGTGGCCCGCCGGTCGCCGGCCATCACCACGCCACCGTCACAGACGAGCGTGACAATGGTCGTGCCGTGCGGAGCGAGGTGCTCGGCCGAGCCGGGAGGCAGCGGTCGCCGTCCAGGCAGCATGTCCGGAGCGGCGACTCTCAGGAAGTCAGTGAAGGAGGAGTTGCCCGGCGTCGTGAAGACAGCTGGAAGACGCCCGGTTGCACCAAAGTCCACGTGGTCCCTCTCAGGTAGCCGATCGCGTTCCGCAGCAGCTCGAGGTCGTCCTTGAACTGACCCAGACCGCCGTTGCAGTTGAAGCACAGAATGCCACGTACGTTCCCGTACGCATGATCGTGGTCCACATGTCGCGGGTCGGGTGCGCCACAGATCGCGCAGACACCGCCTTGTGACGCGAGGAGGGTCTCGACGTCAGCCGCCCCGATCCCGTACCGCCGCTTCAGGTGGTAGTTGCGTGTGCTGCCGTGATGTAGCTCCCGGTTCTTCCGGCCGCGGACGTTATGGCACGGCAGGCAATAGCGCTCACGGCCGGTCGACTTCGAGACAATCCGGGGGAAGTCCTGAAGTGGCTTGACGTCCTTGCAGTCCGGGCAACGTCGCATGCCCTCGGGCAGCACTTCACGTTCTCGGACCATCCGCCCGGCGGCAGCGGCACGCTTTCGATAGCTTGCCTTGGACCTGAGGTTGAAGCACTCCTTGCAGCAACTGCCCCGGCCCGACGGCCGCCGCGAGTTCATCTGGAATCTCTCGAGGGGTTTCCACTGGCCACAGTCGCGACGGTGACGCAGTCCGTCGCGATCGTCGTCACGAAGGGGCATGCCGCTTTCCGATCAACACAAAAACGGGCATAGCGGTCATTCCCCCCCTTTCTGTACGTATCCCCTGACAAATTCCTCTGCGTTCTCCTCCAGTACGGAGTCGATCTCGTCGAGCAGGTCGTCGACGTCCTCGGAGATCTTCTCGTGCCGCTCCGAGACCTCCGGGTTGGCGGCGGCATCTGGTTCCTGATCGGTCTCTTCATCGCGCTTGCTACGCCCCGACTGTGACTGACCGCCGGTGTCCCTCGTCGCCATGACGCGCTCCCTCCTCGGTGCCTACTTCGACGCTACCTGGTAACCGTGACGAATCGCCTCATCCAGTCGTCAGTGCCTCGAGCAGATCCTTCGCGCTGGGGCAGCGGTCGAACAGCGCCCCGACGTGCACCTTCGTACCCCGTTCCGGCTCCATCATCGGCACCCGGACCAGTGATTCCCGCCCCACATCGAAGATCACCGAATCCCAGCTCGCCGCGACCACCTCACTGCCGTACTCGGACAGACACCGGCCTCGGAAGTACGCCCTGGTGTCCTCCGGCGGCTCGACCATCGCTTTCCAGACCCGTTCGTCGTCGAACAGCGTCTGCATGGTGCCCCGGCGCACCATGCGGTTGTAGAGACCCTTCTCGGGCCTTACGTCCGAATACTGGAGGTCCACAAGCTGCAGTTTCGACGACGCCCAGTCCAGCTTCTCGCGTTCCCGGTAGCCCTCCAGCAGCCGCAGTTTCGCCACCCAGTCCAGCTCGCCGGCGAGCAACATCGGGTCCTCACCCAGCCGGGACAGGACGTCCTCCCAGCGGTCCAGGACGTCGAGGGTCACCTCGTCGGTGTCCGTGCCGGTGCGCTCCTCGACGTACGAGCGGGCCCGTTCGTAGTAGATCCACTGCAGGTCCAGGGCGGTCAGCTTCCGGCCGTCCCGCAACCGCATCACGTGCTTCAGCGACGGGTCGTGGCTGACCGACCGCAACTCCGAGATCGGATCCGCCAGACCGAGGTCACCGGGAAGCGTCTTGTCCTCGATCATCGCCAGCACCAGGGACGTGGTGCCCACCTTCAGGTACGTCGAGATCTCCGCCAGGTTCGCGTCGCCGATGATCACGTGCAACCGGCGATACCGGTCCGCGTCGGCGTGCGGCTCGTCCCTGGTGTTGATGATGGGACGCTTCAGCGTGGTCTCCAGCCCCACCTCGACTTCGAAGAAGTCGGCGCGCTGCGAGATCTGGAACCCGGCCTGTGAACCGTCCTGACCGATCCCCACCCGGCCCGCGCCGCAGAAGATCTGCCGGGTCACGAAGAACGGCGTCAGGTGCGAGACGATGTCCGCGAACGGGGTGGATCGGCGCATCAGGTAGTTCTCGTGCGAGCCGTAGCTGGCGCCCTTGTTGTCGGTGTTGTTCTTGTACAGGTTGATCTGGTGGCCACCGGGCAACATCGAGGCACGCCGAGCCGCCTCGGCCATCACCCGCTCCCCCGCCTTGTCCCACAGCACCACATCGCGGGGGTTGGTCACCTCCGGAGTGGAGTACTCCGGGTGGGCGTGATCGACGTACAGCCGGGCGCCATTGGTGAGGATCACGTTCGCCAGACCCATGTCCTCGTCGGCGAGCGCCTCAGCGGGGTCGTACAGGGCACCCGAATAGGTGAAGCCCCGGGCATCCCGCAGCGGAGACTCCTCCTCGTAGTCCCACCGCGCCCGGCCGCCACGGGCCAGCTCGGGCCGTGCCCCGTACGCGTTGACGATCTGCGACGAGGTCACCATCGGGTTCGCCCCGGGCTGGCCGGGCACCGAGATGCCGTACTCGACCTCGGTACCCATCACCCGGCGGGTACTCATTCGCCCGCCTCGCTCTGCTCACCGGACGAACGAGGCACAGGCGCACCGCACCATCTGATTCGCTCGCTGGGCTCGCTCATCCATCGAGCCTAACCGGCCGCCACGGCGCCGCGCCCGACGGCGCGGCACCGGATCGTCGCGGCTGCGACCGCTCCCGTTCTGGTGCACCCCGCCGGTGGTACGGCGCCCAGCGAGGCGCGTACACCGATCACAGGTACTGGCCGGTGTTGGTCACCGTGTCGATCGACCGGCCAGACTCCGCGCCCTTGCCGGTGACGAGGGTACGGATGTAGACGATCCGCTCCCCCTTCTTGCCGGAGATCCGGGCCCAGTCCTCCGGGTTGGTGGTGTTGGGAAGGTCCTCGTTCTCCCGGAACTCGTCGACGCAGGCGTCCAGCAGATGCTGCAGCCGGATGCCCCTGACCTTGGTGGTCAACAGATCCTTGATCGCGGCCTTCTTGGCTCGGTCGACCACGTTCTGGATCATCGCGCCGGAGTTGAAGTCCCGGAAGTAGAGCACTTCCTTGTCCCCGTTGGCGTACGTGACCTCGAGGAACCGGTTGTCCTCGGTCTCGGTGTACATCCGCTCGACCGCGGCCTGGATCATCGCGGCGACGCAGGCGTCCGCCGACCCGCCGTGCTCTGCAAGGTCATCGGGGTGCAGGGGCAGGTTCGGGGTGATGTACTTCGAGAAGATGTCCTTCGCCGCCTCGGCGTCGGGCCGCTCGATCCGGATCTTCACGTCCAGGCGGCCAGGCCGCAGGATCGCCGGGTCGATCATGTCCTCGCGGTTGGAGGCACCGATCACGATCACGTTCTCGAGACCTTCCACACCGTCGATTTCACTCAACAGCTGCGGCACGATCGTGTTCTCCACGTCGGAGGACACCCCGGAGCCACGGGTACGGAACACCGAGTCCATCTCGTCGAAGAACACAATCACCGGCAGGCCCTCACTGGCCTTCTCCCGGGCCCGTTGGAAGATCAACCGGATGTGCCGCTCGGTCTCACCGACGTACTTGTTGAGCAGCTCTGGGCCTTTGATGTTGAGGAAGTAGCTGCGTGCCTTCTCGCCCGCGAGCTGCTTGTCGGTGACCTGCTTGGCCAGCGACTTGGCGACCGCCTTCGCGATCAAGGTCTTGCCGCAGCCGGGCGGGCCGTAGAGCAGAACGCCTTTCGGGGGACGCAGCAGGTGCTCCCGGAACAGGTCCGCGTGCAGGAACGGCAGCTCGACGGCGTCCCTGATCTGCTCGATCTGTCCGTCCAGACCACCGATGTCGTGGTAGTCGACGTCCGGGATCTCCTCCAGGATCAGCTCTTCGACCTCGGACTTCGGGATCCGCTCGTACGCGTACGCGCTGCGGGGTTCGATCATCAACGAGTCGCCCGCGCGCAGCGGCTGCTCGGTGAGCGAGTCGGCCAGGTGGACCACCCGCTCCTCGTCGGCGTGCGAAAGCACCAGCGCCCGATCGGAGAGCCCTTCCGGGCCTTCCAGGAGCTCCTTGATCATCACGACTTCACCAGCGCGTTCGAAGCCAAGCGCCTCGACCACGTTGAGAGCGTCGTTGAGCAGCACTTCCTGGCCGCGGCGGAGGTGTTCGGTCTCCACCGACGGGGACACCGCGACCCGCAGTTTCCGGCCGCCGGTGAACACGTCCACCGTGTCGTCGGAGTTGCGGTGCAGGAAGACGCCGTAGCCACTGGGTGGCTGGGCGAGCCGGTCGATCTCCTCCTTGAGCGTCACGATCTGCTCGCGCGCGTCCTTGAGGGTCTCGACGAGCTTCTCGTTCTGTTCGGTGAACCGATGAACCTGCGCCTGCGCCGCGGCTAACCGCTCTTCCAGCAAGCGGGTGTGCCGCGGGCTTTCGCTCAGCTTACGCCGCAACAGAGCGAGCTCCTCCTGAAGGAAGCTCACCTGGGCGGAGAGGTCGCTGGCTTCACTTTCCAGACGCGCGGCGCGCGTCTCCGCGTCCTCGCTGCGTGCCACGTTCCACCTCCCCGGCTCGAGGTCGTGTGTTCCACCCTAGCCTCAAAAGACCCGAACAGGTCCTTCGGCAACGCCGCACTTCTGCAACGTGTGGCGTACGCGTCAATGATCAGGTGCCCGGGTGCTGTGTCAACCACAAACCTCTACTCTTGGCCCGATACAGCTCGAGGAGGTGTGCTCCGTGGCATCCGCAGACCCGGCGACAGCCGGCACAGCGACCGAGCCGGCGACAGCCGGCGCATCGACGACCCCCGCCTCCGAGCCCCTGCAGGTGTGGGTGGACCAGGACCTGTGTACCGGTGACGGACTGTGCGTCCAGTACGCCCCAGAGGTCTTCGAGTTCGACATCGACGGACTGGCGTACGTGAAGTCCCCCGACGGAGAGTTGCTCACCGACCAGGGGGCCCGCACCGACGTACCGCCCGAGCTGCTGCTGGAAGTGGTCGACGCGGCCAAGGAGTGCCCGGGCGAGTGCATCCACGTACGGCGCGCCCGCGACGACGTGGAAGTCGCCGGCCCCGAAGCGGACGATTAACTCTCCGTAGCGGCTTTGGCTTTCTCCGTAGCGGCTTCGGCTCTCCGTGCGGCGTACGCCTCGGCACCCTTGCTGGGCTTGCGGCGACGCTGCGGCGCCACCTCGCCGTCGGTGAGTCGACGCGCCGTCACCAGAAACGCCGTGTGCGCCACCATCCGGTGGTCGGGGCGTACCGCGAGACCCTCAATGTGCCACTCCCGCTGCAGCGTCTCCCAGGCTCGCGGCTCGGCGAACGTACCGCGTTGCCGTAGCGCCTCGACCAGTTCGGACAACTGCGGCGTGGTGGCGACATAGCCCACCAGCACCCCGCCCGGCAGCAGCACCCGCTCCACCGTGTTGAGCACCTCCCACGGCGCGAGCATGTCCAGCACCACCCGGTCGACGGACTGCTCCCGGCACTCCGCGATGTCACCCACGGTCAGGGTCCAGGCCGGGTGCGGGCCGCCGAAGAACTGCTCCACGTTGCGCCGCGCCACCTCCGCGAAGTCCGGGCGGAGCTCGTAGGAGAAGACTTTCCCGTGCTCACCCACCGCACGCAGCAGCGAGCAGGTGAGGGCGCCCGAGCCGGCACCTGCCTCGACCACCCGGGCGCCCGGGAACACGTCCCCGAATCCCACGATCTGAGCCGCGTCCTTCGGGTAGATCACCTGGGCACCCCGCGGCATCCCCAGCACGTAGTCGGACAGCAGCGGGCGGAACGCGAGGTACTGCGTACCGCCCGAGGAGCCGACAACCACGCCTTCGGTGCGCCCGATCAGGTCGTCGTGCCGCAGGCCGCCACGATGGGTATGGAACACCTTGCCGGGTTCCAGGGTGATCGTGTGCGGCCGGCCCTTCGGGTCGGTCAACTGCACCCGGTCACCAGGACGGAACGGGCCACGGGGCTCGCCGAGCCCGGCGTCCGCCGGTGCGGGAACGGACTCGGCGTTCGGCGGTGCGGGAACGGACTCGGTGGACACGGTCTCAAACAGTCCTCTTCGATCGTGGACGGCGGGCCGTGAGCTGACCGGCCAGATCCTCGGCGCGCATCACGCCGAGGACCTCCTCGCCCGCCACGACCAGGTACTCAGTGGCTGGGCTTCGCTGCACGGCACGCAACACCGCTTCGCCGGACAGATCCGCCGGCAGCACCAGGCCGGGTCTCAGGGTACGTGCCACGCTGTCGACCGGAACCCAGGGCCGGCGTTCGACCGGGACCGCGGCCGCGGCCTGGCGTTCCACCACGCCCACCGGACGGTCAGTGGTGTCGAGCACCACGATCCCGACGTCACCGTCGGCCTCGGCCCGGCGCAACGCCTCACCGAGCGGAGTCTGGCTCGGCACCCCGACCGCCGGACGGGCCAGGTCGCGTACCGACACGCCGGCGAGGCGGGTGCCGGCGGTACCGGCCCGGATCGCGTGGGAGGCTCCCAGCCACAGCACCATCGCCACCATCGCGGAGAACACCAGGCCGAACGGCCCGATCCACCCGTACGCCCAGCCGAGGGCGACCCCGAGCACCACGGCGACCGCCACGGCGCGGCCGCTCCACCCCGCCGTACGGCTGCCGAGATGCCGGTCGCCGCTGGCGGCCCAGACCCCCGCCCGCAGGGCCCTCCCGCCGTCCAGCGGCAACCCGGGCAGCAGGTTGAACACGGCCACGATGATGTTGCTGGCCGCGAACTGGAACGTCAGCTCGGAGGCGAGGGTCTCCGGCGGCGTCACCGCCACCAGGCCGACCCCGATCGCCCCCAGTACGCCCGAGACCAGCGGCCCGGCGAGCGCCACGTACGCCTCCACGGCGGGACGGGGAGCCTCGCCCTCCATCTCGGTGTAGCCGCCGAGAAGTTCCAGGGTGATACCGCGTACGCCGATGCCGTACCGGCGGCAGGTGACGGCATGGCCGAGTTCGTGCAGCAGCACTGAGATCGCCAGACACAGCACAAATCCGAATCCGACGGCGTAGCCGGCCAGAGCGCCGTACTCCGGGCGCCGCTCGGCCACCACCCCGCCGTACACCACGGTCACCACGAGGGCGAGCAGCAGCCAGGAAGGCGCCAGGTAGAGCGGAACACCCAGGATCCGGCCCACCACGACGCCGCCTCGCCGTACCGGACCGGGCGGCTCCTCGGGCCGGGTGGCGTTCGGCAACTCGGGGCCGTGCGGCGGCTGGGCGACACTCGGCGGCCGGAGTGTCTGCGGCGACGCCTCGGGCCGGGTGGCGTTCTGCCGCCGAGGTGCCTCCGGCGACTCATCTGGCGACGGGGCTCCGGGGTCGGTGCCGGGATCGGGTGCACTCACCGCACCGATGCTACGGGCGCGCCGTACGCCGCGCCGTATCGATCTTGTCGTACGGCTCCCCTAGGGTTTGCTGGCATGACGGTGGAGTTGCGCGGCGACGAAGGCCCGGCGGTCACCACGGCGACGGCCGCCCCGGACGACCGGCCCGCGCTCAGCGGCCCGCCCCCGGAGCATGCACCAGAGGCCGGTCCGCCGGCCGCATCGGACCACGACGCGGCGTCCGGCCTGGCGAGAGGGCCGTCACTGTCACCGTCCCGGGCAGCTGACTTCAAGACCTGCCCGCTGCTCTACCGGTTCCGGACGATCGACCGGATCCCCGAACAGCCCACCCAGGACCAGGCCCGGGGCACGCTGGTGCACGCCGTCTTGGAGCGGCTGTTCGACCTTCCGGCTCCGGAGCGGACCCGCGACGCCGCCGTGGCCGCCCTGGAGCCGCAGTGGCGACGATTGACTGAAGAGTCCGAGGAGCTCGCCGCCCTGTTCGATGAGCCGGAGGCGGCTGCGCG
>JBOGDK010000064.1:0-16119 GCA_050701795.1 Micromonosporaceae bacterium
CGCGCTCTCGCACTCTGCGAGGCCGCCACCGTCGCCGCCACCGCGTCGGCCCTCTCCCCCGGCACCACCACGGTCGGGACGTACGTGGAGCTGACCCACCGGACCCCGTCGATGGTCGGAGGCGTCGTGGTCGCGGAGGCCCGGCTGGCCAAGGTGGAGGGCACGCGACTGTCGTTCGAGGTCGCGCTGCGGCAGGGTGACTCGGTGGTGGCCGACGGTCGGGTGGAACGCGCCGTCGTCGACCGCCACAAATTTCTCGACAAGGCCGCGCAGGCATTGTAAGGCGACCGGGAGTGAGCATCGCAGCGAGCGAGGAGCGGAGCGACCACGGAGCCGGACCGGAGGCGCTGTGACCAGCCGTAGCGGACGAGCAGCCGGCGCCTGGCGTGAGATCGCGGACCGGGTGTACGTGTTGCGCCACCCGGTGCTCGATGTCAACGCCACCGTCGTGGTCGGCGAGGACGCGGCCATGGTGGTGGACACCTTGTCCACCCCGTCCCAGGCCGGTGAACTGGCCGACGCCGTACGCCGGGTGACGTCCGTTCCGTGGCTGGTGGCCAACACGCACCACCACTTCGACCACGCGTACGGCAATCAGCGGTTCGCCGAGCAGCCCGGTTGCCAGATCTGGGGACACGAGGAAGCCGCACGCCGGCTCCGCGAGGTGACCCCGCGCCGGCTCGGCGAGCTGTACGACAAGTGGGCCGGTAGCGAGCCGGCCCTCGCTGGGCTGCTCGACGTGACCGTGGTGCCGCCGAACCGTACGCTCCGCGACGGTGTGACCCTGGACCTTGGTGGTCGCGAGGTGGCGCTGCACCACTTCGGCCACGGCCACACCGACGGCGACATCGTGGTGCACGTACCGGACGGCGGCGTACTGATCGCTGGCGACCTGGTCGAGGAGGGAGCACCGCCGGGCTTCGAGGATTCGTACCCGTTGCAGTGGCCGCACACCGTAGCCGAGCTGTTGCACCTGCCCACCGAGGTGGTGGTACCCGGCCACGGCGCCCTGGTCGACCACGACTTCGTCACCGAGCAGCACGACCAGCTCACCCAGCTCGCCTGGCTGATCCGGGAGGGCCACGCCGACGGCGCACCCGCCGAGCGGGTCGCGGCGAAGGCCCCCTTCGGCACTGACGTCGCCCTCACCGCCGTCAAGCGCGGGTACGCCGAGCTGTCCGGCGGCATCTGAAACCGCGTCCGGGCTTCCTCAGGAGACCAGGGAGCCGACAACCGGCTTGGTGAGCAGCGCCGACTCGGCCGGCTCGGGGCGCGGGTCGATGGAGCGTTCGACGAAGATCGCATACCAGACGCAGAAGACCAGGACGGTCCACACCTTGCGGCTGTGGTCGGCCTCGCCCCGGCGGTGCGCTTCCAGCAGCCGCCGCGCGTACCCGAGGTCGATCAGCTCCCCAGCGGCTGACTTCTCCAGGATCTCCATGGCCCAGTCGTACATGTCGTTCTTCAACCACACCCGGGTCGGGGTTGGGAAGCCGAGCTTGGGACGGTTCACGATCTGCGGCGGCACCACACCTTCCAGGGCGCGGCGCAGCGCGTACTTCCGGATCCCGCCCTTCGGGGTGACCTTCAGCTCCGGCGGGATCGTGGCCGCGACATCGAAGACCTCCGTGTCCAGGAACGGCACCCGTACCTCGAGCGAGTGCGCCATCGACATCCGGTCAGCCTTGACCAGGATGTCGCCCCGCAGCCAGGTGTAGAGATCGATGTACTGCATCTTGGTGATGTCGTCGAGGTGGTCGCACTCGGCGTACAGCGGTTTCGTCACGTCGGTGTACTGAACGGACGGGTCGTACTGCCGCATCAGCCGGCACTTCTCCGCCTCGGTGAAGATCCGGGCGTTGCCGTAGTAGCGCTGCTCGATCGGTACGGTGCCGCGCTCCAGGAAGCTGCGGCCCTTGACCCCCTCGGGGATCACCTTCGACAGCGCGCGCAGGCCCCGCTTGACGCCGGCCGGAAGCGATTCGATGTGCCGCAGCGACAACGGCTCGCGGTAGATGCCGTACCCGCCGAAGAACTCGTCGGCGCCTTCGCCGGAGAGCACCACGGTGACGTGCTCGCTGGCCTTCTTCGCCACGAAGTACAGCGGCACCAGCGCCGGGTCGGCCACGGGGTCGTCCAGATGCCACACGATCCGGGGCAGGTAGTCCATCATGTCCTGCGGCCCGATCTTGGTCGGGATGGTGGTCACGTCCAACCACTTCGCCGATTCCTGTGCGACGTCGATCTCGCTGTATCCGGGGACGTCGTAGCCGACCGTGAAGGTGAGGATCTTCGGGTTGAACTCCCGGGCCAGCGCCGCCACCGCGGTGGAGTCGATGCCGCTGGACAGGAACGAGCCGACCGGCACGTCGGAGCGCATGTGCATCCGTACGCTTTCCCGCAGCGTGTCCTGGATCCGCTGGTACAACGCCTCCGGGTCGTCGACCGGGGTGGGACGGAAGTCGGCCCGGTAGTACTGGCTGAGCTCGACCTTGCCGCCGGGGACGTACTCGAAGGACTGTCCGCACTCCACCCGGGTGATGCCCTGGTGCAGCGACTCCGGCTCCGGGGCGTACTGCAGGGTGAGGTAGTGCGAGAGCCCGGCGCCGTCGACCGGGAGGTCAGGGTTGAGCGCGAGCAGCGTCTTCTTCTCACTCGCGAAGTGCGCGCCGTGCTCGTCGACCATGAAGTACAGCGGCTTGATCCCGTACGGGTCACGTGCCCCGAACGTCTTGCGCTCCAGCCGGTCCCAGATCACGAACGCGAACATGCCGCGCAGCCGCTTCACCGCGTCGGCGCCCCAGTAGTGGTACGCCGCGAGCACCACTTCACTGTCGCCCTCGGTCTCGAAGCAGGCGTCGTGCTCGCGGATCAGCTCTTCGCGCAACTCGATGTAGTTGTAGACCTCACCGTTGAACGTCATCGTGTAGCGGCCGTCGGCGTACCGCATCGGCTGGTGGGAATGCTCCACGTCGATGATCGACAGTCGCTTGAACGCCAGCACCACGTCGTCGGTGCTGCTCTCGCCCAGGTTCACCACGCCGGTCTCATCCGGACCCCGGTGGTGCTGGTTCTCCAGCGCATCGGCGATCGCTTGCTGCCGGCTACGGGCCGCGCCCGTGGCACTGACGAAGGTGAGCAGTCCGCACATGCCGTCATCCTCGCACGCGCCTGACTCGACCGGACAAAGGCATACCGCGATCTTGAAGCTCCAGCCCCGCCAAACGACGACTGGTGCTTCAAGATCGCCGAGGACCCACCCTCATGTCGAGGTGTAGGGGGTACGACACACTGGCTCGCGGTGGCGCGGGAGCGGGCACGCGATACCGTCAGGGGGCGTACCGCCACGGTAAGGAGCGCGAGGAGATGAACGAGGCTGACCGGAGTAAGCCGGCTCACCACCCTGACTTCCCGGATCCGCTGATTGAGTTCATGCGTACCGGATGGCGGGAGCAGGCGTTACCCGATCTGGCCGCGCTGGACCACGTCCCGCTGCACGCCCGGCGCCGGGAGCAGCTGTCCGCGGCGTTCCCTGGCGAGACCCTGGTGATCCCCACCGGCACCGAGAAGGTACGCAACAACGACTGCTTCTACCCGTTCCGGCCCGGCAGTGACTTCGTGTGGCTCACCGGCGAGCACGACCCGGACGCGGTGTTGATCATGCGTCCGAACGGTGGCGGCCACGACGCCGTGCTGTACGCCCGACCCCGGTCGTCGAAGGAGCACGACGAGTTCTTCCGCAGCGCCCAGTACGGCGAGCTGTGGATCGGTCGGCGGCACTCGTTGGCGGAGCGGAGCACGCTGCTGGGGATCGAGACGGCCGACCTGGGCGACCTGGAGAAGGCGCTCGCCGACTCCGACGGGGCCCGGGTGCTGCGCGGCTACGACCAGACCGTGGACCGCACCATCGCCGCCCCGGAGAAGATCGCCGCCGCTGAGAAGCCGGAGACCGCGGAAGGCGAGAAGCCACGGCTCGACCGCGACGGCGAGCTGGCCGCCATTCTGTCCGAGTTGCGGCTGGTGAAGGACGAGTGGGAGATCGAGCAGCTGGTCGACGCGGTGGACGCCACCGTACGTGGCTTCGCCGACGTCGCCCGGGTGCTGCCGGCGAAGGGCAGCGTCTCGGAGCGGCTGCTGGACGGGGTGTTCGGGCTGCGGGCCCGGCATGACGGCAACGCCGTCGGCTACGCCTCGATCGTCGCCGCCGGCTCGCACGCGACCACGCTGCACTGGATCCGCAACGACGGGCGTACCCAGCCGGGCGATCTGCTGCTGATGGACATGGGGGTGGAGAACCGGCACCTCTACACCGCCGACGTCACCCGTACCATCCCGGTCAGCGGCCGGTTCACCGACCTGCAGCGGGAGGTCTACCAGGTGGTGTACGCCTCCCAGCAGGCGGGCATCGAGGCGGTACGCCCCGGGGTGGCGTTCAAGGAGATCAACCGGGTCTGCATGCGGGTGCTGGCGGAGGGTCTCGAGGCGCTGGGGGTGCTTCCAGTTTCGGCGGAGGAGGCGCTCGACCCGGACAAGCAGCTCTACCGCAGGTGGACGCTGCACGGCTTCGGCCACATGCTCGGCACCGACGTCCACGACTGCGCCTCGGCGCGCCAGGAGAACTACCGGGACGGCGAGGTCGAGGAAGGGTACGTGCTCACCGTCGAGCCGGGCCTGTACTTCCAGCCCGAGGACGATCTGGTGCCCGACGAGCTGCGCGGTATCGGGATCCGGATCGAGGACGACGTACTGGTCACCTCGTCCGGTGCCGAGGTGCTCTCGGCCGGGCTCCCCCGGAAAGCCGACGACGTCGAGCAGTGGCTCGCCGAGCAGCGCGAGCAGGGTCCACGGCTACCCGACTGACCAGGCCGACGCTGTGCCGCGGATTGACTCTCGGGACGTGCTATAGCGGATATCGCCTCTTTTAGCAAATATTCGACATTTCCGCGACAGCGGTCTTCCCTGTCCGCTAAAGGGGCGGGACGCTGGGGACTCGTCGAAGGAGCAGGTCATGTCCCCACTTCCCACCCTGCTGTTCCTGACCGGCGGCGGCGCCCTCATCGTGTGGTTGCTGGTCTTCGCCGGCGTCATGGTCGCCACCCGCCCGCGCGCCGTACGCCCCGATCCCCCGGCCGACATGCTCGACAACACCCGCCCGGCCGTGGTCAACCTGCTCACCAACCGCTGGCGGTGCACCATGGACGCCGCCCGGGCCACCCTGGTCGACCTTGTCGCGCGCGGCTACCTGGAGGTTCACCGGGACGGCCCGGACCCGGCGCAGACCGTGATCGAGATCCGGCATACCGATCCGCCGAGCCTGACCCGGTACGAGCGCCGTCTGATGGGCCGGTTGTGGGCGCTGTCCCAGAAGGGCGAGGTCACGCTTCCGGCGCTGGCGTTCCGTACCCGGCGCGCGGCGTCCCGTTGGCTGGCCCGGTTCGCTTCCGAGGTCGCCGCCGATGCCCGCGCCCGTGACGTGGCCCGCGCGGGGATCAACACGGACTTCATGTCGGCCACCGCGCTGGTGCCGGCGCTGGCGCTGGGCGGCTGGACGTACCTGAGGGTGCCGAGCGACCAGCTGTTCTCGGCGGTGGCGGTGTTCGTCGCACTGCTGTTGGCGCTGCACCAGCTCGCCGTCCAGGTCCGGGAGCGGCACCGGCCGACACCACGGGGTCGGGCCCTCGCGGCGTACTGGCTGGGGGTACGCAGGTACCTCCGGGAACGGCAGCCCGAGCTGGCGGATCTCACGGTCTGCCAGATCCAGGACCGGCGTGCCGGGTACGCCGTCGCGCTCGGTGTCGCGTCGACGCTCAGCGAGCAGTTGCAGTTCGCTCCGGTGCGTGATCGGCGGGTGGCCACCCCGCATCGGACACTGCTGGTGCGGTTCCCGGACCGGATGCGGTTCTGCTGGGGCTGGGGCGGACTCGGTTGCGCGACCGCGGCGGCCACAGCGCTGTTCGGCGCGGTCTTCTTCGGCACGATGCTGAGCTGGTACGGCGGCCACCTCCCCGCCCCGGTGGACGCGATCGGCTGGTTGCTCGTATGGGGTTGCTCGGTGGCCTGCGTAGGGCTCGCCGGGCTCGCGGTCGCCGATGTGGCGGCGACCTCGGAACGCACCGGCACGGTGGTGCTGTTCGAGGGGTACGGCCACGACAGTGCCCGCGACCCCCGACTCGAGAGCCGGTACGTGCTCGCCCTCGCCACCCCTGACCAGGGCCCGAACCAGGGCCGGAACCCGGATACGAACCAGGACCCGGACACGGCCGAGGAGCCGCACCAGGGCCGGGATCCGGGTCAGGGCACGGCGCCGGCGTGGATCCTGCCCAGCTACCTCGGCGACGGGCTCACGGTCGGGTGCACGGTGACGGCACGGGTACGCAGGTGGACCGGCCTGGTGGTGCAGCTGGCGATCGTACGGGCACCGGGGATCGTCGTGCCCCGGTTGCCTGCAGAGACCGGGAACCTCCACAGCAGGGTGCCGGAAGCCTCTCCGGTCGATGCCGCGACGCTTTCCCCGGCGCCCGCGGCGGAGTCCATCGAGCCGTCCGGGGACACCACCGCAACGACCTGAGGGGGCATTATCGGCTCTGGCTTCGCCGCCCGGGGGGCACTTGCCGAGAACTTCTCGTTACGGGTTGCGGGCTGGTTCGCGAACGGGTGAAGCGCGCCGGCCCGATGCGGTGGGGCTCACACTCGCCAAGTACCGTGAGAACCCGTGAGTATCGGAATCGCCGCTGTCGGCACCGCCGTGTCCCTGATGCCGACCTGGCTCGAGCCAGAGTTTCTGATCAAGACGTTCGGGTTCCCCGGGCTGCTCGCAATCGTCTTCGGCGAGTCCGCGCTCCTGATCGGGGTCATCTTCCCGGGCGATTCCCTGCTGTTCACCGCCGGATTGTTGTCGGCCACTGGCCTGCTTCCCCCGCTGTGGGTGCTGCTGATCGCGATTCCGTTGGCCGCGATTGCCGGTGACCAGACCGGCTACTGGATCGGGCGCAAGGCAGGGCCCGCGATCTTCCGGCGCCCGGACTCGCTGATCTTCAAGCAGGCGTACGTGGAGAAGGCGCACGACTTCTTCGAGAAGTACGGGCCACGCACCGTGGCGATGGCGCGGTTCGTTCCCATCGTGCGCACTCTCGCGCCGATCATGGCCGGGGTATCGAAGATGCGATACCGCACCTTCACCATCTACAACATCTGCGGTGACATTGTCTGGGGCGTCGGCGTCACCACACTCGGCTTCTTCCTGGGTCAGATCCCGTTCGTTCGTAAATACATCGAGCTGATTCTGATTCTCATCATCTTCCTGTCGGTGCTCCCGATGTTGATCCACCTGCTACAGGCGTGGCGGGGCCGTCGCCGTGCCCGGGCGGCGGACACCGAGAAGGCCGAGGTCGTCGCGCCGAAGTAGCGCGGTTCGACGGGACCCAGCATCCCGGCCGTCCTCAACGGCGTGGAACTGAACAGCTCACCACGGCGCGGCCACGGCTACGGCTACGGCTACGGCTACGGCTACGGAACCTTCCTGCCGTCGGGCGTGAGGAACTCCAGCCGGTTGCCGTGCGGGTCGTTGGTGCAGAAGCGGCGCATACCGGGGAAGCCGCCGTCCCAGCGGACCGGGTACCCGGCGTTGTCCAGCCGGGCGGCGAGGATGTCCAGGTCCGGCCACAGCAGCCCGGGGTGCGCTTTGCGGGCGGGCTGGAAATCCGGATCGATGCTGACGTGCAGCTCGATTCCCGCGGGCGAGTCGTCCGATCCGGTGCCCCGGAACCAGCAGCCGCCACGTGCCGCCAGCACGGGTGGCTTCGGGATCTCCGCCAGGTGCAGTACGCCGGAGTAGAACTCGCGTACCGAGGGTTCGGACCCGGGTGGACAGAGCAGCTGTACGTGGTGAATCACGGTGAACCTCTTCCGTCAGGTCGGCCACGTCGGCGCGTCCGAGGCTTGCGATATTAACAAGACGGACGTACGGTTTGCTGCGGGCGTACGGTGGACCAAGGTGGCCCTAACGCTGCGGGCCCCGTGCCGGTACGCGAGACTGCAGAAGATCCCAAGGTGACACCGATCCACGACAGTGGACAGATCACGAAGACGAAGGAGCGCGACGTGGCCAGCCTCGACAGCTTCGGCGCGAAGACCCGACTCACCGTCGGTGACGCGTCGTACGACATCTACCAGCTCGACACCGTCGATGGCTCGGAACGGTTGCCGTACAGTCTCAAGATTCTTCTGGAGAACCTGCTCCGGACCGAGGACGGCGTCAACATCACCGCCGACCACATCCGTGCCCTCGGCGGCTGGGACCCGACCGCCGAGCCCAGCGTGGAGATCCAGTTCACCCCGTCCCGGGTGCTGATGCAGGACTTCACCGGTGTGCCGTGCGTGGTCGACCTGGCCACCATGCGGGAGGCGGTGACCGAGCTCAAGGGCGACGTCACCAAGGTCAACCCGCTCGCGCCCGCCGAACTCGTCATCGACCATTCGGTGATCGCGGACATCTTCGGACGCGTCGACGCCTTCGAACGCAACGTGGAGCTGGAGTACCAGCGCAACAAGGAGCGGTACCAGTTCCTGCGCTGGGGTCAGGGCGCCTTCAACCAGTTCAAGGTGGTGCCGCCCGGCACCGGCATCGTGCACCAGGTGAACATCGAGTACCTCGCCCGGGTGATCTTCGACCGGGACGGCACCGCCTACCCCGACACGGTCGTGGGCACCGACTCGCACACCACGATGGTCAACGGGCTGGGCGTACTGGGCTGGGGCGTCGGCGGGATCGAAGCCGAGGCCGCGATGCTCGGCCAGCCGGTGTCGATGCTGATCCCGAGGGTGGTCGGCTTCAAGCTCAACGGTTCGCTGCCGGAAGGCGCGACGGCGACCGACCTGGTACTCACCATCACCGAGATGCTGCGCAAACACGGCGTGGTGGGCACGTTCGTCGAGTTCTACGGCCCCGGCGTGGCCGCCGTACCGCTGGCCAACCGCGCCACCATCGGCAATATGAGCCCGGAGTACGGCTCCACGGCGGCGATCTTCCCGATCGACGCCGAGACCATCCACTACCTGGAGCTGACCGGACGCGCCGCCGAGCAGGTCGCCCTGGTCGAGACGTACGCCAAGGCGCAGGGTCTTTGGCACGACCCGGACGTCGAGCCGGCGTACTCGGAGACCCTGGAACTGGATCTGTCCACGGTGGAGCCCTCCCTCGCCGGCCCGAAGCGTCCACAGGACAGGGTGCCGCTGCGGGTCGCCAAGCCGGATTTCCGGGCGGCGCTGACCGCGTTCGTGGACTCCGACTCCGACGGCATCGAGTCCGCGCTGGACGAAGCCTCCGCCGAGTCGTTCCCGGCGAGCGACTCACCGACGCACTACGACGGCAACGGTGACGGCGACGCGCCACACGTGCCGACCGCCGTGACCGACCGCAACGGTCGTCCCAGCAACCCGGTGCGCCTCACCCTCGACGACGGCACCGAGTGCGAGCTCGACCACGGCGCCGTGGTGATCGCGGCGATCACCTCGTGCACCAACACCTCCAACCCGCACGTGATGGTGGGCGCCGCGCTGGTCGCCAAGAACGCCGTCGAGAAGGGCCTCAACCGCAAGCCCTGGGTGAAGACGACCCTGGCTCCCGGCTCCAAGGTGGTGATGGACTACTACGAGCGGGCCGGGCTCACGCCGTACCTGGACAAGCTCGGCTTCAACCTGGTCGGCTACGGCTGCACCACCTGCATCGGCAACTCCGGCCCGCTACCGGAGGAGATCAGCCAGGCGGTCAACGAGCACGACCTGACGGTGGTGTCGGTGCTGTCCGGCAACCGCAACTTCGAAGGCAGGATCCAGCCGGACGTCAAGATGAACTACCTGGCGTCGCCACCGCTGGTGGTGGCGTACGCGCTCGCCGGCTCGATGGACGTCGACCTGAACAACGAGCCGCTCGGCACCGGGTCCGACGGGCAGCCCGTGTTCCTGAAAGACATCTGGCCGTCGTCGCAGGAGATCGAGGAGGTCACCGGCAGCGCGATCGCCTCGGAGATGTTCTCCCGGGACTACGCCGACGTGTTCACCGGCGACGACGCCTGGCGTGCGCTGCCCACCCCCACCGGGAGCACGTTCCACTGGGACCCGGACTCCACGTACGTACGGAAGCCTCCGTACTTCGAGGGGATGACACCCGAGCCACAGCCGGTCACCGACATCTCCGGTGCCCGGGTGCTCGCCAAGCTCGGCGACTCCGTGACCACCGACCACATCTCCCCCGCCGGGGCGATCAAGCTCGACTCCCCCGCCGGGAAGTACCTCACCGAGCACGGCGTACAGCGCCGGGACTTCAACTCGTACGGCTCGCGGCGCGGCAACCACGAGGTGATGATCCGGGGCACCTTCGCCAACATCCGGCTGCGCAACCAGCTCGCACCCGGGACCGAAGGCGGAGTCACCGTCAACCACCTCACCGGGGAACAGACCACGATCTTCGACGCGGCACAGGGGTACGCCGAGGCAGGCGTCCCGTTGGTGGTGCTCGCCGGCAAGGAATACGGCTCCGGCTCCTCCCGGGACTGGGCGGCGAAGGGCACCATGCTGCTCGGGGTACGCGCCGTGATCGCCGAGTCGTACGAGCGGATCCACCGGTCGAACCTGATCGGGATGGGCGTACTGCCGCTGCAGTTCCCCGAAGGTCAGACGGCGGACTCTCTCGGGCTCACCGGCACGGAGACCTTCGACATCACCGGGGTCACCGCGCTCAACGACGGCGAGTCCCCGCGTACCGTCCACGTGCGGGCGGGCGACGTCGAGTTCGACGCGGTGCTGCGGATCGACACCCCCGGCGAGGCGGACTACTACCGGCACGGCGGCATCCTGCAGTACGTACTCCGCAAGATGCTCGCCGGCTGAGCGGACGGAACGGCTCCGGTCGCCGAACGACCGGAGCCGTTGGCCGTCAACCGAGGGCGGCGCCGACCTTCGTACCGGGCAGGGCGACGTCGACCAGTACCGGCAGGTGGTCGGAGGCGTCGCTGCTGAGCACCGCGGCGGTACGGGCGACCACGTCCTCAGAGGACAGCACATAGTCGATCCGCTTGGTCGGGTGCTCCGCCCCGTACGTGTAGCCGGGCCCGACCCCCGCCTCGACCCAGGTGTCGACCAGGTCCCTGGTGACCTCCAGGATCTCCGGAGCCTCCGGGGTGGCGTTCAGGTCGCCGACCAGGATCACCGACTCGTCCGGGGTGCCGATCAGCTCCCGGATTTTCGCCACCTGGGCCAGCCGTTCGGTGGCGGAGGTGTGCTGCAGGTGGGTGTTGTAGAGCCGTACCGGCACCCCCCGGACGGTGACCTTGGCGTACAGCAGCCCCCGCTGTTCGGAGGTCTCCCGCTTCGGCAGGAACGTGTTGCTCCACTCGTGGATCGGGTGCCGGGACAGCCATGCGGTGCCGTACTCGCGGCGCGGCGCGTCGGGTTGGAGAGGGTCGAAGCTCAGGTTCGCCCCGTACACCACGTGCATCTGCAGCCGGCGGGCGAGCCAGCCGGCCTGGTCGACGAAGTCGCTGCGGGCGCCGAAGTGACGGTCCACCTCCTGCAGGCCGAGCACCTCTGCGTCCTGCTCCTCGACCAGCCGCGCGATGCGTTCCAGGTCGAGCCGGTCATCGGTGCCGACCCCGTGGTGGATGTTGAAGCACAGCACCCGCAACGGTCGGTCGGGCGCCTGCGGCGTACCGGATTCGGCGGCGGCCGGTACGGCGGCGCCCAGCAGGAACGCCGCCAGCACCGTCACCAGGGACGAGGCGCGTCTGAAAGTCATTGACGTACTCCCGGGTCAGCGAGTGGGAATCTTCCGCACGCTACCGGGACCCCGTGGCCGGGGGAAGACACCGCACGATCCGGCCGGCCACGGCACGAGGAACGCCTGATGCCACCCGCCCTGATCGGACGGGTGGCATCACCTCGCCGGATCAGCGTACGAAGTCCCGGGTCGTGGTGTACGTCTCGGACTCCGCCAGCATCGAGACGTGCCCGACGCAACCGGACAGTTCGCGGTTCGTCGCACCCGACAGGACGGTGCTCGTGTCCGGGTTGATGATCTCGTCGCAGCGCGACCAGACCGTGCCGTACCGTACGGTGCCCGGAGTCTCGTCACCCGCGTTCAGGTTGTCCAGGAATGACGACCCCGGCCGCATCTCGCCACAGGAGGTGTCCCAGCAGCCGTACGCGGCGGTGGTGCCGTGGTTCGGACCACCCAGTGAGACCCAGTCGTCCACCGCGGACGTACCGCCGAGGAACTTCAGGTAGTACCGGGAGGACAGACCACCCATCGAGTGGGTGACCACGTCGACCTTCGCGGCACCGGTTCGGGCCCGTACGCCGTCGATGAAGGTGAGCAGTTGACCAGCCGTGGTGACGTTCGACTGGCTGGTGTCGTAGTCCCAGACGTGCAACTCCTCGTCGGACCAGCCGTCATTGGAGAACCGACTCACCATCGAGTCCCAGTTCCAGTCGCTGCCCCAGTACCCGTGCACGAACACCACCGGTTCGTGCCCAGCCGCCTGTGCGGGCATCGCATGACCGAGCAGTGCGATCGAGAACGCGGTGACACACGTGGCGAACCCCGCGACCACGGTACGAATACGCATGACCCCTCCCCAGGGTGGGCTCCTCGAGAACCGGCTGCCACGACCAGCCGACCGGTCGTGGCGGCCGCGAAATTGAGAGCTAAGTTACTCGCCAGTCACATCCTGGGGGAAGTGGGAAACCCTCCCGAAACACCCTCGACGCGCCGACGGCCGTCAGCTGGTGGCATCCCTTGAGGACAATCGACGTACCGCTGTACCACTACGGGGAGGTCAGAATGCAGGGGTACGCCACACCAGATGCCGCCTGGGGCATCACCGGTCCCGAATTCCTCGGGCTGTACGTGATACTCGCCGTCCTCAGCATCGGCGCTGTCCTGCTGATTCGTTACCGGGCCGGCCACCCGACATCCCGCCGGGAGCCCCCGAAGTGGAAACTCGACCCGATCGACGCCGCGTACCTCACCGGCGGCCCCGACCGGGCCGTCGCCGCGGCTCTCACGGCGCTGCGTGCCTCCGAAGCGGTCGACATGGACAACCGCGACCGGCTGGTTGCCACCGGCTCCGTACCGGCCACAGCCACCCGGTTCGAACGGGTGGTACACCACGCGCTCTCGTCGACCGGCTCGCGCTTCCTGATCGTCAAGGAGCGTTCCGTGGCTGCTGAGCTGGACGCCATCGAACGCCGCCTTCTCGACACCGGTCTCCTCGCACCCGCCAGTGCCCACCGGCACGCCAAGCTCGCCCCGCTGTGGCTGGTGCCGGTGCTGGCGCTCGGCGTGGCCCGGGCGATCGAGGGCAGCGACCGCGGCCGACCGATCGGCTATCTGGTGACCCTGATGGTGCTGACCGGGATTGTCGGCATCGTTCTCGCGGTACGACGGGCGCCGCGTGAGTCCGCCGCCGGTAAGCGACTGCTGGAACGGATGCGGTCGAAGCATCGTCACCTGCGACCGGACCTGTCCCCCGCCGCCGCGGCGTACGGGGCGACCGCCGCCTGTACCGCCGTGGCACTGTTCGGGGCCTCCGCACTGTGGCGGTCGGATCCCGCCTTCGCCTCGGCGGCCGGGCTGTCCGTCGCGAGCGTGGCCAGTACCTCGTCCTGGGGCATTGGTGGTGGCGGGTACGCGGGCGGAGGTGGCTATTACGGCTGCGGCGGCGGTTCCAGTGACAGCGGCGGAGGCGGAGGCGGTGGGGGCTGCGGCGGATGTGGCGGCGGTGGTGGCGGATGACCGTGGCCGTGCCGCCCGGCGTCGGGCTGGGCTGGCGACCAGAGATCTCCGGGCTGTTCGACGAACTGCCCGGTCTGCGGTTCTGCGAAGTGATCGCCGAATCGCTGTCCGGCCGCGGGCCGACGCCGGAGCCGCTCGCCGACCTGGTGGCGCGCGGGGTCACCGTGGTCCCGCACGGCGTACGGCTCTCGCTCGGCGGCGCTGAGCCTGTGGACCCCGGCCGGGTGGCGTTCCTGGCCGGTTGCGTGGAGCAGGTGGGGGCACCGCTGGTCAGCGAGCACATCGCGTTCGTACGCGCCGGGGGCGTCGACGTGGGGCACCTGCTGCCGGTGCCACGTACCCGCGAGACGTTGGACGTACTGGTACGCAATGTGACGGCGGCCCAGGCGGCACTGCCGGTGCCGCTGGCGCTGGAACCGATCGCGGCGCTGTTCGACTGGCCGGACAACGACATCGCCGAGCCGGACTTCCTGAACCGGCTGCTGGACCGTACCGGTGCGCTGCTGCTGCTCGACGTCGCCAACGTGTACGCCAACGCCCGCAATCGGGGCCAGGATCCGGCGGCACTGCTGCAACGGCTGCCCCTGGAGCGGATCGCCTACGTCCACGTCGCGGGTGGTGCCGAGCACGACGGCCTCTACCACGACACCCACACCGACCCGACCCCGCCCGAGGTGCTGGACCTGGTCCGCTGGCTCGCCGAAGAGCGGGGCGGTACGCCGTTCCTGCTGGAACGGGACGGCGACTACCCACCCAAGGCGCAGCTGTACGCCGAGCTCGACGCGATCGCGGACGCCGCCGGGCAGCCACGGGTCACCGGGCAAGCTGCGGCCGCAGTCGATGGCTGACCTCGCGGCCCGGCAGGCGGCGCTGGTGGCGGCACTGGTGTCCGGCGGTGTGGTGCCCGATGGGTTCGACACCGAGCGACTCGCGGTCGCCGCCGCCGCGCTGCTCCGCAAACGCGCCCGTGGGGTCGCCAACGCCTGGCCACTGCTCGCCGCCGGGTGCGCCGACGCGTGGCCGGCAACCTTCATCGACTGGGCGTCCGGGCGGACCCCCGCTGGGGCGCTGCGGGACGGCTGGGACTTCGCCCGGCACCTGTACGCCAGCGGCCGACTGCCGGGCCTGGCACGGCTCGAACTCGCCTACCGGGAGGCCCTGATGCGGTACGACGGAGATCACCCGCCCCGGCGCCGCCGGCTCCCCACTGTGCGCCGGGTCGGTGGCATCACCGTGGTCGGCGTGCTCGGCCGGGTGTTTCCACTCCCGCGATCGGGCACCTCCGCCACCCGTCCGGAGTAATTCACTGGGCAACCCGGGAGCCAACCTGCCTATTCTTGGCGCCGTATGTCCACACATCAACCGTCCCCGGGCGACGCGGCCAGAGCCCACGCCGGTAGCGCCGGATCCGCCGCGAACCCCCGTACCGGTGACGCGGGACCGGCGGTGAGCGGCGCCGCTGAGGACCGGGACCAGCCCACGGCGCGGGGCGGCGCGTCCCGCCGTAACCGGCGAAACCGGGGCTCGCGGCGGCGAACCCCGCCGACCGGCCGGCCGCCCCGGCCACCGCGGGTGCCGCCGCCGATCACGTATCCCTCCGAGTTGCCGGTCGCCCAGCGGCGGGACGACCTGCTCGCCGCGATCCGCGACCACCAGGTGGTGATCGTGGCGGGCGAGACCGGCTCCGGGAAGACCACCCAACTCCCCAAGATCTGCCTCGAACTCGGCCGCGGGGCGTACGGGTTGATCGGCCACACCCAGCCACGCCGGCTGGCCGCCCGTACGGTCGCGGAGCGGATCGCCGAGGAGTTGGACACCCCGCTCGGGAGCACGATCGGCTACCAGGTGCGGTTCACCGACCGGGTAGGCCCGCGGTCGATGGTGAAGGTGATGACCGACGGGATCCTGCTCAACGAAATCCAGGCCGACCGCGACCTCCGCAAGTACGACACCCTGATCATCGACGAGGCCCACGAACGTAGCCTCAACATCGACTTCATCCTCGGTCACCTGCGGCAACTGCTCCCCCGCCGGCCCGACCTGAAACTCGTCATCACCTCCGCGACGATCGATCCGGAACGATTCGCGCAGCACTTCACCGACGCCGGCGGCAGGCCGGCACCGATCGTGGAGGTGTCCGGGCGTACGTACCCGGTGGTGGTGCGCTACCGGCCAGTCGAGGACGCCGAGGAACCCGACCAGATCCAGGCGATCTGCGACGCCGTCACCGAGCTACGCCGGGAACCGGCCGGCGACATCCTGGTCTTCGCCAGCGGGGAACGCGAGATCCGGGACGCCGCCGACGCGCTGCGCGCGATGAAGCTGCCGCA
>JBOGDK010000065.1:0-16011 GCA_050701795.1 Micromonosporaceae bacterium
CGGCCCGCACGCCGGACGGCTGGTCGCCGGGGTCAACTTCTCCGACGGCGCCGGCCGCAACGGGGCGTCGCTCGTCTACAGCGACGACGGCGGCGGCACCTGGCGGCGGGGCGCCACCGACATCCGGGCCACCACGGACATCGTGCCGCAGGAGTTGTCGCTGTTCGAACGTACCGACGGGGGGATCTACGCGGCGGCCCGGGACAACAACGGCACCGCCGCCGGGGACCGGGCGTACGCGGTCAGCTCCGACGGCGGCGGCAGCTTCGACGCTCCGTTCGCCATGATCGCGGGTCTCACCACCCCTGTGGTGCAGGGCTCCACGCTGCGGCTGCGCGCCGCCGACGGGGGCGACAAGTACAACCGGGTGCTGTTCGCCTCGCCCGCCCACGACACGCTCCGCAAGGACATGACGATCTGGTCCTCGTACGACGAAGGTGGCAGATGGACCTCGACGGCGCCGAAGCTGATCACCTCCGACCGGTCCGGCTACTCCGACATGGCGCTGCTCGCGACCGGCGAGATCGGCCTGCTCTACGAGGGCGGCGCGTACCCCGGCGGTGACGCCCGCGACCAGATCCGGTTCGCGCGGTTCGTGGAATCCGACCTGGGCCTTCCTGACAACTACTCGGGTACCGCCACGCCCGACCTGTCCGGCGCCGACAACGACGCCTACCTGCGCGGTGGCGCCACGACCACCACGGGCAGGTTCTTCAACGCCGTCAACCTCGACGGCACGGACGACTACGTGCACCTGCCGTTCGCCGAGTCGCTGGCGTTGGGCGCCGGTGACTTCACCGCCATGGCCTGGATCAGGTACGGCGCCAGCACCGCGAACCAGGCCATCCTCTGGGGGTACGGCCAGGACGCGGCGGCGCAGTTCTGGCTGCGCGCCGAGCCGACCAGCAACCGGATCCGTGGACTGATCAACACCGGAACCGCCGTCGCGTCGGTCAGCTCCAGCAAGTCGTACAACGACAACGCCTGGCACCACGTCGCCCTGCAACGCGCCGCGGGCCAGCTCCGGCTCTGGGTGGACGGTGCCGTGGTCGCGACCGTCACCGCGCCGGCCGGGAGCATCAGTCCCGACCGGCCGTTCCGGATGTACGCCGGTCAACGGCTCGACGGCGCGCACCGCTTCCGGGGCCAGCTCGACGAGGTGCGGCTCTACACCCGGGCGCTCACCGCCACCGAGATCGCGGCGATCCGCTCCAGCAACGCGGCGACGGCTCCTGGTGCGGTGCTGCGGCTACCGTTCTAGCGGTGGCGGCCCGGGTCTCAGGCCACCAGGGCTCTCCAGGTCGGCGGCTCCACCACGCCACTGGCGGTGATGCCGTGGCGGTCCTGGAACGCGCGTACGGCCTGTCCGGTACGCGGTCCGAACTGCCCGTCGACGGCGGTGTCGAAGCCCTGGTAGTCCAGTTGCCGTTGCGCCGCACGTACCGCCTCGCCGGTGCTTCCGGGCTGCAGCACCACGATCAGTTCCTGCCAGGTCTCGTGCCGGATCGCCCCGTTGGCTTCCAGTTCGTGGGCGGTCTGGAAGTCGCGTACCGCCCCGTCGGTGACGGGTCCGAACGATCCGTCCACGGTGATGGTGGCGCCGTGGTGCCGGAGCAGGTGCTGCACCGTACGGACCCGCTCGCCGCCATCGCCCTTGAACGCGGTGGGCCAGCGCAGTGGCGGCGGTGACTGCCCCAGCTTGTCGGCGACGTCGCGGCGGAGCTGGGGGAGCATGTCGTAGAGCACGTTGCCGGGGCACTGGGTGGACATGAAGTCGCGGTGCCCGAAGATCCGCGCAGGCTCGATGCCGTACTGCTGGCAGGTGTACGCGCAGAAGTCGACCAGCGAGGCCATCAGGGCGTCAGTGGGTCGCACGGTGACGTAGGTGCCTTCGTTCTCGATCCCGATCGAGGTGCCGTTCGCCGGGCCGGCGTGCGCGCCGTGCACGAAGCTCACGCCGCCGCGCAGGGTCTCGAGGCTGCGGTGGCGGCCTTCGGTGACGTGGCCGCCGCGGGTGATCGAGAAGTTCTGTCCGGTGTCGATCCAGCCGTTGTGGTCCATGTGCCAGTTCTGCATGGCCCGGGAGAGGGCGTACGCCCACTGGAGCGAGTAGTCGGTACGGTTCGCCGTTGCGGTGTGGTGGACGATGATCTTGTCCGGCCGGTAGTCCCGGATGGTGACCGGTTCGGTGGAATCCCGCGCGCCCCAGGCGTCCGTCCCGTGGATCTCAGGGGACGGCACCGCGGTGTCCGCGGCGGCTGCCGTACTGGCGACCCACTGCAGGCCCCCGGCGGCTCCCACGGCGCTCACCACGACAGCCCCCCGCAGCAGGTTACGACGGCTCAAGCGCTCTGATTCGGTCACTCGGATCACCCCTGTATGTCCCTGGTTTCCCCGCGATCTTGAAGCTTCAGCCCCGGAAAATGCCGACTGAAGCTTCAAGATCCGGACTTGACGCCTGACGCAAGGAAGCTTCGGCATGTTCCCTGCGCCTGGAGGATTCATACAAGCGCATCCATGGCCCTCGCGCCAGGGGCCGACACGCCGACGCGGGCCGGGACTGCCCCGACGAGACTCATCGGGAGCCGAGGGACTCCGGGACGGGCGACACCACCAGCAGCGGGTCGTCGCCGGCCGGGGCCGTGGCCTCGAGCCTGCGTCGCTGGGCCGCCACGCCGGCGAGAGCGACCACCAGGCCGACCAGCGCGAGTCCGGCCACCACGGCCAGCGCCGGTCGGAAGCCGGCCAACAGCGCGGCGGGCGAGGCCTCCGCGCCACCGCTCGCGGTCACCACGGCGGTCACCACGGCGGTCACCACGGCGAGCCCCACCGCGCCGCCGATCTGCACCGAGGTGTTCAGCAGGCCGCCGGCGAGCCCCTGTTCGTGGTCGGCGACCCCGGACGTCGCCTGGACGTTCAGGGCCGGGAACGCGAGCATGAAGCCGATCCCGAGGAGCACCATGCTGGGCAGTACCGAGCCGAGGTAGCCCGACGTCGCGTCGACCCGGAAGAACAGCGCGTAGCCGACAACGTGGCTGGCGACGCCGGCCACGATCAGCGGTACGGTGCCGATCCGGTCCATCACCGGCCCGGTGCGCGGGGATCCGAACGCCACGATCAGGGCGGCGGGGAGGAAGGCCAGCGCGGTCTGCAGTGGACTCCAGTCGCGTACCGACTGCAGGTAGAGCATCGCCACGAACTGGAACCCGATGAACCCGCCGAAGAACACCATCGCGCCGAGGTTGGCGCGTCGTAGCGGTCCGGAGCTGAGGATGCCGAGCCGGACCAGTGGATGCCGGCTGCGGGCCTCGACGGTCACGAACGCCACCGCCAGGCCGGCCGCGACGAGCACCCCGATCACGGTGGGTGCGGCTGTCCAGCCGACCTCCGGTGCGTTGACCACGCTGTAGACCAGCAGCAACATCGCGGCGGCGCCGGTGACGGCGCCGAGTACGTCGTACCCGCGGCCGTCGCGGTCCGGTCGTCCGGCGGGTGGGATCAGCTTCACGCCGGCGATCAGGGTGAGGATCGCCAGCGGCACCGGCAGCAGGAACGTCCACCGCCAGCCGACCTCGGTCATCAGCCCGGAGAACACCAGCCCGAGTGAGTAGCCGCTGGCTCCGAAGACACCGAAGATGCTGATGGCGCGGTTCCGCGCCGGCCCTTCCGGGAAGGTCGTGGTGACGATGGACAGGGCGGCCGGGGCGGTGAACGCGGCGGCGGCGCCCTTCACGAAACGCGCCGCGATGAGCAGTGCCCGTCGCTGACCAGGCCGCCGAGCAGCGAAGCGACGGCGAACACGCCGAGCGCGACCAGCAGCACCCGCCGCCTGCCGAGCAGGTCAGCGGCGCGGCCGCCGAGCAGCAGCAGGCCGCCGTAGCCGAGGACGTACCCGCTCACCACCCACTGCAGTGCGGACGTGGAGAGGCCGAGCTCGGCGCGGATGGAGGGGAGCGCGACCCCGACCATGGAGACGTCCAGCGCGTCGAGCGCCACGACAGAGCAGGCCACCATGAGTACGCCCCAGACGCGGGCGCTCCAGGGTTGATTGCTCCAGGGTCGGTTGTCTGATGCGGGGAGGTTCTGGGAAGTCACCGTGGGGACGTTACATGCGCGCACATTTAATTCCTACGCATTTAATTGTGACGCATATTATGCGCCTGCATCTGATAGCCTCCATGGCGTGACCGACAGTGACGCCGACCGGTCCCTGGTGGATGCCTGGCGGGACCTCCTCGCCCGGCACGCCAGCGTCTCCAGCGCCCTTGAGCGGGAGTTGCAGGCCCGGCACGGGATCGGGGTGAGCGAGTTCGAAGCCCTGGAGCGCCTGGCGACCGGCGGCAAGGACAAATACCGGTCGCAGGAGTTGACCGAGTCGTTGCCGCTGAGCCAGAGCGCCGCCTCCCGGCTGGTCGCCCGGCTGGAGCGGGAAGGTCTGGTCAGCCGCGCGATCTGTGATCTGGACCGGAGGGGTGTATTCGTCTGCCTCACCGACGCCGGTCGCCAGCGGTACGAGGCCGCCCGCCCGACCCAGCGCGCCGTGCTCGCCGCCACCCTGCGTCCCGCCCCGTCCGCGGCGAGCCCGTCCGGGTAGCGCCGGCGGCGACTCCGTCGGGGTGGCGGCGGGTCAGTCCTTTCTGCACCCGACCGGACCGAAGCCCCGTACCAGGACAAAAGCGTCTGTCCACGGTGTCGCAGTAGCGACATGGCACAACCGCGGCACCGGCCTGGTAGTGACGCCGCCACCGCGGCGGGCGAATCTGAGGTCGGACCTGCCTGGCTCTCGCACCACCGGCAGCCAGGTTCCGGCACCTGGAAAGGCCCGCCCCCATGCAGCCCCCGGTACCCCCGCACCACACCACCCGACGCCGACACCGACTCGGCACGCTCGGCGTCACACTCGCTGTCGTCCTCACCCTCGCGCCGGTCGCACCCGCCGCTGCAGCCCCCGGCAGCGTCCCGGCGGTACCCCACGCCCCGGGCGCATCGGTCACCGGCCTGACCCTGATCACCGGGGACCAGGTACGGGTGGAGCAGTTCCCGGACGGCCGCCGGGCGATTTCCGTGCAGCCCCGGGACGGCGAGTCCGCCGCCAGTTACGAACAACTCGACATCCGGGGCGACCTGCATGTGATCCCGAGCGACGTGTTCCCGTACCTGGTCGACGGGGCGCTGGACTGGGAGCTGTTCAACGTCGACCGTCTCCTCGCGCAGCGGTACGACGACGCGCACGCTCGTACGATCCCGCTGATCGTGTCGTACGGTTCCGCGGCGCGGGCGGGCGACACGGAGGTGCCCGCGGGGGCACGTACCACGGCGACGTTGCAGAGCCTGCCCGGGAAGGCGTACCGGACCGACAAGTCCGAAGCCGCCGCGTTCTGGGAGTCCGTGGACGACGACCGGAAAGGGGTCGCCACCGCGGAGGTCACGCCCCGGTTGGCCGGCGGGATGAAGCGGATCTGGCTGGACCGTACGGTCAAGGCCGCGCTGGACCGCAGCGTGTCGCAGATCGGTGCGCCGGACGCCTGGTCCGACGGCCACGACGGCAGCGGCACCACGGTCGCGGTGCTCGATACCGGAGTCGACGCGGACCACCCGGACCTCGAAGGAAAGGTCGCCGAAGCCCGCAACTTCACCGACAGCCCGACCACCGGTGACGCGTACGGGCACGGCACCCACGTCGCCGCGACCGTCGCCGGCACCGGCGCGGCGTCCGGAGGTGACCGGAAAGGCGTCGCACCAGGGGCCCGGCTGCTGGTCGGGAAGGTGCTCGGCGACGACGGCACCGGCTCGTTGTCGATGGTGCTCGACGGGATGGAGTGGGCCGCCGCCTCGGGCGCGGACGTGGTCAACCTGAGCCTCGGGGCCGGCCCCACCGACGGCACCGACCCGCTGAGCCTGGCGTTGAACCGGCTCACCGAGGAAACCGGCACCCTGTTCGTGGCGTCCGCCGGAAACGACGGGCCGGACGAGTTCACGATCGGTTCCCCCGGCGCCGCCGACGCCGCGCTGACAGTCGGCGCGGTGGACCGGGACGAGACCCTCGCCTCGTTCTCCAGCCGGGGGCCGCGGCTCGATGACCTGGCACTCAAGCCGGACATCACGGCGCCGGGCGTCGGGATCGTCGCCGCCCGCGCCAGCGGCACCTCGATGGGTACGCCGGTCGACGAGCACTACACCGCCGCGTCCGGTACGTCGATGGCCGCCCCGCACGTGGCCGGCGCCGCCGCGATCCTCGCTGGTCAGCACCCCGACTGGGCCCCTGACCAGCTCAAAGACGCCCTGGTGAGCACGGCGGAACGGCACCCGGACTACTCGCCGTACGCCCAGGGTGGCGGTCGGGTGGACGTGTCGCGGGCCAGCCAGCAGGGCGCGTACGCCACCGGCAGCCTCGGATTCGGCAGCCTCTCCGGCGGCGAGTCCGCCAGCAAGGACGTGCGATACACCAACCACTCCGACGCGGCGGTGACCTTGACCCTCGACGTCACCGGCGACGCTGCTGCGATCGACGTACCCACCTCGGTCGAGGTGCCCGCCGGCGGCGCGGCGACCGTGGCGGTCACTGTGGACGCCGCAGAGCTGCCCGCCGGGCGGTACGGCGGCTACCTCACAGCGGCGAGTGCCGACGGGGAGGTGTCGCTGCACACCACGCTGGGGGCGGTGAAGGAGGCGCCGCGGCGTACCGTCACGCTGACCGGGGTGAACCGGGCAGGGGAGCCGGCGTTCGTCAACCCGGTGCTGCTGCTCGGCACCGACCGCCGGTACGACGTCCGTACGTACATCCCGGCGGGTTCCACCCGTACGGTCGAGGTGCCCGAGGGTGACTACTTCCTGCACGGGGTGATCAAGGACCGGGTCTCCGACGGTCGGGTGGCCAGCCTGGTGGTGGACCCGGAGCTGGAGATCGACAAGGACATGTCGCTGGTGCTGGACGCCCGGAAGGCGAACCAGGTCGAGATCAAGACCCCGAGACCGGCGGTGCAGGAAGGGATCTTCAGCTTCTACACCCACCGGGCGGTCGCCGACCGCCGGATCGCCAACGGGCACATGGAGTACGCCTCCAGCCGCCGGCTGTACGTCACCCCCACCCCCGACACCAGGGAAGGGACGTTCGAGTTCGCGTCCCGGTGGCAGTTGACCGCTCCGATGATCTCAGTACGCGCGCTCACCAACGGCGACGAGTTCGACCTGGATCCGCGGTATCTGAACCGCTCCCCGGCCCTCGACGGCACGCACAAGCTGCCGGTGGTCGACGTCGGTGACGGCCGCCCCGAGGACTACCAGCGGTTGGCCGACGATGGGGTCGACCTCTCGGGAACGGCGGCGCTCGTCAACGGCCGTTCCAACAACGACGACGCCGCGGTGAAGGCCGCCGCCGCGGCCGGTGCCTCGGCGGTGATCGTGGCGGCGCCCGCCAACAGCGTGGTCCTCACCTCCTGGAACCCGAAGGGCGACCGGCTGCCCGCGACCGCGGTCGTCATCACCCGCGAAGAGGCGAACCGGCTCCGGGACTCGCTCGCGGGCGCCTCCGTCACGGTGGAGCTGCGCGGAACCCCGGCCAGCCCGTACCTGTACGACGTGATGCAGGTGTCGAAGCAACGCGTACCGGAACGGGTGCTGCACCACGTCACCTCGGCCAACACGGCCACCGTGATGACCCGCTACACCGACAACGGCGGCTTCCCGTACACCAAGGAACAGCGGTTCGGGTGGCGACCGTGGCAGGACGAGGCGATCAACCAGTTCCAGCGGCACGTACCGACCGCGCACGAACGCGAGGAGTACGTCAGCGCCAACGACACCTGGTGGCGTCACGAGGTGCACCACCGGTCGACCTGGGACAACAGTGCCCCGGTGCGTGGCGGGATGACCGGCCCGATCCAGCGGTACGCACCAGGGCAACGCTCGAACGAGACCTGGTACGCACCCGTGGCCCGTCCGGCGATCCCGCGGGGGGTCGAGGGGCTGACGTCGTACCGGTCCGGTGACGTGCTCACCATCCGGATCCCGGAGGTGGCTGACGGGCAGCCGGGTCACTACAGCCGTGCCGACCGCGGCGACTGGGGTGGCGTACCGGCGGACACCGTGACCGGGAAGCTGTACCGCGACGGCGACCTGATCGCCGAGGCGAAGCACGCCTGGGGAGACTTCCCGGCCGGCGGCGAGTCGGGTCGCTACCGGTTGGACCTTTCGGTGGTACGGGAGACGCCCGAGTGGCGCTGCTCCGTGCGTACCGACACGAGCTGGTCGTTCGAGTCCCAAAAGCCCGGGGCGGGCGAGAAACCACTGCTGCCGTTGCTGCAGCTCGACTACGCGGTGCCGGTGGATCTGCACGGTGTCGCCGGCGACGAGCGCGCCGCCAACCTCGACATCACCGCGCGACACCAGGCCGGACTCGGCGGCCTCGCCGTGGCCGGTATGGAGGTTTCCGCTTCGTACGACGACGGGGAGCGGTGGCATGACGCCGCGTTGACCGACCAGGGCGACGGCCAGTTCCGGGTACGTCTGGAACACCCGGCGGCGTCGCAGGGCAGCGGCTTCGTCTCGTTGCGGGTACGCGCCTGGGACACCGACGGCAACTCCGTCACCCAGACGGTGCTGCGAGCGTACGCACTGGGGTGATTGGCTGGCTGGCCGGACCACCTCCCCGCCGGCCGGCCAGCCGTCCCCGGCCGAACGTGCTCAGCCCAACGGCCAGTCGCTTGCCCTGGCGGACGGTCGTCGGTGGACCTGTCTGCCGTCACAGGCCACCGGTGTCTGTGGTGAATGACGAGGGCCGCTCAGCTTCGTAAGGAATCCATACGAAACCGTCGGCGAACGGCACGAAGCCACGCATCGACGTGTGCAGCTGGAGATCCTCGGCAAGTACCAGGCCCGGCAACGCTCCCGCAGCCAGTTCCTCGGCCCACTCCTGCTGCAGCTCGACGGGATCGATGAAGGTTTCCGGGTCCCAACCGACTCGTGCGGCCCGGTATCCGGTGAATGTGGCCAGCAGCGAATACAGGCCGCTGCCGAGCTTGCTCAGTTCCTTGGCGGTCAGCGCCAGCCGCGGCTGAGATCCGTCCAGTCCTACCCCGAACCCGACCTGAGCGGGGACGATGGACAGCTCCAGATAGGGCTCTCCGGCAGCGTCGCGCACGGTTCTGGTCAGCGGCTGGTGCAACCGGACGTGGTGAGGCCCGGCCGTCAGCGGAGGATGGATGGCGACGAGGCGGCTGGCGTCCTGGGCGGCGGCGTGGTCGTGCCCGTAGTTGATCACGAGTTCGAACACGATCGCCACAGGGTCCTCCAGGCGTTACCAGCCCGCAGCATGTCGTCTGCGTACCCGGCATTGTGCATGTTCGGCCGTACCCCGGTTGAGCGCTTCGACCCGTGGGCCAGCGCCTGCGCGTCACAAGGCGTGGCGCCGCGCCAATCCAGTACCCGGTCTAGGGTCGAGCGCCCTTCGGTCGCTTGTTGCCGTACACCAGATTGGTTTTGTGCGATCTTCCGAAAGGGTGCTCATTTAGTAGAAGAAATGTCAGGGGTCCTCTTTAGACTGTGGCCATGACTTCTGCGGTAAGGCGTGCCGGCGGCGAATATGTTGCCGCGACCCTTGCCGAGATTTCGGATCTCCTCAACTCTATTTCGGATACACCTCTGTGGTCCTCCAGCGACTCGCAGGTCACTGAGTTGCTGGTCACCGCGGCGCGGGTGCGGAATCAGGTCGACGCTGTGCGGTTGCGAGTTGTAGCCGAGGTGCACGGCCGTGACATAGCTGGGCGGGCGGTGGCCAGCTCCACGCAGGCATGGTTGCGTGAGGCGGTGCGGGTCACTCCCGCAGAAGCCAAGCAACAGGTGGTGTTGGCCTCGGCGCTTTCCGGGGGTTTGGACCAGACCCGGCGGGCGCTGACGGACGGGTCAGTCGCGGTCTCCCACGCGCGGGTGATCATTGACACTCTTGAGGCGCTGCCGCCGGAGGTGCCACTGTCGACCCGGGCAGAGGCGGAGTCATTCCTGGTCGAGCAGGCCCAGGTGTTCGACCCGTTGCGGCTGGCGAGGCTAGGTCGGCGGGTGCTGGACGTGGTGGATCCTGAAGCCGCGGATGCCGATGAGGCACGTCGGCTCGAGGCCCAGGAGCGCCGCGCCTACCAGCGCAGACACCTCAGCTTCACCCCAGACGGGCGCGGCTCGGTGTGGTTGAAGGGGCAGCTGGACACCGAGTCCGCCGCGGTCGTACGGCGTGCCCTGGATCCCCTTGCCGCGCCCCGACCGACCGACGCCGACCAACCCGACGTACGCAGTCCAGGTGCTCGTGCCGCTGACACTCTGGTGGAGGTGTGTCGCCGGGCCTTGGCGGGTGGTGGGTTGCCTGCGCAGCGCGCCGAGCGTCCCCAGGTCGTGCTGACTGTCGATGTCGACAAGCTGCGGCGGGAGGTGGGGGCGGGCGTACTCGACACCGGCGAGGAATTGTCGCCGGGGGCAGTGCGGCGCTTGGCCTGCGATGCCGACTTGCTCCCGCCGTGCTCGGTAGCGATTCGATTCCGCTCGACGTCGGGCGCACCATCCGGTTGTTCACCCGGGCACAACGCCGAGCGTTGATTCTCCGTGATCGGGGGTGCGCATTTCCCGGATGTGACCGACCGGCCCACTGGTGCGAGGCGCACCACATCCGCCACTGGGTCGACGGGGGTGCGACTGATTTGCACAATGGGGTTCTCCTGTGTGGTTACCACCATCGCGTGATCCACAAGGGAAAATGGCGGGTTCGAATTCGCCACGGCGTTCCGGAGTTCCTCTCACCGCACGCAACAGGTCCCCTACAGAAACCAATGCACCACCACTCGCGACATCGAAAGCGTGAATAATCGCCGGGGTGCCGGGGTGCCGGGGTGCCGGGGTGCCGGGGTGCCGGGGTGCCGGGGTGCCGGGGTGCCGGGGTGCCGGGGTGCCGGGGTGGCTGCAGGTCAGGCGAGCCAGCCGCGGCGGGCTGCCTGCCACACCAGCTGGGTACGGGTGTGTGCCCCGACCCGTTCCATCAGGTCCCGGATCCGGCGTTGCACCGTGCGGTGGCTGACCCGCAACTGGCTCGCGATCGCCTTGTCCGCCACCCCGGCCACGATCAGCGACAACAGGTACTGCTCGTCATCGGCCAGGGTCGCGCCGGTCGCGCCGGGGCGAGCCACGCCCGCGTAATCCGCCAGCTCTCCGGTGTCGGTGACGTGCAACGGCGACGCGGTTGCCCAGTAGCTTTCGAACAGAGCCACCAGAGCGTCGAGCAGGCTGCTGCCGCGTACCACGGCGGCGGTGGGTTCTCCGAAGCCGCTGGTGGAGCCGTCATCCGTACCGGAGACCAGGGGACAGATCGCCATGGTGCCGTCGGCGATCGCGAGCCGTACCGGCAGGGTGGCGGTGGCCCGGGCGACCTCGCCGGCCCGGATCCCGAGCGCCACGTTGTCCACCATGCCGGGCTGCTCCAGCAGCGCTCGTTCGTACAGCACCCGGTATCGCACGCTCTTGGCGAGCATCTCGAACTCTTCGTCGTTGTCCTGCGAGGACATCGCCACGTGGCCGGCCTTGCAGAACCACCGGATCTCCTCCCGCGCCCCGTACGCCAGATTGCGCAACTGCTGCCGGATCGCCGCCGCGCCGGTGATCACCTCGACCAGGTGGCCGGCATCGTGCCGGCGTACCCCGGCCCGGTACTCCTCGGCGAGCTGCGCCACGTCGCGGCGCGCCCATTCCAGCGCTTCCTGGCTACGCAACAGCACCGGCCCCAGCGCCACATCCGGCGGCACCGGTACGAACCGCGGCGGTGACCCCGAAATCCGGCTCACCAGTCCCTTGGCGGCCAGCGACGTGAGCAGCGACTCCGCCGTCGCCGGGTCGAGTGCCAGCCGGTGTGCGACGGTCGCGACGTCGGCGTCCCGGGCGCCGATCAGCATCCGGTACACCCGTTCCTCGGACGGTTCGATACCTGCCGCTTCGAGCACGCGCCATCCTCACCGATGACCGCCCGGCGTACCTCGCCGGTGGTTCGTGCTCCAGAGCTCCCCAGACGGGGGATTCTATGGCGGGAGACGCCTTGGGCCGTACCCAGCAGGACCGCGACAGGCGTCACAGCGGGACACTCACCGGACGGCGGCAGCAGCGACAACGGTACGTAACCATCGCCCGACACGAGGAGGACAACGGTGGCTGACGGCACACAGGCCCGGTCCGCGACCAGCGACGACTTTCCGGTGCTGTGGCCGGTGGCCACGCGCTGGACCGACAACGACATCTACGGGCACCTCAACAACACCGTGTACTACTCGTTGATGGACACGGCGATCAACAACTGGCTGATCCGGGAAGGCGGCCTGGACATCCACGGCGGCGACACCATCGGGGTGTGTGTGGAGTCCCGGTGTGTTTACAAGGCGTCGGCGGCGTTTCCGGAGCCGATCCACGTCGGGCTACGGGTGGAGCGGCTGGGACGCTCCAGCGTCACGTACCGGCTCGGCCTGTTCGCCGAGGGCGGGAAGTTACTCGCGGAAGGTTCCTTCACGCATGTGTTCGTCGACCGCGCCAACCGTCGACCGACACCGATCGCGGGCACCGTACGGGAGTCGTTGGAACGCCTCAGTCCCGGCGAATCCCCAGGATCTGGCGAGGGTCGCTAGGACGCCGGAAATAGGACGCCGGAAAGAAGCCAACGCGGCTGTGTGACGATGGATCACATGGCGACGACCCGGGTCAGTCGACGGATCAAGGCGCCGCGGGCGAGCGTCTACCACGCGCTGATCGACGCGGAGGCGGTCGCCCGGTGGAAGGTGCCCACCGCCATGACCTGCCAGGTGCACGAGTTCGAAGGCCACGAGGGCGGCAGGTTCCGGATCTCACTGACGTACGACGCGCCGGACGGGGTCGGCAAGACGACCGCGCACACTGACACGTACCACGGCCGGTTCGTGAAACTCGTACCGGACGAGCTGGTCGTCGAGGTGGACGAGTTCGAGACCGATGATCCCGCCCTTCGCGGGGAGATGACCATCACGATCTCGCTCGCCGACGCGGATGGCGGGACCGAACTCGTCGCGGTGCACGACGGGCTGCCCAGCGGCGTACCGCCCGAGGCCAACGAGGCGGGCTGGCGGGAGTCACTGGGCAGGTTGGCCGCGCTCGTCGAGACCGCCGGGTGATCCCGTCGCACGAGTCAGCGAGGCAGCGAGGCGGGGAGCCCGAGAAGCGGGAAGTGGCCGGGGCCGATGAACGAGGTGATCTCGGCGATCCGGTCGCCCCGCATCGACAGCACTGTGATCGACCAGCTCAGGTACGTGGCGGCAGCGTCGTCCCAGAGGTAGAGCGCGACGGCGGCCTGGCCATTCGCGCTGGTCGGAAGGTGGCGCCAGGAGCCACAGCTGCCCAGGGGGACGCGCTGGGCGAAGTCGGTGACGGCCGTGATGCCGCGATACCAGTGCGGCAGCGGCGGCATCGACCACGTCACGTCCTCGGTGAGCAGCGCGATCATGGCGTCAGCGTCACCGTCGGCGAGCGCGGTGGAAAACGCGGAAACGACCTCCCGCAGGCGGGCGTCGCCGATGGTTCGCAGAGTCTGCTGTTGGGTGGGCGGGGGAACCTTCTCCGCGAGGATCTTGCGGGCTCGCGCCAGGGCGGAGTTCACCGAGGTGGTCGAGGTGTTCATCGTGGCCGCGATCTCGGCGGCGGAGAAGCCGAGGACATCGAAGAGCAGCAGCGCCGCACGCTGGTTGCCCGGCAGATGTTGCAGGGCGGCGATGAAGGCGAGCTCGACGGATTCACGCTGCTCGTACCGCGCCTCCGGGGTGTTCACACCCCTGCCAGGGGCGGCGTCCGCGTAGGGGCCGATCCAGGCGACATCGGTCGACGGAGTGTCGCCGAGGACGGCGCGGTCGCTGGACGGGCCGAGGTCGACAGGCAGGGCCCGCCTGCCACGGGCGTCGATGAGGTCCAGGCAGGTACGTGTGGCCACGGCGTACAGCCACGAACGCAACGGGCTGCGGCCCTCGAACCGCCTGAGCCCCCGCCACGCGCGCAGCAGTGCGTCCTGCAGAGCGTCGTCAGCGTCCGGGCTGGAGGCGAGCATCCGGTAGCAGTGGGCGTGTAGCTCGCCACGCAGTGGCGCCACGAGGCGGGCGAACGCGGCGTTGTCCCCGTCGCGGGCCCGGGGCAGGTCAGGATCGTCCCCTTCCCCCACCACCGGGTGCACGGCTCGTCCAGAAGAAACATCGGCCACGAGCGACGATTCTCCCCTACGGCGGGAGTCCCACACATGAGCCGAGTGACACCGACCTGGATGGGCCGTGTGTCCCGAATAAAGTGGGAACCCTCATGTCTGACGTGATCAAGCTCAGTTCCGTCACGCTCGACTTTCAGGCCGTCGCCGGCTATATGCCGCCCACGTGGCCGGACCCGTCCTCGTCGATACAGATGCATCTGGACTTCTGCGTCGACGACCGGGACGCAGCGGAGGTACGGGTGCTGGAGGCCGGTGCCACGAAGTGCGACTTCCAGCCGAACGCTGACCACTGCTTCGGCTACGCCGACCCGCTGGCCACCCGCTCTGCCTGACGACCTGGGACGTGGTGCCGTCCTGACCCGAGGCCCCTCATGGCGTGCTTTTCGTACGTAGGTACGCCATTGCCACCCCGAGGTACGGCAGCATCGCCACGGCGAAGACCACGCTGTGGGGCGCGACCGTGGCGAGGGCGGCGTAGAGCCCGTACACGACGATGGTGCCGACCCCGAGTGCGAGGTTGGCCACCGACGTCACGGTGGCCCGGCTGGGGCCTGTGATCTGGTGTTGCAGTCGGGCCTCCACGAGGATCGTGGCGATCTGGAACAGCGCGAAGGACACCGCGATCAGCACGATCCCGGCGGGTACCCGACTCAGGGCCCCGGCCGCGAGGGCGACCCCGGCGGCGGTGAGGACGGCGGCCATCCCGCGTCCGGCGATGTTCCGCGCAGCCCCGGCCAGTAGCCCGCCGACGGTCACCCCGGTCCACACCAAGAGCACGAACAGCGGCACCGACGCGGCGGCGACGCCGGTGTCCCGGACCAGGATCGGTACGTACTCGTCCAGCGCGCCCCAGATCGCGATCACCGCGGGAAACGCCAGTACGGTCAGCCGTACCGGCCGGTTGGCACGTACCTCGGCGAGTCCAGCACGCAAGGTCCCCAGGTACCCGAGGGTTTCCCCTGAGGCGTCCGGCGGATCGTCCGTGGCCGGTGACGGTGGTGCTGCGGACCCGGCGTGCTGGGTCGCGTCGGTGAGCGGTCCGGCGTGTGCCGCCGCCTCCACCGGTACGGAAGCCGCCGTACCGGTGGGTGGACGGCGGTGTTCAGGGAACGTCAGGGCCACCAGGGCGGCCACCACGCAGGCGGCGATGCTGGCCGTACCCACCAGTGGGTAGCCGCCGTACGCGAACACAGGTGCGGCGGCCACCATCGCCAGGGGGACCGCGGCGACCTCGAAGGTACGAGCGTGCCCGATCACCGTGGCGTACCGGTCGGCGGCACCCGCCAGGTCAAGCTCGGTGTAGACCAGTGCCTCCATGGCACCGGACATCAGGGCTCCCTGGATCCCCCAGAGCACCGCACCCAGCGCAAACGACCAGTACGCCGGGACGAACGCCCAGCAGGCGAATCCGGCGGCGGCGAACAGCGGGGCGACGCACAGCAGTGCCCGGCGGGATACGACGTCTGCCCAGACACCGCTGGGCACCTCCAGCACCAGGGCGCTGAGCGCCCAGAGCGCGAGGACGGACGACACCTGTGCTGTGGTGAGCCCGGTGTCGGTGAACAGCAGGGCGTACAGCGGGTAGAGCAGGATCAGGTTGGTGCAGAACACGTATGCGTACAGCGTCGCGGCGAGGCGGGTGGGTCGCGCGAGATCGGTACGCGGGCGCGTGAGAGCCATGTGAACCTTCCGGTCGAAGCGGGTGGAATCGGGCGCTCACCGCGCTCGGAGGCCCACGCGCTTCCCGGAAGCCACTACTGCTGGATCAACAT
>JBOGDK010000066.1:0-15763 GCA_050701795.1 Micromonosporaceae bacterium
GCCTGTACGTCTCCGACCATCCACTGCTCGGTGTGGAACGGTCCCTGCAGGCCGCAGCCGACATGCCGGTGTCCCAGTTGTCCGACGAGTCGGTGCTCGACGGAGCCCAGGTCACCCTGGCCGGGATCCTCTCGGGGGTGCTGCGGCGGGTCACCAAGCAGGGGCGCAGCTGGGCATCGGCGACGCTCGAGGACCTGGAAGGCGCCGTCGAAGTGCTGTTCTTCCCGAACACGTACGAACTGGTCGGACCGTACGTCACCGAGGACGCGATCGTGGCGGTGAAGGGCCGGGTCGACCGGCGGGAGGACGTACCGCGGTTGATCGCCGCCGACCTCTCGTTGCCGGATCTGGCCACTGACCTGGACAGCAAACCGGTGGTGCTCTCGTTACCGGCGGCTCGCGTGGTGCCCCCGCTGGTGGAGCGGCTCAAAGAGGTGTTGACCAGTCATCCGGGCAGTGCGGAGGTGCAACTGCGACTGGTGAACGGCAAACGCACCACGGTTCTTCGGCTCGGACCACTGCGGGTGCAGCCCTCCACAGCGTTGATGGCCGATCTCAAGGCGCTGCTCGGGCCGCATGCGGTAGCGGGGTGAGCGATGCGGGTGGCCGTGACGGTACGGCGGGGGGCGAGCAGGTCGGACCGGCGTGGGGGGAGCGGGCCGGATCGCGGCGGCACGGACTTCTCGGCCCTGTCGGGATCGACGGGCCTGGCCCTGGCAGTATCGATCATGTGACTCGTCCCGAGCCTTCTCCTGGCGCAACGTCGCCTGGTGATGCCGCCTGGGCGTCCCCCGTCGCCGTTTCCCCGGCACGGAGCCAACCTGGCGATCCCGCACTCGTGTGGGGGCGTGAGCTCGCCGCCGCGACCGGGGTGATGGTGGCGCTGGCCGCTCTCGGGGTGCTACTGGGGGTGCTCTGGCAGCTGGTGACACCAGGTGCCGAGATCCTGATGACCGGCGACGGTCCGGTACATGCCGACTCGTCCGCGGAAACGTATTTCGCCGATGACGGCTGGTTCGCAGTGATCGGCGCGGTTGGTGGAGTGCTGTCCGCGTTGGTCGTCTGGCTGCTGGTACGCCGGCACCGTGGCCCCCTGCTCCTCGTCGGTACGGTCGCCGGCTGCCTGCTGTGCGCGGTGGTGGCCTGGCAGGTGGGCCGGCACATCGGGCTGGCGGAGTTCCAACAGGTGCTGGATCGGGCGGAGCCCGGGGACACCTTCCGTCGCCCGGCCCGCTTGGGGGCGCTCGGCGTACTCGGGCTACAGGGGTTCACGGCGGCGTTCACGTATACCCTGCTGGCGGGGTGGTCACGGTGGCCGCTGCTGCGGCGACCGCTACCGGAGGAGTGGCCGCACTGGCAGGGCGCCTGGCCATCGGCGACCACCGGATACTGGCCGCCGGGTCATGGTGTCCCGGGTCACGGCAGTCCGGGCCAGGGTCATGGTGTCCCGGAGCCCGGTGTCCCGGGGCTTGGCAGTCCGGGGCTTGGCGGTCCGGGGCACGGGCCGCCGGGGTACGGCGGGCAGGTGCAGGAAGTACCGGTGCCGGGGCACATGCCCGGGTCGCCTGAGGGCGGCGCACCGCGACCCGGCGCCACGGGTCCCGGAGCAGGTCCGGTTGCGGGCCCTGGAGCGGGTCCGGTTGCGGGGCCTGGGGCGGGCCCGGTTGCGGGACCTCAGGGCGAGACGGGGGGCTCGGCCCCCCGCGGACCGTAAAGGTGCGGGTGCGGCACGGCTGGTCGGTGGCTTCGGCTGTCGACGACGGTGGCGCCCTGTGGAGCACCCAGTTCGTCCGTGGCGTGTGTCTCGTCAACTGGTACGCGCGCGTCCGTAACGTGGGACGCGCATAGACTCGACAGGTGCTCAGTCGCATCAACCTGACCAGCTCCACCGCGGACCCCCGCGGCCTGCTGCCCCGTGCCGCGCTCGACGTCTCGGCAGCGATCGAAAAGATCCGGCCGGTCGTGGAGGCGGTACGGGATCGTGGCGTCTCCGCGGTCCGGGAGGCGACCCGCCGGTTCGACGGGGTCGAGCTGGGTCCGCTGCGGGTTCCGGCCCCTGCGCTGGCCGCGGCGGCGGATGCCCTGGACCCCGCGGTACGCCAGGCCCTGCAGGTCTCCATCGCGCGAGCCCGTACGGTGCACACCGACCAGCGGCGTACCGATGTCACCACCCAGGTGGTCGCGGGCGGCACCGTCACCGAGCGCTGGGTGCCGGTGTCCCGGGTCGGCCTGTACGTACCTGGGGGCCTCGCGGTCTACCCGTCGTCCGTGGTGATGAACGTGGTGCCGGCGCAGGTCGCCGGTGTCGCACAGATCGCCGTGGCGAGTCCACCGCAGCGGGAGACCGGACTGCCGCACCCCTTGGTGCTGGCCGCCTGCGCGCTGCTCGACGTCGACGAGGTGTACGCCGTCGGCGGTGCCCAGGCGATCGCGATGTTCGGCTACGGCCTGACCGGCAGTGAGCGGGCTGGCAGTGAGCGGGCCAGGAGCGACGGGCCTGGCACTGACCGGGCCAGCACGGACGTGGCGGGCACCGGGTCGACCGGCGGCGCTCCGGAAGCCACGGCCCCCGATGACGAGACCTGCCCGCCGGTGGACATGATCACCGGCCCGGGCAACATCTGGGTCACGGCCGCTAAACGGCTGCTGCGGGGACAGGTGGGGATCGACTCCGAGGCGGGTCCGACGGAGATCGCGATCCTCGCCGACGACACCGCCGATCCGAGGCACGTCGCGGCGGATCTGATCAGCCAGGCCGAGCACGACCCGCTCGCCGCGAGTGTCCTGGTCACCCCGAGCCCCCGGTTGATCGACGCGGTCGACGCGGAGTTGGCCGTCCAGGTCGCCGCCACCAGGCACACCGAGCGGATCACCCAGGCGTTGACCGGACGCCAGTCCGGCGCGGTCCTGGTACGCGATCTCGACCAGGGGATCGACGTGGTGGACGGCTACGCCGCTGAGCACCTCGAGATCCAGACCGCCGACGCCCGGCAGGTCGCGCTGCGGGTGCGCAATGCCGGAGCGATCTTCGTCGGGGCGTACTCGCCGGTGTCGTTGGGTGACTACTGCGCGGGGTCCAACCACGTACTGCCCACAGGCGGCTGTGCCCGGCACTCCAGTGGTCTGTCAGTGCAGACCTTCCTGCGGGGAATTCACATGGTGGAGTACACGAAGGAGGCGCTGGCGGGCGTGGCGGACCACGTGATCGCCCTGGCGAACGCCGAGGACCTGCCGGCGCACGGCCAGGCGGTCGCGGCGCGTACCTCGGCGGCCCGGGAGCGCGCCGTACCCGGGGCGGCCCGATGAACCTCGATGACCTGCCGCTGCGGGACGAGTTGCGCGGGCGGGTGCCGTACGGTGCCCCGCAGTTGGACGTACCGGTACGGCTGAACACGAACGAGAACGCGTACCCGCTGCCTGAGGCCGTGGTGTCGGAGATCGCGAAGGCTGTCGGCGAGGTGCTCTCGGACCTCAATCGCTACCCGGACCGGGACGCGGTGGCGCTCCGCGGCGACCTCGCTGGCTACCTCGGCCACGGCCTGCGGACCGAGAACGTGTGGGCCGCCAACGGGTCGAACGAAGTGCAGCAGCAGTTGCTGCAGGCGTTCGGTGGACCGGGCCGTACCGTGCTCGGGTTCACGCCGAGCTACTCGATGCACCCGTTGCTCGCCCTCGGCACCGGCACCGGGTGGCGGGACGGAGCCCGGGAGGCCGACTTCTCGGTGGACCCGGACCACGCCGTCCAGCAGGTCGCCGACCACCAGCCGGACGTGGTGTTCCTGTGCTCGCCGAACAACCCGACCGGCACCGCGCTGGACCCGGCCGTGGTGAGGGCGGTCTCGCGGGCCGCGCCCGGCATGGTGGTGGTGGACGAGGCGTACGCGGAATTCGCCCGTACCGGAACCACGAGTGCGCTGGACCTGCTGCCCGACCACCCGAGGCTGGTGGTCACCCGGACGATGAGCAAGGCGTTCGGGTTCGCCGGAGCCCGGCTCGGGTACCTCGCGGCGCACCCTGCCGTGGTGCAGGCGTTGCAGCTGGTGCGGCTTCCGTACCACCTCTCGGCGCTGACCCAGGCGGCGGCGCGGGCGGCGTTACGGCACGCGGACGCGACGCTGGCTACGGTGGAGGCGATCAAAGGGCAGCGGGACCGGATCGTACGTGGGCTGGCCGACCTTGGCCTGAGCGTGTCGCCGAGTGATGCCAACTTCGTGTTGTTCGGGGTCGCGGGCGACCAGCACAGGGTGTGGCAGGCGCTGCTGGAGCACGGGGTCCTGGTGCGTGACGTCGGGTTGCCGGGCTGGCTGCGGGTCACCGCCGGCACGCCGGAGGAGACGACGGCGTTCCTGGAGGCGATCACCACGGTCGTGAAGAACCAGGCATGAGCGGCCGGAATGTGGATGGAGCAGTCATGAGCGGCCGGGAGCGGATCGAGCAGTCATGAGTGGCCGGGAGCGGATGGAGCAGTCATGAGTCGTACCGGCTCGGTGCAGCGCACCACCGGCGAGACCAAGATCAGTATCGAGCTGCGGCTGGACGGCTCCGGCCGGGCGGATGTGTCCACCGGGGTCGGCTTCTACGACCACATGCTGCACCAGTTGGCCAAGCACGGCGGGTTCGACCTGACCGTGCGCACCGAGGGTGACCTGGAGATCGACGCCCACCACACCTGCGAGGACACCGCGATCGCGCTCGGGCAGGCGTTCGCGGAGGCACTGGGCGACAAGGCGGGGGTACGCCGTTTCGGCGACGCCGTCGTACCGCTCGACGAGGTGTTGGTGCAGGCCGCGGTGGACCTCTCGGGCCGTCCGTACGTGGTGCACGAGGAGCCGGCCGGGTTGGCGCCGTACATCGGGCCGGTGTACCCGACCAGCATGACCCGGCACGTACTGGAGTCGTTCGGGCACCACGCCCGGATCACCCTGCATGTACGGGTGCTCCGGGCGTCCAACCCGGGCCAGCAGCCGGACGCGCACCACGTGGTGGAGGCCCAGTTCAAGGCGCTTGCCCGGGCGTTGCGGGACGCCGTCGCGCTGGACCCGCGGCAGGGCGGCGTACCGAGCACGAAGGGCGTGCTGTGAGCTCTCTCGCGCCGATGTTGTTGCTGGGGGTCGCCGGGCTGCTGGTCGGCGGTGTCTGGTCGCTGCGGCAGCAGGGGGCGAGTCGTACCGCGATCGTGGTGACCGGGGCACTGGCGGTGCTGGCGCTGGTCGGCGGCCTGCTGTGGCTGTGGCCCGAGGGCGGGGCGCGGTGAAACCGACCGTCGCCGTCCTGGACTACGGGTCAGGCAACCTGCGGTCCGTGGAACGCGCGCTGGCCCGGGTGGGTGCCGACGTGACGGTCACCGCTGACCTGGATTTCGCCGCCCGTGCCGACGGGCTGGTGGTGCCGGGCGTCGGGGCGTACGCGGCGTGCATGGCCGGGATCGACGCGATCGACGGCCGCCGCCCGATCCTGGAGCGGGTCGCCGCCGGTGCCCCGGTGCTCGGGATCTGTGTCGGGATGCAGGTGCTGTTCACCGCGGGGAACGAGCACGGCGTCGTCACCAAGGGGCTCGGCCTCTTCGACGGGGAGGTGTCCCGGCTCGCGGTGCCGTCCGGTCGGCCCGCGGCCGAGCGACCACGCGTGCCGCACATGGGGTGGAACACGCTGCGGGTGCCGGCCGGGAGCCGGCTGTTCGCCGGGGTGGCGGCCGATGCCCGGTGCTATTTCGTGCACTCGTACGCGGCGCACCCCTCGCCCGCCCTGGCCGCCCAGGACACCCTGGTGACCACCGCTGAGCACGGCGAGGAGTTCGTCGCCGCGGTCGAGCGGGGGCCGCTGTGGGCCACCCAGTTCCACCCTGAGAAGTCCGCGGACGTGGGCGCTACGCTGCTCGCCAACTGGATCGGCATCCTTCGATAGGCGGGTCGCGTGGCGAGCAGGGAGCGGGCGGTACGTCGGCAGCAGCGGTTGGCCGAGGCGGCGGCGCGGCGGCACGCGGCGGAACGCCGGGAACGCCGCAGGCGGAGGGTGCGTGGGATGCTGCCGCGGCTGCCCGATCGGCGTACCGGACGGACGTTTCTGCGTCGTACCCGTGGCGAGCGGGCCGGCATCGCGGCGCTGGTGGCGACCGGGCTGGCGCTGGTCTGGTTCGTGGTGGAGCCATTGACACTCCGGATCGGGCTGACCGCCCTGATTCTGCTGGGGCTACCGGCTTTCGTGGTGATTGCCCTGGACCGCCGCTAGAAGACGCCCTGAAGTGGGGCGGGAAGAAGGAGACCCGACGATGTTGCAGCTGTTCCCGGCCGTGGACGTGGTCGACGGCCAGGCGGTACGCCTGGTACGCGGCGAGGCCGGCAGCGAGACCAGCTACGGCGACCCGGTGGCGGCCGCGCGCGCCTGGCTGGACGACGGCGCCGAGTGGATCCACCTGGTGGATCTGGATGCCGCGTTCGGCCGTGGCTCGAACGCCGAACTGCTGGCCTCGCTGGTCAGGCAGTTGGACGTAGCGGTGGAGCTGTCCGGGGGGATCCGGGACGACGCCTCACTGCGGGCGGCGTTGGCCACCGGTGCGACCCGGGTCAACATCGGCACCGCCGCGCTGGAGGACCCGGAGTGGTGTGACCGGGTGGTCGCCGAGTACGCCGACCGGGTCGCGATCGGGCTCGACGTACGGGGCACCACGCTGTCCGCCCGCGGCTGGACCCGCGAGGGCGGAGACCTGTACGAGGTCCTGGAACGGCTGAACAAGGCCGGCTGCGCCCGGTACGTGGTCACCGACATCACCAAGGACGGCACCCTGCGCGGGCCGAACCTCGACCTGCTGGCCGACGTGTGCGCACGTACCGACGCGCCCGTGATCGCCAGTGGCGGGGTTTCGACGTTGGACGATCTGCGAGCATTGGCGGCGCTGGAGCCGGCCGGTGTGGAAGGCGCGATCGTCGGCAAGGCCCTCTACGCGGGCGCCTTCACGGTCGCGGAGGCGCTGGCCGCCCTGCGGGAGTCCTCATGACTGTCGCGGTGCGAGTGATCCCCTGCCTGGACGTCGCCGCTGGGCGGGTGGTGAAGGGTGTCAGGTTCGCCGACCTCCGGGACGCCGGCGACCCCGTGGAGTTGGCCGCCGCGTACGACGCCGCCGGCGCTGACGAGTTGACCTTTCTCGATGTGACCGCGTCGGCGGACGGCCGGCAGACCACGTACGACGTGGTACGGCGTACCGCGGAGAGCGTGTTCATCCCGCTCACCGTGGGGGGCGGAGTGCGTACCGTCTCCGACGTGGACGCGCTGTTGCGGGCGGGGGCGGACAAGGTCGGCGTGAACACCGCGGCGATCGCCCGTCCCGAGGTGATCGCCGAGATTGCGGAGCGGTTCGGTCGCCAGGTGCTGGTGCTGTCGCTGGACGCACGCCGGGTCCCGGACGGCGGCGAGCCGGCCCCGAGCGGATTTGAGGTCACCACGCACGGTGGCCGCCGGGGCACCGGCATCGACGCGGTCGGGTGGGCGAAGCGCGGGGCCGATTTGGGAGCCGGCGAGATTCTGCTCAACTCGATGGACGCCGACGGCACCCGGGAGGGCTTCGACCTCGAGTTGATCGGCGCGGTGCGCGCGGCGGTGGACATCCCGGTGGTCGCCAGCGGCGGCGCCGGGAAGGTGGCGGACTTCCCCCCAGCGGTCGACGCGGGGGCCGACGCCGTACTCGCCGCCAGCGTGTTCCACTTCGGCACCCTGACCGTCGGTGAGGTGAAGGCCGCGATCGCGGACGCCGGGCATCCGGTCAGGATCTAGCGCGGTGGACGCCACGTCCGTGGCCCGGGACCTCTGGTCGGGGTGCGGCGGTGCGGCCGAGGATCTCGACCGGCTCACGGTGGTGGAGCGGGACGGCGTACTGCCTTCGGTGTTCCGGGTCTCGCAGGCCGCGACCGGATCGGTGGCTGCGGCCACTGTCGCGGTGGCGGGGTTGTGGCGGGACCGGGGTGGTCCCGACACCGGGGCGAGGGTCGACATGGCCGAGGTGGGCCGGGCGTTCCGCAGTGAACGTCTGGTGGAACGTACCGGGGCTCCGCTTCCGCCGGTCTGGGATCCGGTCGCGGGTACGTACCGCACCCGGGACGGCTGGATCCGGTTGCACACGAACCTCACGGCGCACCGTACGGCGGCGTTGACGGTGCTTCGGGTGCCCGCCGAGGCCGACGCGGTGGCGGAAATGGTCGCGGGACGGTCCGCCGTCGCGCTGGAACGCGCGGTCATCGAGGCCGGTGGCGCCGCGGCCGCGCTGCGCACCAGGGATGCCTGGCAGGGCGGCGCGCAGGCGGCAGCACTCGCGGCGGTGCCGCTGGTGGATATCGTGCCGCTGGGCTCCGCGGCGCCCGACCGGGCGGTCGCACCACACGAACCACTGGCGGGGGTACGGGTGCTCGACCTGACCCGGGTGATCGCCGGGCCGGTGTGTGGCCGGTTCCTCGCCGCGTACGGGGCTGAGGTGCTGCGGGTCGACGGACCCACGGCCGAGGACGTGCCGGCGCTGGTCGCCGACACCACGGTCGGCAAGCGGAGCACCGTACTGGACCTGCGGGAGGCGGCGGGTCAGGCCCGCTTCGCGCGGCTGCTCTCAGAGGCGGACGTCGTGCTCCTGGGATATCGGCCGGGCGCGGTCGAACGCCTCGGTTACGGGGCTGCCGAGCTGGCGAGACGGCGCCCCGGGATCGTGGTCGGGTCGCTGTCGGCCTACGGGGGTGTCGGGCCGTGGGGCCGCCGCAGGGGGTTCGACAGCCTGGTGCAGCTGGCGACCGGGATCGCCGATGAGGGCCGGAGGCACCGCGGGTCGGACGTCCCGGTGCCGTTGCCGGCTCAGGTGCTCGACCACGCCAGCGGGTACCTGCTGGCCCTGGGAGTACTGGCCGCGTTGCGGCGCCGGTTCTCGGACGGCGGTTCCTGGTCGGTCGGCGTGTCGTTGGCACGTACCGCCGGGTGGTTGGACTCACTGGGCAGGACGTCGGTCGGTCCGGAGCGGGAGACGCCTGGCGACTGGTGTGAGTTCACCGGGCCTTGGGGACGGACCCGGCACGTGCCCTGTCCTGGCGAGCTGGACGGCATGCGGCCCCAGTGGACCTCGCCTCCCCGTCCGCTCGGGTACGACCCTGCTGCCTGGCGCGACGCCCGTGCGTGCGGCGGACGGTCAGCGCTCTGATTGGTCCGGAGCGGTCGGGGTACACATGCTGACAACGCGGATCAGGGGGATCCACGGCGTTCAAGGGGGGATCATGGCTACCTACGTGGCGCTGATCAACTGGACGGACAAGGGAATCCAGAACTACCGCGACACGCTGGACCGGGCGAACAAGGCCGCGGAGCTCGGCAAGTCGATGAACGTGAACCTCAAAGAGATCTACTGGACGCTGGGTCAGTACGACATAGTGGCGATCATGGAGGGTCCGGACGACGAGACGGCGACGGCGTTCGCGCTGGCCCTGGGTTCACAGGGCAACGTACGGACGACGAGTCTGCGGGCGTTCACCAGTGATGAGATGGCGGTAGTCGTCCAGCGCGCCGGCGGTTGAGCGCCGCTACACCGCGCCGTCGGCCGGGCAGGTGACGGGGACCGCAACTGCTGGCGTCCGTCCCATCCTGTCGTCACCGCCTGGCCTGGATGCGTGAAGGTCGGACGCCCGCGGCCCGGTCACGAGCGGTTCTGGCCCGTCCGGCTCGGGCTGGGCGGGCTCGGGCTGGGCCGGCTCGGGGACGGTGAACAGCGGGATGAACACGTGGGCCAGGGGCCCGATGGCGACCGCGTACAGCAGGGTGCCGATGCCGACCGTGCCGCCCAGCAGGAAGCCGACGACCAGGACCGACGCCTCGATCGCGGTACGCACCACCCGGATCGAGTGGCCGCGCGCGGCGAGCCCTGTCATCAGGCCGTCCCGGGGGCCGGGGCCGAGCCTGGCCCCGATGTAGAGCCCGGTCGCGAGGCCGTTGAGCAGCACCCCGGAGAGCAGAAACACCCAGCGCAGCCACAGCGGCTCCACGGTGGGGATCACCGCGAGCGCGGCGTCGACCACCAGGCCGATCACCAGCGCATTGCTGAGGGTGCCGAAGCCCGGCTTCTGGCGTAGCGGAATCCAGGCCAGCAGTACCAGCACGCTCGCGATGATCACGATCCAGCCGAACCGCAGCCCGGTATGGATCGCCAGACCCTGGTGCAGTACGTCCCACGGGTCCAGCCCGAGGGTGGACTCCACCAGCAGCGCCATGCTGACGCCGTACAGCACGAGCCCGATGTAGAGCTGGGTCAGGCGCCAGGGCAGGCGGCGACCGGCCAGTGAGCCGTAATGCTTGACCAGGTATGCCATGCCTGCCAGTGTGGGGGGAGAAAGGCAGTCCACCCATAGCCAATCGAAGAAAAGTGGCCCGTATCATGCCCACTCGCACGATCCGCGGTGAACAGCTGGCCCGGTTGCTGGGGGAGTGGCGCGGCCCCGGGCCTGAGTACCAGTCCCTCGCACGGGCGGTACGTGGGCTGCTTCTCGACGGCCGACTTCCACTGCAACTGCGGCTGCCCGCCGAGCGGGAGCTCTGCACCGCGGTGGCCAGCAGCCGTACCACGGTCTCCGCCGCGTACCGGGTGCTCCGGCAGGACGGGTTCCTGGTCAGTCGGCGCGGCGCCGGGAGCTGGACGGCGCTGCCGGACGGGCACCGGCTGACCCCGTCCGGGCAGTTGACCCGACACAGTGAGGCCGAGTTGCTCGACCTCAGCTTCGCCGCGCCGCCCGCCCCCGACGGTTTCGCCGACGCGGTCGCGGAGGCCACCGAAGACCTGGGCCGGTACGCCGTCGGCCACGGCTACTTCCCGATGGGCATCAGCCCGCTACGGGAGGTCGTGGCGCAGTGGTACACCGATCGCGGGGTCGCCACCTCGGCGGCCCAGGTGGTGATCACCAGTGGTGCGCAGCAGGCGTACCACCTGGCGCTTCGGCTGCTGGCCAGCCCGGGCGAGACGGTGCTGCTGGAGTCACCCACGTACCCGAACGGCCCCGAGGCGGCGCGTGCCCAACGGCTCCGGCTGGCCAGCTACGGGCTCGGCCCGGAGGGCTGGGACGGTGAGCTGCTGGCCGACGCGGTGCGCCAGGTACGGCCCCGGGTGGCGTACCTGACCCCGGACTTTCACAACCCGACCGGTCACGTGATGCCCGACGAGGTACGTGCCAGGCTGGTCGGCGCCGCCCACACTGCGGGCACCACGGTGATCGTCGACGAGACGTTCGTGGAGTTGTGGTTCGAGCCGGACGCGCTGCCGGCACCGGTGGCGGGGTACGACCGGCACGGCCGGGTGCTGTCGCTGGGCAGCATGAGCAAGGCGTTCTGGGGCGGCCTGCGAGTCGGCTGGATCCGGGGCCCGGCATCCCTGATGGCCCGGCTTGCCGCCGCCCGCGCCGCCAGCGACCTCGGCTCTCCGGTGCTCGAGCAGTTGATCGCGGTACGACTGCTGGCCCGGCGGCACGACGTACTGCCCGACCGGCGGCGGGCCTTCGCTGACGCCCGGGACTTCCTCGCCGGCGCGCTCGCCGAACGTCTGCCGCAATGGCGCTGGGTGATGCCGTCCGGCGGTGTCGGGCTCTGGATCGAGCTGGATGCACCGGTCAGCAGCGCCCTGGTACGCGCCGCTGAAGCGCACGGACTCCGCCTGGCACCGGGACCCAGGTTCGGCGTGGACGGCGTGCTGGAGCAGTACCTGCGCCTGCCCTTCACGCTGCCACACCCCGAGCTCGCCACCGCGGTGCAACGCCTGGAGGCGGCCCGCGAAACGCTAGGCGACGAGCCGCTCCCCGACTGGCCGCCGTCCCTCGTGGTCGCCTGACCGCCGTCCGCCGGCGGCACCGGCACCGGCGTGGTTCGGGTTTGGTGACGTAGTTGCTGTCACATCGTGCGGGGAGGCAGCAGAACCGTTACCAGACGTGCCCTCCAACTCCGCACCACCGAGTGGTGGCGCGGTTGCCGACGGCGCGGCCCTCAGTGTGGTGCGGTGCCGTTGACCAGGTTGGTGCTGACCTGCCACAGGCGCTTCGCGAGCGCCTCGTCCTGGGCCAGTGGCGCCGGTGGGACCGGCTCGCCCTCTTCGAAGTACTGCCCTGTCACGCCGTCCAGCGTCGGGTCCAGCACCAGCTGGGTGATCCGTTCTGCGCCCTGCTCCGGGGTGATGAACGAGAACCGGATCAACAGCGCGATCACCGGCTTCGCCCACACCGGCGCACCGGACCAGATGTTGGTCGCGACCGAACCAGGGTGCAGCGCGTTCGACGTGACACCGGTGCCGGCGAGCCGGCGCGCCAGCTCGGCGGAGAACAGTACGTTGCCGAGCTTCGAGCGACCGTACGCCTTCATGATCGAGTAGCCGCGCTGGTACCCGAGATCGTCGAAGTCCATGGTGGCTCCGCGGTGGCCGACGGAGGCCACATTGACCACCCGGGCGGGGGCACCGCGTACCAGAAGATCCCGCAGCAGGTTGGTGAGCAGGAAGTAGCCGAGGTGGTTCACCGCGAACGTCGCCTCGATGCCGTCCTCAGCCAGCCGGCGGGACTTGTGCACGGTCCCGGCGTTGTTCACCAGTACGTCGAGCCGGTCGTACCGCTCGATGACCTCAGCGGCCAGTCGCCGGATCTGGGCCTGGGACGCGAAGTCGCACAGCAGGTGGTCGACCTGGCCCGTCCCGCCACGGGCAGCGACATCGGCTCTGGCCGCCTCGGTACGAGCCGGGTCACGCCCCACCAGCACCACCCGGGCGCCCCGCTGGGAGAGCTGCACCGCGCTCTGAAGGCCGATGCCGCTCGTCGCGCCGGTGATCAGGACGGTCTTACCGCGAATGTCCCACGTCATGGGAGTCGAGTTAACTCCGCCAGGCGCGCCGCCACCACCTACCGGAGTCGGAACCCACCTCCGCCGCCGGCATGATCGTGGCGTCCGCCAGGCCTTCACAGGGGCGTCGCGGACGCCACGATCATGGGGCGGAACCGGCCCAGCACACCGCCCGGATCGTCTAGCGTCGAGACAGACGTGATCACCCCCGAGGGATGTGACATGCAGATCTGGCCCGGTCGCCGGTACCCGCTCGGCGCCACGTACGACGGAACGGGCACCAACTTCGCGCTCTTCTCCGAGGTGGCCGAGGCGGTGGAGTTGTGCCTGTTCGACGGCGACGGGCCCGGCGGCGGCAACGAGACCCGGTTGGAGCTGCCCGAGGTCGACGGGTTCGTCTGGCATGGCTTCCTGCCCGGGGTGGCGCCGCCGCAGCGGTACGGGTACCGGGTCCACGGCCCGTACGACCCGAAACGGGGGCACCGCTGCAATCCGCAGAAGCTGCTGTTGGACCCGTACGCGAAAGCCGTGGACGGGGACGTGGACTGGGACCCGTCGGTATTCGGCTACCAGTTCGGCCGCCCGGACCGCCCGTCGACCACGGACTCCGCGCCACACATGCCGAAGTCGGTCGTGGTCAGCCCGTTCTTCGACTGGGGGGACGACCGGCCGCCGCACCACCCGTACCACCAGTCGGTGATCTACGAGGCGCACGTACGCGGGCTGACCCTGACGCATCCGGAGATCCCCGAGGAGTTGCGCGGCACGTACGCGGCGATCGGCCACCCGGTGATCGTCGAGCATCTGCGGAAACTCGGCGTCACCTCGTTGGAGCTGATGCCGGTGCACCAGTTCGTGCACGACCACCACCTGGCGCAGCGGGGCCTCCGCAACTACTGGGGCTACAACACGATCGGCTACCTGGCGCCGCACCACGGCTACGCGGCGGCCGGCCGCGGCCGTACCAGACAGCCCGACCAGCAGGTCTCCGAGTTCCGGGCGATGGTGAAGTCGCTGCACGCGGCCGGCATCGAGGTGATCCTCGACGTGGTCTACAACCACACCGCGGAGGGCAACCATCTCGGCCCCACGCTGTCGTTGAAGGGGATCGACAACAGGGCGTACTACCGGCTGGCCGACGATGACCTCGGTCAGTACGTGGACTACACCGGCACCGGCAACAGCCTGAACGTGCGGCACCCGCACTCACTCCAGTTGATCATGGATTCGCTGCGGTACTGGCTGCTGGAGATGCACGTCGACGGGTTCCGCTTCGACCTGGCGGCCACTCTGGCCCGGGAGTTCTACGACGTGGACCGGCTCTCGACGTTCTTCGACGTGGTGCAGCAGGATCCGCACGTGGGCCAGGCGAAGCTGATCGCCGAGCCGTGGGACGTCGGCCCCGGCGGCTACCAGGTCGGCAACTTCCCACCCCGGTGGACGGAGTGGAACGGCAAGTACCGGGACACGATGCGGGACTTCTGGCGCGGTGAGCCGTCCACGCTGGACGAATTCGCCTCCCGGCTGACCGGCTCCTCCGACCTGTACGAGCACACCGGCCGCCGCCCGGTGGCCAGCATCAACTTCATCACCTGCCACGACGGGTTCACGCTCTCCGACCTGGTGTCGTACCAGCGCAAGCACAACGAGGCCAACGGCGAGGACAACCGGGACGGGGAGAGCCACAACCGGTCGGTGAACTGCGGTGTCGAAGGGCCGACCGACGACCCCGAGGTGAACGCGCTGCGAGGCCTGCTCAAGCGCAACGCGCTGGCGACACTGTTCCTGTCGCAGGGCGTACCGATGCTCAGTCACGGAGACGAGTTGGGGCGTACCCAGCAGGGGAACAACAACGCGTACTGCCAGGACAACGAGATCTCGTGGATCGACTGGTCCACCGTGGACCAGGAGCTGCTGGAGTTCGTACAACGACTGGCGGAGTTGCGGGACGAGCATCCGGTGTTCCGCCGGCGGCGGTTCTTCGACGGTCAGCCGGTTGTCGCCGGCGGGCTGCCCGACATCGTCTGGTTCACCCCGGACGCGGTGCCGATGACCACCACCGACTGGCAGACCGCCGCGGCCCGCGCGGTGATGGTGTTCCTGAACGGCGACGGTATGCCCTGGATGGGGCCGCGTGGCGAACCCGTCACCGACGACTCGTTCCTGCTCTGCTTCAACGCCTGGCACGAGCCGGTGCCCTTCAGCGCGCCCTCCGGCGAGTACGGCTCGAAGTGGCGGGTCCTGATCGACACCGCGACGCCACGGCTGCCGGATCAGCCGCCGGTGGCCGCCGCGGGTGGTTCGATCCAGGTCGGTGGCCACGCCGTGCTGGTCATGGTGCGAGCCGCCTGATGGAGCCTCGCGGCCCGGTGGCCACGTACCGGGTGCAGCTGGGGCCGGATTTCGACCTGTACGCCGCCGCCGGGGTCGCCGACTACCTGGCCACGCTCGGTGTGTCCCACGCGTACACCTCGCCGCTGTTGCAGGCGGCTCCCGGCTCCACCCACGGCTACGACGTGGTGGACTTCTCCCGTGTCTCCGCTGACCTGGGCGCTGAGTCAGGCCGGAAGGCGCTGGTCGCGGCGTTGCGCGCGGCCGGCCTGGGCCTGGTGGTCGACATCGTCCCGAACCACACCGGAGTACGGGTGCCGGCAGCCAACCCGGCCTGGTGGGACCTGCTCCGGTACGGGCCGGATTCCGCGTACGCCGCCTGGTTCGACGTGGACCCCTCCACCGGTCCACTGGTGCTGCCGGTGCTCTCCGATGCCCCGGACGCGCTCGACGACCTGACGCTGTCCGGTGACGAGCTGCGGTATCACGAGCACCGATTTCCGCTCGCGGACGGGACTTCTCACGGCTCCCCGCGAGACGTGCACGCCCGGCAGCACTACCGGCTGGTGTCGTGGCGCCGCGCCGACACCGACCTGAACTACCG
>JBOGDK010000067.1:0-15557 GCA_050701795.1 Micromonosporaceae bacterium
GGCCGCGGCAGCACCCACCAGGCCCAGCCCGGACAGCGCCGCGCCGGCGCCCACCACCGAGGCCGAGCCGAGTGGGTACGTCACCCCGCTGGTGCGCAAGCTCGCCGCGGAGCACGGTGTCGCACTGTCCTCGATCAAGGGCACCGGGGTCGGCGGCCGGATCCGTAAGCAGGACGTCCTGGCCGCCGCGGAGCAGCAGAAGGCGGCGGCGGAGCAGCAGAAGGCGGTTAAGGCGGAAGCGCCCACCGAGACCGCCAAGCCGGCTGCCGCGGCGCCCGCACAGGCGGCGCCGAGCCCGCTGCGGGGCCGTACCGAGAAGCTGTCCCGGATGCGGTCGATCATCGCGAAGCGGATGGTGGAGTCACTGCACACCGCGGCACAGCTGACCACGGTGGTCGAGGTCGACATCACCCGGATCGCGAAGCTCCGCAACGAGGCGAAGGCAGACTTCCAGGCCCGGCACGGGGTGAAGTTGTCGTACCTGCCGTTCTTCGCCCTGGCGGCGGTCGAGGCGCTGCGGGTGCATCCGAGCGTCAACGCCTCTATCGACACCGAGGCGGGCACGGTCACCTACCACGACACCGAGCACCTGGGGCTCGCGGTGGACACCGACCGTGGCCTGATGCTGCCGGTGATCCACAACGCCGGTGACCTCAACCTCGCGGGCGTGGCGCGACGGATCGCCGACCTCGCGGAACGTACCCGGGCCGGCAAGGTGACCCCGGATGAGATCTCCGGTGCCACGTTCACGTTGACCAACACCGGCAGCCGGGGGGCGCTGTTCGACACCCCGATCGTGCCGCTGCCGCAGGTCGCGATGCTGGGCACCGGCGCGGTGGTGAAGCGGGCGGTCGTGGTCGACGACGAGCAGCTCGGCGAGATCATCGTGCCGCGCTCGATGGTGTACCTCGCCCTGTCGTACGACCACCGTCTGGTCGACGGCGCGGACGCCGCGCGCTTCCTCAGTACGGTCAAGGAGCGTCTGGAGGCGGCGAGCTTCGCCAGCGACCTCGGGCTCAGCTGACGCCCAGACACTCACGGGCCCATCCGGCGTGATCCGGGTGGGCCCGTTTGGCGCCACACCTGGATCGGGCAAGAATGTGCGGATGCGAATCGTGGTGTCGGGAACGTCCGGGTTCCTCGGTGGTCGCCTGGTGCAGCGGATGCTGTCCGACGGACACGAGGTCGTCAGGTTGGTACGCCGGCCGCCGCGTACGGGCGACGAAAGGCGCTGGGACCCGTACCGCGGCGAGTTGCCGGCCGGGGTGCTCGACGGCGTCGACGCGGTGGTGAACCTTTCCGGTGCGGGGGTCGGCGACAAGCGTTGGTCCGAGGCGTACAAGAAGACGATCCGGGACAGCCGGGTGATGCCCACCACGAGCCTCGCGACCGCGATCGCACGTGCGGACCGGCCGCCTTCGGTGCTGCTGAACGCAGCGGGGATCCACTATTACGGCGACACCGGTGAACACGCCGTGGACGAGGATTCGCCGCCCGGCACGGGATGGTTCGTGGAAACCAGCCAGGAGTGGGAGGCCGCGACCGACCCCGCTGCCGACGCCGGAGTTCGGGTGGTGCTGCTGCGTACCGCACCGGTGCTGGCCGCATCCGGCCCCCTGCTCAAGCCGATGCTGCCGCTGTTTCGGCTCGGCCTGGGGGGTCGGCTCAGCACCGGAACGCAGTACATGTCGTGGATCTCGCTGGCGGACTGGCTCGGTGCGGTGATGTTCCTCCTGGAGCACGAGATCGCCGGTCCGGTGAATCTCTCCGCACCACACCCGGAGACCAACCGGGAGTTCACCCGCGACCTCGCCGCGGCGGTACGGCGGCCGGCTGTGCTGCCGGTGCCGCGGTTCGCGATACGGATCGCGCTCGGGGAGTTCGGCCATCACGCGCTGGAGAGCCTCCGGGTGATGCCCGGCGTGCTGGACCGGGAGGGGTACCAGTTCCAGCATCCGCACCTTGCCGAGGCGTTGCGCTGGGCGCTGAAGCACTAGTCTCCAGCGCCCAGCCGTCTGGCGTCCGAGACTCAGCGGTGCGAGGTCAACAGTTGCGGAGTTCCGGCGACTGGTTGAGCAGTTGCGCCCGCGGCGAGATGAAGCGCTGGTACGTGTCCGCGCCGACGGCGGAGAGTCGGAACGCCGCCACCCGGTGGCAGTTCTGGAAGACCAGTCGGACACCGAAATGGCGCTCCAGCCCGCCCCGGATCGCGTCGCTGGCGAACGCACGCAGCAGTTGGCCGCGCTCGGTTTCGCTGGGCGGCGGGGTGGTGTGGTCGGCGTACTCGGCCGTCGAGGACTCCAGGGTGGACACCACGTGACTGACGGTCTGCCATGCGTACGGCAGCGAGGTGCGTACACATGCGGTGAATTCCTGGTCGGTGACCTCGCCGTCCTCGGCACGGGCGAGCAGCGCTGCTGGTACGTCAAGCGACATCGATGACTCCTTCAGTATGGGTAACACGGATCCCTTATTGGTAGTCGTTGTCATTAAGCCGTGTCAACGCTATGCACATGTGCGAATACGTACTGCAATCTCGTGCCGGGAGGCCGCAGGATCCGGTCCGTCCCCGGACCGCGAGTCCGGCGCCGTCCGGTACGGTCCGTCTCTTGTGACCACAGCTGCGAAGACCCCCACCATCCTGGCCACCTCCGGCGGCCTGTACCCCGGCGTACGGACACGCTGGCAGCCCGGGCCGCTGCTGGAGTACGCGCTCGAACTCGCCGACGCCGGGCCGGCGCCGAAGCTGTCGATGCTCGGCACCGCATCGGGCGACCAGACGGCCGCCGCTGGCGCGCTCCACGAAGCCTTCTACGGCACCGACGTACGACTCACCTGCGTCAACCTGCTGCCGATGCCGAACGTCGACGACCTGCGCGAACACCTGCTGTCCCAGGACGTCATCTGGGTCGGCGGCGGCAGCGTCGCGGGGCTACTGGCGTTGTGGCGGCTGCACGGGGTGGACAAGATCATGCGGGAATGTTGGGAGGCCGGGGTCGTCCTCAGTGGCGTGTCCGCCGGCTCGATCTGCTGGCATGCCGGCGGCCCCACCGACTCGTACGGCCCCGAGCTGCGTGCCGTCACCGACGGCCTCGGCCTCCTGCCGTACGCCAACGGGGTGCACTACGACGCCGAGGCGCAGCGGCGGCCACTCCTGCAACGGCTGGTCGCCGACGGCACCCTGCCCGACGGGTACGCCACCGACAACGGTGTCGGCCTGCTCTACCGGGGTACGGACCTCGCCGAGGCGGTGAGCGAACACAGCGGCGCTGGCGCGTACCGGATTCGACGGCGTACCGACGGCGCTGTCGAGGAGACCCGGATCGAGCCGCGACTGCTGCCCGGCGCACTCACCTGACACCCACCGAGGCGCTCGCCTTCCCTCCGGGCCCGCCTGACACCGTCCGGGCGGTCGCCTGGCACTGTCCAGCGGTCAGCCAGCGGATTCCGGCACGGGGTTCGCCGGCCAGATGCCGAGCGGCTCACGGTGCGCCGCGTGCCAGGGCGGACGGCCACCACACCCGCCGTCCGACATCGACGGTCAACGCGGGCACCAGCAGCGACCGCACCACCAGCGTGTCCAGCAACACCCCGAAGCTGACCATGAACGCGATCTGCGCCAGGAACATCAGCGGCAGCACGGCCAGCGCCGAGAACGTCGCCGCCAGCACCGCCCCGGCGGAGGTGATCACGCCGCCGGTGACGGCCAGACCGGTGAGGGTGCCGGCCCGGGTGCCGCTGATCGCCGTCTCCTCCCGTACCCGGGTCATCAGGAAGATGTTGTAGTCGATCCCCAGGGCGACCAGGAACACGAACGCGTACAGCGGGAGCGCCGAGTCGGTACCCGGCCAGCCGAGAACGTCGCGGAACACCACTCCGGAGACCCCCATGGTCGCGAAGAAGGAGAGCACCACCGTGGCGACCAGCAGCAACGGGGCCACCAGGGAACGCAGCAGCATCACCAGAACCCCGAACACCACCACGAGCACCAGCGGAATGATCACGTCCCGGTCGCGGCGCGACGTGTCCTGGGTGTCGACGTCGACCGCGGTGAACCCGCCCACCTTCGCCCGCGCGCCGTCCACCGAGTGCAGCCCAACACGTAACCGCCTGACCGTGTCGGACGCGGCCGCCGAGTCGGCCTCATCGGAGAGCGTCACGTCGACCCGTACCAGCCCATCCACCACCTTCGGAGGTACGCCGCCAGGCGGGTACGGAGCCACGGACTCCACACCGTCGACGCTTTCCGCGGTGTCGACCACCGTGGCGAGTTGATCCGCGTCGGCGATCACGATCGCCGGGCTGCCACTGCCTCCCGGATAGTGCTCGGCGAGGAGCTTCTGGCCGGACTTGGAGTCCACCTCGACAAGGAACGCCTCCGACTGCGGGATGCCGTTCGCGTCGAGGCGTACCACCCCGAGCGCCGCGATGCCGAGCACCATTGCGGTAAGTACCCAGATCAGGCGTGGCCGCCGGCCCAGCAGGCGCGCGATCCGGCCCCAGACCCCCGAGCGCGCCGCCGACCCGGTGCCGTAGCGCGGACGGAACGGCCAGAACACCGACCGCCCCAGCAACGCCAGGACCGCCGGCAACAGCGTCAGCGTCACCACCAGCGCGGCGAGGATTCCGGTCGCGGCGATGGGGCCCAGCGAACGGTTGCCGGCCATCTCCGACAGCAGCAGGCAGAGCATCCCCAGCACCACGGTTCCCGCGCTGGCCACGATCGGCTCCACCGAGGCACGCCACGCCACTCTCATCGCCTCGAACCGGTTCGAACTGCGGCGCAGCTCTTCCCGGAACCTCGCCACGATGAGCAGGGCGTAGTCGGTGGCCGCACCGAGCACCAGGACGTTCAGAATGCCCTGGGTCTGGCCGGACAAGGTGACCACGTCGTCGCGCGCCAGCAGGTAGACCACCGCGTTGGCGACAGTGAGCGAGAGTCCCGAGCAGGCCAGCACCACCAACGGCAGGAACGGACTGCGGTAGACCAGCACCAGGATCACCAGCACCACCGCCGCGGTCACCAGCACCAGGAAGGAGTCGACCTGCCCGAACACCTCGACCAGATCAGCGAGCAGGCCACCCGGCCCGGTGACGTGCGCGGTGAGCCCGTCGGTGTCCTGCGCCAGCTCACGCAGCCGGTCGATCTCGCCGCCGAGCTTGTCGCTGTCGGAGCCGGCCAACGGGACGACCAGTTGCAGGGCTTCCCCGTCCTTGGAGGGGAACGGGCCGGCCACCTCGCCCGCCAGCTCGCCGGCGAAGTCCGTACCGATCCGCTCCGCGTCCGCGGCCACCTCGGCACGGTCGCTGTCCCGCAGTCCACCGTCTCGGGCGTACACCACGACCGCCGCGGTGACCTCGACATCGGAGAACTCTTCGAGCTGCTCGTTGACCTGCGTCGACTCCGCGTCGGCGGGCAGATAGGCAGCGTTGTCGTTCTCCTGTACCCCTCCCACCTTTGCCGACAACGGTCCCAGGAGCCCACCCACCACGAGCCATCCGAGCACCAGCAACGCCGGTACGATCCACCGCAATGTGCGCCGCGACCGGGACGCCGACTCCTCGCTCCTGTCCATGGTGTCCACCCCGCTTGTCTTCCCCGTCAGCGGCCCGCGCGAACGTCCCGCCACCCGCCCGGGAACGTGCTCTGGTAGTGCCCGGGGTGGCCGGTACCCACCGCGCGTCGCGCTGGCGTGGGGAAGCGGCCGGCACCGCGGATAAGCTCGCGGTGTGACGACCTCAGCGACGCGCCAGCACGCCGGACCAACCACCGCCGCGTCCCCGCTACGGGTGACCCGGGTCGGGGCGATCGACTACCAGCAGGCGTGGCAGGAGCAGCGGCGACTGCGTACCGAAAGGGCGGAGGGTCGGATCCCGGACACCGTACTGCTTCTGGAGCATCCCAGCGTCTACACCGCGGGCAGGCGCACGGAGCCTACCGACCGGCCATTCGACGGCACGCCGGTGGTCGATGTCGACCGCGGCGGCAAGATCACCTGGCACGGTCCCGGGCAGATCGTCGGCTACCCGATCACCAAGCTCCCGGACCCTGTCGATGTGGTGGCCTACGTACGTCGCCTGGAGTCGATGCTGATTGACGTGTGCGCGGAGTTGGGTGTCGTCACCACCCGGATCGGGGGCCGCAGCGGAGTCTGGGTGCCCGCCGATGGGCGGGGCCAGGACCGCAAGATCGCCGCGATCGGGATCCGGGTCAGCCGGGGCGTGACGATGCACGGATTCGCCTTGAACTGTGACTGCGACCTGGGGCACTTCGACCGGATCGTGCCGTGTGGGATCTCCGACGCCAGCGTCACGTCGTTGTCGTACGAGCTAGGGCGCGAGGTCACGGTGAGTGATGTGCTGCCCGTTGTGGAGCGACATTTGCCGACGATCCTGGTCTGACGAGAGAGAAATGACACCCGGCTCGCTACGTACCGCGAAGTAGCTGCCCATTTCCCCCTAGATGCGAATCTGACTCGCTATTAACCTGACGAGCCATGCACCCGATGCAGCGGCGCGTCGCTATCGTCACCGACTCCACAGCGGCACTGCCGCGAGAAGTGGTCGAGCAGTACGGCATCACAGTGGTGCCGCTAAGGCTGCGGATCGGTCAGCACGCCACAGACGAGTCCCACGTCAGTCCCGACGACGTGGCGGCCGCGCTGCACAACGAGGTAGCTGTCAGCACCGCGGAGCCACTGTCTCCGGAGTTCTTCTGGGCGTACAACGACGCCGCCCTGGCGGGGCACTCCGAAATCGTCTCGCTGCACATCTCCGAGCACCTGTCGGCGACGGCCGCATCGGCTCGGCAAGCCGCCGCCCGGATGAACATCCCGGTGCATGTGGTCAACTCGCTCACCACTGGCCTGAGCCTTGGCTTCCTGGTGATCGCGGCCGCTGAGACCGCCGCGCGGGGCGCCACCGCCGAAGCGATCCTCGGCGAGGTGGAGGACCTGCGGCGGCGTACCAGTCAGATGATCTACGTGGACGGACTGGAACATCTGCGTCGTGGTGGCCGGATCGGCAAAGCCTCCGCACTGCTGGGTGCCGCGCTGTCGATCCGACCGGTGCTCAAACTCTCCGCGGGCAAGATCGTGCCGCTGGCGAAGGTGCCTGGCAGCGACCGGGCACTGAAGCTACTGGTGAACGAGGGCGTCAAGCGCAGCGGCCACCAGCCCGTGGACGTCGGAGTCGAATTCTTCGACATGCCCGACCGTGCCTCATCCGTCGCGCGGCGGCTGCGGGCCAGGATCCCTCAGCTACGCCGGCTCGTGGTCACCCGCACCAGCACCGTGCTCGCCGCACACGTGGGGCCGGGCGCCATCGGTCTGGCGATCTCACCGTGCCCGTCCTGAGGCAGTACCTGTCCTGACCGTGACACGCGTCTCGGGTCGCCGACACTGTCCGGCGTTAGGCTGGCGATCGTGACCGTCGTACAGCCCGAAGGGCGCCGGCTGCTGCGCGTCGAGGCGCGCAACGCCCAGACGCCGATTGAACGCAAGCCACCGTGGATCAAGGTCAAGGCGAAAATGGGCCCGGAGTACACCGACCTCAAGGGCCTGGTACGCCGTGAGGGCCTGCACACCGTGTGCGAGGAAGCCGGCTGTCCCAACATCTACGAATGCTGGGAGGACCGGGAGGCGACGTTCCTGATCGGCGGCGACCAGTGCACCCGGCGCTGCGACTTCTGCCAGATCGACACCGGCAAGCCGGCCGCGTTCGACGCTGACGAGCCGCGTCGGGTGGCCGAGTCGGTGGTCACCATGGGCCTGCGGTACGCCACCATCACCGGGGTCGCCCGCGACGACCTGCCCGACGGCGGCGCCTGGCTGTACGCGGAGACCGTACGGCAGATCCACTCCGCGCTCCCCGGGTGCGGGGTGGAGCTGCTGATTCCGGACTTCAACGCCGTACCCGCACATCTCGCGGAGGTGTTCGGGGCTGAGCCCGAGGTCCTGGCGCACAACATCGAGACGGTGCCCCGGATCTTCAAGCGGATCCGCCCAGGGTTTCGCTTTGACCGCTCACTGGACGTTCTTTCCCAGGCGCGGGACGCCGGGCTGGTCACCAAGTCGAATCTGATCCTGGGGATGGGCGAGGAGCGGGACGAGGTCAGTCAGGCGATGCGTGACCTGCTCGACGCGGGCTGCGAGCTGCTCACGATCACGCAGTACCTGCGCCCCACCCCCCGGCACCATCCGGTGACCCGTTGGGTGAAGCCGGAGGAGTTCGTCGAGCTACAGGCCGAGGCGGATGAGCTGGGGTTCGCCGGGGTGTTGTCCGGGCCTCTGGTGCGGTCGTCCTACCGGGCCGGCCGGCTCTACCGGCAGGCCGTCGACGCTCGCCAGGTGGTCGAGTAGGTCCTGGGTGACGGGTCCGGTTTCGGCCCGTTCAAGGGGTTACGGCCCTGCTACGCGACACGTCCGGTGTGACACGCACAGCAAAGAAACCGACTTGCCACACGCCGGAAACGGGTAGCGACAATGATGTAGCCGTGGGTGACTTACTTTCCGTGGCAAGACTCGTCGGCAGCTTCGTCATCTCCATGGCCGCGATGCCCGAGGGATCGCACCGTACCGCCATCGACAACGCGCGTACCGCACTTGTTGAGGCGCAGCGAAGGGCTCAGGAACGGCGGGAGGTCGACGCCGTGTTCGCCGCCATCACCGCCGCCAGCCAGCCCCCGATCACAGCTGACGGAACGCCGGCACGTACCGCGGTCCGATAGCGGCTCCCGCCGCACCCACCAGATAGCCGAGCGCCGGCAGGTACGCCAACCCGGCCAGCCACGGAGCGTCCCAGCTCGCCAGTACGCCGAGGTGCACCACCGCGCCACCGGCCAGGTATCCGGCGGCCGCGACCCGCAACGGCAGCCGCTTCAGGCACGCCAACACCACCGACGCCAGGATTCCCAGCGCCACCGCACCGAGAAGGTACGGCTGCAACGCCTCGGATACGCCCAGCCCGATCACGCCGACTCCCCCGAGCAGCAGCACCGCCGCGCCCAACTGCAGCCACCGCAGCAGCCTGGTGTCCGTGGCGCCGGCGAACCCGACCAGGGCCCCGAGCACCCCGAGCGGGATCGCGAGATACAGGGCGTACATGTCACCGATGTCGCGGGCCCGCTGGTCACTGATCAGGCCCGCCACCGTGAACAGGGAGTCCCCCCGTACGTGCCACGGCACCGCCAACAGGCCCGCCAGGAGCACCAGGGCCGCGCCGGCCGGTATCAGCAGACGCGGACCGGGCTTCGGCTCCTCGCCGGTGGGTCCGATCGGTGGTAACCCCGGAAGTTCCGGCCACGCACCGGCCACGCCCTCGTCCCCGGTGAACGCCAACCGTGGTGGCCCACCGATCGGTCCTGCACCTGGCCGTTCGTCGGGCCAGGAGGGGAGCCCCTGCCCGACCGCGAGGGGATCGAACCGGCTTCCCGGCGGCGACGGCGGGGCCGGGGGCGGCTCCCCCGCTGGTGCGGGCTGGCCCGGGAGTACGGGCTGGCCCGGTGGTCGCCCGCCCCTTGCTGGTGGTACCTGCTGTTGTCCCCGCATCGGTGGCTGCTGCCATCCCCCGTACTGCACAGAACTCCTCTCCTGGGCACGCCGGTTCGCCTGCCGCACAATACAAAGCCTGATCGCGATGGGCCATCCCATGTCGGGACCGGAGTCCCGGCGATCCGCCGGGCACCGGTCCGGATAGACTCGCCGGCATGGCCGCGCAGCCCGACAAGGTGTCATTCCGGGACCGACTCAAGCAGATCGGCATGGCGTTCCGCTTCACCGCCAAGCACGATCGGGTCTTCATACCGCTGGTGATTGTCGCGGTCGCCGTACCGCTCGGGCTGGCCGTGTGGTGGGTGCTGGCCGGTGGCGACTGGGTCTGGAGCCCCATCGGGGTCCTGTTGGCGCTGCTGGGCGCGATGGTGATGCTCAACTGGCGAGCCAACAAGGCGATGATGGCCCAGGCCGAGGGGCAACCCGGAGCAGCCGCGGCGATTCTCGACACGATGCGCGGTGACTGGCGGGTAACCCCTGCGGTGCAGGCCACCACCCAGCAGGACTACGTCCACCGGGTGCTGGGCCGTCCCGGCGTGATATTGGTGGCCGAAGGTTCCGGACGGGTACGCGGTCTGCTCGGACAGGAGAAGAAGCGGCTGAGCCGGGTGGTCGGCGAGACCCCGATCTACGACTTCATCATCGGCGACGGCGACGACCAGGTCCCGATCCGGAAACTCCGCAAGACCCTCAGCAGACTGCGCTGGACCACGCTCCGGGAGAAGACCGGCATCACTCCCAAGCAGGTCAACGCTCTCGACACCCGGCTCAAGGCGCTGGGGGCCCGGCCGCAGATGCCGAAGGGCCCGATCCCCAAGAACATGCGACCCAAAGGCATGAACCGTGCCATGCGAGGCCGTTAGCCGGATTCAGCTGTCCGCTGGCGGCGTTCTCACTCGCTTGTGTGCAAAGTCCGCACCACGGCGCTCGCTGCGGCCTTGCCAGCGAACACCTGAATCCGGCTACCACTGCCATCTAGGTGAACCCTGAGAAGGACCAGCTATTTGGTGGGGGGGCGGGGGACGGCGAGCATCACGGAGTTGACCGCCTTGTCGTGCAGGCCGCGGCCGTACGAATCCATGATCAGTACGGGCACCACCAGGGCCATCAGCACCGTGCGTACGAACGCCCGGCCCGCGCCGATCGGCCCGCCCTCGGTGGCGGACACGCACCGTACCTTCGCCAGCCGCATCCCCGGTGTCTGGGTGTAGCTGCCGACGAAGATCGCGTACTCGACGAACAGGAACGGGTAGACCCAGAGACCGGTGGCCGGCGGACGGGCGATCAGGCCGGCGAGCATCAGGCACAGCAACCAGTCGACCAGCAACGCCAGGAAGCGGGCGCCGAGCCCCGCGGTCTGGTCGCCTCCCGCCGGCTGATCCGGCCCGTTGCCGTGGCCGTTACCGTCGCGAGCTCCGCCACCTGCGGCTGGCCCGTCGCCGGGCGTGGTGTCATCTGCGTGTCGCACGGACCGCAGCGTAACGGAGTCGGAGAACCGGCTGTCCGCGTACCGTGAGAGCAGCGACACACGCCGCGTAACACCGCCGAAACAATCGGGACATGGGTGGGCAATGAGCTGTGCATACGTTCGCAGCTGACCCCCTACGTGGGCATGCCAGCCACCGGACCTGGAGGAGTACGAGTGTTCGCCAACTCCGAAGAACTTCTGCGCTACCTCGCAGACGAGGACGTGAAGTTCATCGACGTACGGTTCTGCGACCTGCCGGGCGTGATGCAGCACTTCAACGTGCCGGTGGAGTCGTTCAGCGACAAGGTGTTCCGCGAAGGCCTCGCGTTCGACGGTTCGTCCATCCGCGGCTTCCAGCAGATCCACGAATCGGACATGCTCCTGCTGCCGGACGCCTCCACCGCCTTCGTCGACCCGTTCCGCGCTGAGAAGACCGTCGCGCTGAACTTCTTCATCCACGACCCGTTCACCCGGGAGCCGTACAGCCGCGACCCGCGCAACATCGCCAAGAAGGCCGAGGAGTACCTCGCCTCCAGCGGCATCGCGTCCACGGCGTACTTCGGTCCGGAGGCGGAGTTCTACGTCTTCGACTCGATCCGGTTCGACGACAACCACCACGAGGCGTACTACCACATCGACTCGATCGAGGGCGCCTGGAACTCCGGCCGCGAGGAGGCAGGCGGCAACCGTGGGTACAAGCCGAAGTACAAAGGCGGCTACTTCCCGGTGCCGCCGCTGGACCACTTCGCGGACCTGCGGGACTCGATCGTGCGCCGGTTGATCGACGTCGGCTTCACCGTCGAGCGTTCCCACCACGAGGTCGGCACCGCCGGGCAGGCCGAGATCAACTACCGGTTCTCCACCCTGCTGCACGCCGGCGACCAGCTTCAGCTGTTCAAGTACGTCGTCAAGAACACCGCCTGGGGTGCCGGTAAGAGCGCCACGTTCATGCCGAAGCCGCTGTTCGGCGACAACGGGTCCGGGATGCACTGCCACCAGAGCCTGTGGCGCGACGACGAGCCGCTGTTCTACGACGAGGCCGGGTACGCGGGGCTCTCCGACACCGCCCGCTGGTACATCGGCGGCCTGCTGCACCACGCCCCGTCACTGCTGGCGTTCACGAACCCGACGGTCAACTCGTACCGCCGGCTGGTGCCGGGCTTCGAGGCTCCGGTCAACCTGGTGTACTCGCAGCGCAACCGTTCCGCGTGCACCCGGATCCCGGTCACCGGCAACGACGCGAAGGCCAAGCGGGTGGAGTTCCGGGTACCGGACCCGTCGTCGAACCCGTACCTCGCGTTCTCCGCGATGCTGATGGCCGGCATGGACGGGATCCGGAACAAGATCGAACCGCCGGAGCCGGTGGACAAGGACCTCTACGAGCTTCCTCCGGAGGAGTTCGCCGGTCTCAAGCAGGTGCCGGGCTCGCTGCCCGAGGTGCTTGAGGCCCTGGAGGCCGACCACGAGTACCTGCTCGAAGGTGGCGTGTTCACCCCCGACCTGGTGGAGACCTGGGTGGAGTGGAAGCGCGAGAACGAGGTGGACCCGATCCGGATCCGCCCCACACCGCACGAGTTCGCGCTGTACTACGACGTCTGAGCCACAGGGTCCCGACGACCCGGCTGACAGTCGCGAAACGGCGTCTGGCCTGCACTTTCGTCCCTGCGACGGGGTGCAGCGTCGGACGCCGTTTCTCATCCGGCACCTGTCCAACGAGTACAGCTGTCCGGATGCCTCCGCCGGGCCGTTCACTCAGCGCCGCGAGGTGCCGCTCCTCCGGCCCGGAGCCACCACCACTCGAAGCTCCCGTCAGCGGGCGGCCACCACTGCCTCGCCGCCGGGCCATGTGGCCACCAACTGCTCGCGACCGTCCAGTGGCTCGCCCAGCACCGTCGCCAGCCGGAGGTCACCGGGCGTGGGCGCGGACCCGGGTTGGCAGCGGACTCGCACCACCGGCTCTCGTCGCGCCACGAGTTCACCGCCCTCGTAGAGATCGAGGGTTGCCTGCTCCTGGTGGCCCGACAACGCACGGGTGAAGCAGCCGACCGCCACCGGATCGCTCGTGGCTTCGTAGATCCACCGCTTCCCGAGGACCGAGTGGTGCATGGTGCCGATCAACTGTGCCCTCGCATCGACAAGCGGGGCACCTCGATAGGTCATCGGCACGTGGAGCACGCTCGCGGCCCGGCGGATGAGGATCGCCTCCACACCGACCTCTCCGTCGGGGTCATCGAAGCGATAGCTCCCGATCACGTCGATCTCACCGGCGCCGCCCCACGGCTGGCGGTCAAGCCAGGACAGGACGAGTTCCGGCTTTGTCGGGCGCACCGTCGCACGGTGCAGGATTGCCATACCGACAAGGTACTTGAACTCGCACTCCGGTCGGCCAGACCCCACCCTCGGCCAGGTCGAACACCCTGGCTTGGGATCGCTCCTGGCCCTGGGGCTGAAACCAGTCCCCACCAGCGTGCCCTCCTGGCAGCCGTTGACCCAGGAAAGGCGGCTGGCCCTGGCGCCTCCGTGAGCGGGTTCGAAACGCGTCAGTCCACACCGCACCGAGGGACCGGTCCCGTCGCCGTTTCTTAGCATGCAGGTTGTGTCCTTCCCCGACCTGACCGAGACAGATCCCGCCGCCTGGCCAACTGAACGGTGTTGGTTCTGCGGCGGTCCGGCGAGTGAGCGCCATGCGTACCGGGCTGGGTTGCACCGCAACCCCACGACGAAGTGGCTCGCTTTCGGACTCGCCTGGCGCGATGAATGGCAGTCGGTCGAACTCGACGTGCCGCGGTGTGGCCGGTGCAGCCTCGGTCACCACCTCGAGGTGTTGTTGATGCTGGGGGGAATCCCCGCTCTGGCGTGGGGAACGGGTCTGCTCCTCGACACCATGCTGGGCAATTACAGCGCGCTCCCGCTCGCGCCCTCGACAATGCCACGCATCGGGGTGTGGTTCCTGCCGTTCATCGGGTGGTTGGCGGTTCGACACGGGTGGTTCGGACTGCGGAGGTGGTTCCCGCACAACCGCCGCTATGTCCGGCGCCATCCAGCGGTTCAGCACCTGCTGGAGGGTGACTGGAAGTACGGTCGGGCACCGCTGGGCAACTTTGACAGGCGTTGGTTCTGACTGATAGCGGTAGTCAGGGAGCATGACCGGGTGACGATGACACCCGGGGATTTCGTGGCGCGCCTGCCGATCGAGGTGCCCGAGGCGGAGTATGTGCTCGCCGAGCACCGCGCCGACTACGGGGACGTACTCCCCCATCTGCTGACCAGTGACCTGCTGAGGCTGGCCATCGAGCTGTTCGAGCGGGGCCACAACGAGCCTGTCGGGCGGCTCCTCGGTTTCATCGACCACGCTCTGCGTGAGGGCGACGAGGCGTTGCAGAACGCGATCGCGGTGTCGTTCGTGGAAGATGCCTGCTGGGACGACCCGGCGAGCGAGCCCTTCATCGCCATCTGGCCCCAAGGGCTTCAGACCGAGGTGGAACGCCAAAGATCGTGGCGGCCGTAGACAGTCATTCGGCGGTATCCAACCCATCCCAGAGTGGATTGTTTCGGAGGCCCAACCATGAAGCGAACGTTGATCATCGTCGGTTACGCAATCGGCTTCTACTTCATCGTCAGAGCGATCCTTGAGCCGGTCGTCATCGACGTCACTGATCCCGCGACGTACCGGGACGACTGGGGCGGGCCGAGTCTCGCCGGCGTGCTGCTGGTGCACTGTGGGCCGGGGGTACTGGCCGCGATCCTGATCGTCCGGCACCTTGGCGGATTCCGGGGCCGGCGGCGCCCCGCCGAGCGGGCAACGAACCAGCACGATTGACGATCCGTCAGCTTCCTTGCGCGCCCTCACGGCCCGAGCGTCGTTGCACACCGAACCGCTCAAGCGGTGCGTCCGACCAGAGCTGGATCTCGATGTACGTCTCGAAGTCGCGCCTGTGGTAGCCCTCGTAGTCCGGTTCCGGTGCGTCCTGCGGGATCCCGTACTTCGCGACGACGTTGGCCAGCTCACGCAGCCTGAAGACCTTCCCGTGGTACGGCCGCGGCTCGTACGGCACACCGAAGCGCGGCCCGTACCCCATCGAGGTGAAGCTGTCAGGGTAGGTGAAGCTGGTGGCGTCATCCGGCAGCTCCGCCAACGGCACCGTGATCTCCTGGGCGTCCGGCGACAGTCCCCGGAACCATCGGGACACGCCGAGCACGAAGTAATGCGGTGTGGCGCGCTCGGGTGTGCCACCCGCCAGCTCGAACAGGTCTTTCAACCGGCTCTCGGTGAGCCGCCGCAGATCCATGTAGCGGCTACCGAACACCCGCCGCAGACCGGAGTCGGTACGCCGACGCCGCAGGTCCCGTAGCACCGCCTCGAGTTCGGCCCCCGAGAGTTCCGACAGCGAGAGAAACGGTGGTTTGTCGGCGAGGTGGTAGTGCGTGACGACGTCGGGCACCTGGGGCACATCGACTCCCTGGACCTTCTCGGCGCAGTCTGGGCGGCACCCTCCTGGCCTGTGGAAGAGTGGCTGTGCAGGGTCGGTGAACCATAG
>JBOGDK010000068.1:0-15531 GCA_050701795.1 Micromonosporaceae bacterium
CGCGACAGCGGCACCGTTGCTGACATGGTCAGCGGGCCGGACTCGGGGTGGGGCTCGGACTACCCGGGCCGGGTCTGCCCGGCGCGGCGTCCAGAACATGTCGCTCCAGGGTGACCTCGGCACGACCGGCGCCGCCCACCGTGACGTCGTCGTACGCCTGCATCGCCCGGGTCTTCCTGTCGAAATACAGCACCGACAACTCCAGCGAATGCGGTTCGTCCTGCTCCAGCCCACGTAGCCCGGCACCACCTGTGGAGCCCTGCGTCATCAACATGGTGCCACCGTCGAGCCGCTGCACGGAGCGTTTGTGGAAATGGCCGGCGAGGACCACCGGCGCCACCCCGTCCAGAGGCGGCGCGGAATTCGGGTCGTGCACCAGCGCCACGTCGACTGGCCGGTTCCGCGACTTGATGGTCTCCACCAGCGCATCGGTGTGAAGTCGCAGCCCCGCGTTGGTGTAGTCGTCGGCCTTGCTCTTGTCGGGGGTGAACCGGGGATCTCCGATCCCGGCGAACGTGAGGCCGGCGACCGTGCCGACGTGGTTGTCGAGCACGATCGCGTTGTCCTGCGCGGCGACCGCCTGCTGGATAGTCATCGAGTCGTGGTTGCCCCGGACGTAGATGTACGGTGCCTCCACTTTGCCGACCCCGGAGGCGTACAGCCTGCCTTCCCGTTCGCTGCCCCAGTCGGTGATGTCGCCGGTGTCGACCACCACGTCCACGGAGAACTGCTTCGCGACCGTGGAGATCATGTCGAACGCGGCGGGGTTCAGGTGCAGGTCGGAGACGTGCAGCACCCTGATCGTGTCTTCGTCAGGCTCGTACACGGGGAGGTTCGACGCCGTGGTGTAGAGCTTGCTGACGTTGAGCACCAGCCGTTGCAACTCGGCGCGGTACTCGTCGTACCGGTTGGCGATCCGGCGCGCGTCGCCGACCACCGCGGGGGCGTTGACCAGCAGCCCTTCGTACCGGGGCTCCTCGATCGAACGGGGCTCGAAGGTGGTGTACGCCATCGCCCCGGTGCCGGCCAGCATCCCGATGGTCACCGCACCTACGGTGGCGGCCCGCCGTACGTCCCGGCGGAACACCAGCAGGCTCAACAGCAGCGCCCCGAGCAGGGCGGAGCCGGTGGCCGTGATGGCGAGCTGCGTCATCCCGGCCTCGATGTCGACCATCGCGGTACGGCCCATCCGGTCCACCGCGGTCGGGTCGCTGATCAGCTCCTGGGTACGCCGCGGGTCCAGCTCGCCGAGCCGTACGGTCAGCGTGGCGGGCGCGTCGTGGCTGTCCACGATCAGCGAACCGAGAGGCGGAATCTCCACCTCCGTCTGGCCCGTCAGCGACGGTGTCAGTACGAAGTCCGCCCGGAACGGGCCCACGTCGTGCTGCACGCTGCCGCCGGCGAACATCCCGCATACAGCACCGACCAGCGCCACCGCGATGATCAGTACGGTGCGCCCCGCGCCGCGTACCGCCGGGTGCTGTCGAAGCCGGTCGAGGGCAGGGAGCGCGCGGTGCCGCGACCAGCGCCAGGCAGACTCACCGAGCTGGCGTAGAGGTTGCATCGACACGGTGACGGGCATCGGCCCATCATCTCCTCTTCCCGGGTGACTCGCGCTCGTTGCGACACGGATGTGTCAGGTCTTGCTGTGGCCACCGTCGCCGGAGAACACCAGCCGCAGGATCTTGTCGTCCCCCGGGTTGGGGTTGCCCCGACCGTCCAGGTTGGACGTCGTGATCCACACCGTCTTGTCCGGGGCCACCACGACGGTACGGAGCCGCCCGAACTTGTCCGTGAGGACCTCCTGAGGCGCCCCGATCAGCCCGCCTTTCCCGTTGAGCTGCATCAGGAACAACCTTTTCCCGCGCAGGCACGCCGTGAGCAGGATGTCGCCGAGGATCGCGGCACCGCTGCAGGAGGCCTCGTCGGGGGTCCAGGTGACGAGCGGATCGACGTACTTCGGCTTGTCGCCCTTGCCTTCGACCTCAGGCCAGCCGTAGTTCTCGCCCTTCGTGATGAGGTTGAGTTCGTCCCAGTCGTTCTGGCCGAACTCGATGGCGTACAGCCGCTTCGCAGAGTCCCAGGCGATGCCCTGGCTGTTGCGGTGCCCGTACGACCAGACCAGGTTCTTGAACGGGTTGCCGGGAGCGGGCTTGCCGTCCCTGGTCATCCGGAGGATCTTGCCGCCGAGGCTCTTCTTGTCCTGTGCCACGCCGCTGTCGGACGCGTCGCCGGTGGTGGCGTACAGGTATCCGTCCGGGCCGAACCCGAGCCGGCCGCCGTTGTGGATCCCGGAGACCGGGATTCCGGTGACGATCGGCTTCGGCCGCTCGCCCAGCTTCAGCGTGGCGATCCGGTTGTCCTGCTCGGTGGTGTAGTAGATGAAGATCGTCTCGTCGGTCTCGTAGTCAGGGGAGACCGCCACCCCCATCAGGCCGCCTTCGCCATCGGCGTACGCCTGCTCAATGGTCTGGATCTTCTTCTTTTTCAGATCCTTCGAGATCGCGACGATGTTCCGGCTCTCCCGCTCGGTGACCAGCGCGGTGCCGTCCGGCAGGAACGCCACCCCCCACGGCACCTGCAGGCCCTCCACGATCGGCTCCGCCGCCACCTCGGTGTCCGCTTCACCGCTGGGCTTCGCCGAGGGGGTCGCGAACTTCGGAGGTGCTCCGGCCTCCTCCTCGTCCGGGGGTCCGAACGAGCAGGCAGACAGCAGCAGGCCGAGCACGGTCACCAGGACCGGCAGCAGAGCTTTTCGGGGGTACGCCACCAGCCCAGCTTAAAGCGGGTACGCCCGCCGGCCGGCTCGGTGTCCGTCGCCGGTCAGCGGACCACCCCCGCCCAGAGCTCGCGTCCGGCGCCAGTCCGCTACGGCGGCGGAGGCTCCGGGGGCCGGCCCGGCGGAGGTCCTGATGGCGGCGGAGGCTCCGGCGGTGGAGCCTGAGGCGGGCCGGGTGGTGGTGGGCCCTGTGGCGGTGGTGGGGCCTGTGGCGGTGGGGCCTGAGGTGGGCTGGGTGGCGGTGGGCCGGGCGGTGGTGGCCCGGACGGAGGTGGCCCGGACGGAGGTGGGGCCTGAGGTGGGCCGGGTGGTGGTGGGCCGGCCTGACCCGGTTCCCCGGTCGGGTATCCCGGCGGTACGCCGCCGGTCTCCTGCAGGCGCCTCTTGTGGGAGTTGCGTCGCACCGCCGTCACCAGAGCGATGACACCGCCGACCAGCAGTGCCAGGCATGGGATCCCGAGCAGCGCCCCGAGGGATCCGAAGACAGTGCCCGCCAACCCGCCCACGTCGATGCCGGAGCCGACGGCGAACGTGGACCCGGACAGCTCCGGGTCGTTGGACTCGCAGGTGAACTGGTAGCTGCCGTCCCGGTCGACCGAGACGTCGTACACCAACTGCCAGTGCCGGTTCTGGTCGTCGAACTCGAAGTTGACGTCGCTGCGAGAGACCGTGACGCCGCTGCCTTCGGCGGCACAGTCGACGTCAGGTTTCGGCGCCGTACCCTCTCCGGTCCGACTCGGGTGGTCGACGTAGATCGCCCAGTCCCGGTCCGAACTGAGCTCCACCGTGGTGGGTGTACCGGCGTCGAACTCCTGTTTCATCTCGGGCAGCGCACCGGCGATCGAGTTGAATCCCAGCAGGGCCACGCCCGAGCCGATACACACCCCCAGCACCACCACGACCCCCGCGACCCAGTACCAGACACGACCGGGGCGCAGAGCGGCCGGATCCACGGGCGGTGGCGGCGCTGACTGCGGGAACGTCATGTGTCCCATCCTGTCCCATCACCTCCGCGTACGCCGGGCAGTCGAGCCATCTGGGCCGTCCCCACCGGGCCTCTGCGGCGGCCCGGTGTCCGGCGCCTCCAGCCGCGTTCACCCGCCGTGGTGTCCATCCGAGCTGACCGTGGCCGGCTCCGCACACGGCGGTGGCTGGCTCTGCCCACGGCCGTGCCTGGCTCCGCATACGGCGGTGGCTGACTCCGCACACGGCAGTAGGGTCGGTGACCGTGAAGGTATGGATCCCGCACCCCGAGGGCCTCGATCTGATCGACCCGCCGCTGCCCGCCGACGTCGATATCGAGGTGTTCGCCGGGGACGGCCCGCCGCCGTCGGATCCGGCCACGGTTGAGGTGTGGGTGCCGCCGTTTCTGGCCAGCGCGGAAGTCGCCGGGGCGATGGCGGACATGTCGAGCCTCCGGCTGATCCAACTGCTCACCGCCGGTGCTGAGGTGTGGCTCGACAAGGTGCCGGAAGGGGTGGTGCTGTGCGACGGGCGTGGGATTCACACCTCGTCCACCGCGGAGTGGGTGATGACCGCGGTGCTGGCGTACGTACGGTCCTTCCCCCGGTTCGTACGCGCCCAGGCGGCGGGGGTCTGGGACTACGCCCGTACCGACGAGTTGGCGGGCAAGCGGGTGCTGATCGTGGGGGCGGGGGACATCGGCGACGCGGTGGCGGACCGGCTGGCGCCGTTCGAGGTGTCTGTGACCCGGGTGGCGCGCCGACCCCGGCCCGGTGTGTACGGCATCGCGGAACTGCCCACTCTGCTGCCGGACGCGGACGTCGTGGTGTTGCTGGTGCCGCTGACCGAGGACACCAGGGGGATGGTCGACGAGGGGTTCCTGGATCGGATCCGGGACGGGGCGCTGCTGGTGAACGCGGCCCGAGGCCCGGTGGTGGACACCGTGGCGCTGACCGCGACGCTTCATACCGGACGGATCGGTGCCGCGCTCGACGTCACCGACCCGGAGCCGCTGCCGGTTGGGCACCCGCTGTGGGAGATGCCGAACGTGCTGCTGACCCCGCATGTGGGCGGCTCCGTCGCGGGGATGCTGCCTCGGGCGTACCGGCTGGCGGGGGTGCAGTTGCGGCGGTTCCACAACGGCGAGCCGCTGCAGAACGTGGTGATGGACGGTTACTGAGCCCGCTCGCCGTCCGGCTCCTCCCGGTTCGGCCCGTCACGATCTGGTTCGTCACGGTCCGCTTCGTCGCTGCCCTGCGAGCTGGTGTCGGCGGGTTCGGTGCCGGACGGAGCAGTGTCTGAAGGAGCCGTGTCGGGCGGCGGGATGTCGAGGTCCTGGCCACCGGCCTCGATCAGCGCCGGTACGTCGTCCGGGGTCACCGCGGGCAGTGCCACCGCGCGGTCGCCGAGGAGTACGTACACCCGGCGCCGCTGAGTGGTGAAGCCGGTGATCTCCCGCCAGGCGAACCGCCGGCTGCCGGCCATGGCGCGTACGGTCACCCCGTCGGCGTCCACGTCGACGCCGGAACGCCAGCCCCACACCGTCATCAGCAGCGGAATCAGCAGCAGTGGCGCGAGATACCACCGGCTCCCGGCGAGCGGGATCGCGGCCACGATCCCGACGATGCCGGCCAACCCGACTGCGACGTTGTGGCGGAATCTGACCGGTCGGGCTTCGGGCACGGAGTCGATCGTGCCATTGGCCCGCTGTCCGGCCGGTACCGGGGCGTCGCCGCGGCCGGTTTTCGCGCGTACGACGATTTCCTGTCGTAGCGCCGGGCCATACTGTGGCCGCTGTGGGAATTGCTGGGGAAAGTGGAGGTCACCATGCAGACGTTGCTCGCGATCGGGACCCGTAAGGGGTTGTTCCTGGCGCGGTCCGCCGACCGGGTCACGTGGCAGGTGACGGGTCCGCACCTGCCGATGAACGAGGTGTACGCGGTGGGCATCGACACCAGGGGCTCCCGTCCCCGGCTGCTGGTAGGGGCGTCAAGCTCGCACTGGGGCCCGAGCGTGTCGGTCAGTGACGACCTGGGAGAGTCCTGGCAGGAGCCGGAGCAGGCGCCGGTCGCGTTTGAAGAGGACACCGGCGAGTCGTTGAAGCGGGTGTGGCAACTCGTCCCTGGCCGGGCCGACGCGCCGGATGAGATCTACGCCGGTACGGAGCCTTCCGCCCTGTTCCGTTCCACCGACGGCGGCGGCTCCTTCGAGATGGTGCGAGGGCTCTGGGACCACCCGCATCGTCCGGAGTGGGGTGCCGGGTTCGGCGGCCAGGCGATCCACACCGTGCTGCCGCATCCCACGGATCCACAGCGGATCGTGGTCGCGATGTCCACCGGTGGGGTGTATCGCACCGAGGACGGCGGTGCTACGTGGCAGGCCAGCAACACCGGTGTCAAGGCGTACTTCCTGCCCGACAACCAGTACCCCGAGTTCGGGCAGTGCGTACACAAGGTGGCACGGGATCCGGGCACGCCGGAGCAGTTGTTCCTGCAGAACCACCACGGCGTCTACCGTTCCGGCGACGACGGCGTCACCTGGGAGTCGATCGCCGACGGGTTGCCGACCGACTTCGGCTTCGCCATGGTGGCGCACCCGCGCCGCCCCGGCGTGATCTACAACTTCCCGATCCACTCGGACGGGCGCCGGTTCCCGCCGGACGACCAGGCTCGGGTGTATCGCAGTGAGGACGCCGGCAAGACCTGGACCGGGCTGGACAAGGGTCTACCCACCGAGCCGTTCCTGAGTGCGGTGCTGCGGGACGCGATGTGCTGCGACGACGCCGACCCGGCGGGCGTCTACTTCGGGTCCCGGTCCGGTGAGGTGTATGCCAGCCCCGACGAGGGCGAGTCCTGGCACCAGGTCGCCTCGCACCTGCCGGACGTGCTGTCCGTGCGGGCTGCCGTGGTGGGGTGAGAAGTGATGCGGGTGACGGTGCTGGTGCCGTCGGTACTGCGAGGTGACGCTGGTGGCGCCGGCAGTCTGGACGTGACGGTCGACGCCGCAGGGAAGCTCGGTGACCTGCTTGATGCGGTGGCCGAGACCCATCCGAGGCTGGCTCGCCGGATCCGGGACGAACAGGGCCAGATCCGCCGGTACGTCAACGTGTACGTCGACGGCGAGGAGTCCCGTCACGTCGGGGGTGTCGCGGCCCCTCTCACCGACGGTGGCGAGGTCCACGTGCTTCCGTCCGTCGCCGGGGGCTGATCGGCCCTGGTCGCTGCAGGCTGACCGGGTCCCGTGACAGGCGCCTGACCCGGTGCGACGGGGAGGATCTTCACGCGCTCCCGCCCACGTTCGACCGGGCGGGTGTCTGTCCACGCCGCCGCAGTGCGGGTGGCGGTCTGACGGTCGTCGAACTCGCACCGGCAGATCACCGACTCGGGCCTGGTGAGTTCGTCGCGGTGCGATCCCGGACGGATCCGGGTGAGCACGGCTGCGTACCTCATGACGGCGGTACGACCGCGCGGCCGGTCACTCGCCCCGTGTTCCGTGTTCCGTGTACCGGTGACAAGGTGCTTTATCGCTGCCTGGGCGACGTCCCATTCCTGGACGGCGATCTCGCATCGTGGGCCGAACATCGGCAGGTCCTGCGCTGGTAGCCGTCCGCAGCTTTTGCAGACCCCGAGGCTGGCCACCATCTCGTGCTTCCACATCGTCACGGCGACCGACTGCGCCCGGTGCCCCCAGTCGTACAGCAGCCGCGGTGCGTCGAGCCTGTGAGCGGATGATTCGCGGTCCACGGTGCCTCCCGGCTGTACGGCGCGTTGTCAGCGCCTGACTCCCTGGCGCCAAGTGTGGGCAGCTGGCCGGCACGAGTCAAGAATTAATCCGCATCTTGCAAAATCGTGCGCAGTCCTGGGAGGATTCCGGCGAACGCCATGGGGGCGTGGACGAGAGGAGCGGCGATGAAACTCGAATGGCTCTGGAAGGACACCGGGTCCGGAAAGAACGGTTGTCCAGCGCTCTACCGCGCGGGCGGCGGCTATGTGGTGCAGGGCAAGGCACTCGACGCCGACACCCGCGCCCAACTGCGTCAGGTTGGCGCCGACGAGGATGCGGTGTTCGTGCCGGCGAACGTGCTGGACCGGTTGCGGGAGTTGGGGTGAGCATGGGTCGACCGTTGAACGACGACGAGTGGTGGCAGTTCTTCACTGAGATCGAGTACACGGCGTTCAGGCTGGAACTGCAGCCCGAGTACCGGGTTGCCGATGAGCAGGAGTCGTTCCAGCGATTCCTCGCAGGCGAGCCGGCGATGCCCGAGGATGTCGACGGCGGCGACGAGTGGTTTTCACTCGTACGGGACCTGACCAAGCGAGGCGGTCGGATGGAACGAGTTCGGGTTCAGGAGGACCCGCCCACCGATTACCAGCGGTGGGAGCGCGCATGGGGTCGCTGGAACGCCGAAGCCGGCGAGCGGATCTGGTACATCACCCGGCAGCAGGCCCACGACGTCGGGCTGCTGCCGGCCGCGGGGAATGTCGACTGGTGGCTGTTCGACAGCCACAAGCTGGTCCAGATGCACTTCGACAGCGACGGCAATCGCGGCCGCACCGAGCTGGTGAGCGACCCGGACGCGGTGGTGCGGGCTAACGTGTGGCGCGACACGGCGCTCTACCACGCGCAGCGGATCGGGACGCTGGGCACTGTCGAGGAGGTACGTGAGCAAGCCGGATAACCCCCTCGGGGAGTGGCTCACCGAGCCGGGTGGCCTCGCGGAACGACTGCGAGCCATCCGGCTCCGTGCTGGCCTCACCGGCTACCAGCTGGCCGACGAGCAGGGTTGGCCACAGTCCAAGATCTCGAAGATCGAGAACGGTCGGCAGGTTCCGAGCGTGGCCGATATCAGGCGATGGCTGGCCGCCTGCGGCGCCGTGGAGGACGCCGAGGGCCTGATCGATCAGCTCGAACAGGTCTCGGCCCGTCACCAGGACTGGCGACGCCGGCTCCGCCAGGGCATGCCAATCGTGCAGGCCGGCTACAACGACCTCGTTCGTGATCTGTCGACGTACCGTTGCTTCACCGCGGATGTGGTGCCGGGCTTGCTGCAAACCGCCGAGTACGCCCGCTACCCGCTCAGCGAAGGCGTGATGTTGCACGGTGCCCCGGCCGACGACCTGGACGCCGCTGTCGCCACCCGGATGCAGCGCCAGCAGCACCTCTACGACACTTCCAAGCGGTTCGAGTTCATCCTGGCCGAGCCGGTGCTGCGCTGGCTGATCTGCCCACCCGCGGCGATGCTCGGCCAACTCGACCGGTTGCTCGCCGTCGTCAGCGGGCTGCCGAACGTGCGATTCGGTGTCCTGCCGCTCGGCAGGCGGCTCTCGCTGTGCCCGGGAAACACCTTCGACCTGTTCGACGACGTGGCGTACGTGGAGACGTACGTGGGGGAGACGGTGCACACCGGAGCCGAGGCGGCCACGTACCACCAGGTGATGGACCGGTTGTGGGCAGACGCGGTGACCGGTGAAGAGGCCCGCAAGCTGATCATGCGGGCGGTCGAAGACGTGCAGCGCCTCGCCGCGGCCGAGCAGTCAGACAGCCCCTAGTCGGGCACCAGACGGTACGCGCCGTCGCTCGCCGAGGTGGTCATCGACGCGTAGGCACGCAGCGCCGCGGACACCTGCCGTTCCCGCGCCACCGGCGTGTACGGCTTCTCCCGCGCCTGCTCGGCTGCCCGGCGGGCGTCAAGCTCCGCGTCGGGGACTTCGAGCTGGATCGACCGGGACGGGATGTCGATGGCGATCTCGTCTCCGTCGCGTACCAGCCCGATCAGGCCACCGGCGGCGGCCTCGGGGGAGACGTGGCCGATCGACAGTCCGCTCGTACCACCGGAGAACCGGCCGTCGGTGACCAGCGCACACGCCTGGCCCAGACCCCGGCCTTTCAGGAACGACGTCGGGTAGAGCATTTCCTGCATCCCGGGGCCGCCCTTGGGGCCTTCGTAGTGGATCACCACGACGTCGCCGGCCTTCACCGCGTTGTTGAGGATCCCGGAGACCGCGTCGTCCTGGGACTCGAAGACGACAGCGGGGCCGCGGAAGGTCAGCACGGACTCCGGGACGCCGGCGGTCTTCACCACACAGCCGTCCGGGGCCAGGTTGCCGTGCAGGATCGCCAACCCGCCGTCGGCGCTGTACGCGTGCTCCACGTCCCGGATGCAGCCGCCGGCCGCGTCGGTGTCCAGTGACTCCCAGCGGTTGGAGGTGGAGAACGCCTCGGTGGTACGCACCCCGCCCGGCGCCGCGTGGAACAGCTCGATCGCCTCCGGCGCCGGTGCCTCGGCACGGATGTCCCAGGCGTCCAGCCACCGGTCGATCGAGTCGGAGTGCACCGAGCCAACGTCGGTGTGCAGCAACCCGGCACGGTGCAACTCCCCGAGGATCGCGGGAATCCCGCCGGCCCGGTGGACGTCCTCCATGTGGTAGTCGGGGGAGTTCGGTGCCACCTTCGACAGGCAGGGCACCCGCCGGGACACCGCGTCGATGTCGGCGACGGAGAAGTCCAGCCCCGCCTCCCGGGCGGCGGCGAGCAGGTGCAACACCGTGTTGGTGGACCCGCCCATCGCCACGTCGAGCGCCATGGCGTTGTCGAACGCGTGCCGATTCGCGATCGACCGCGGCAGCACTGACTCGTCGTCCTTGTCGTAGTAGCGCCGCGCCAGCTCGACCACGGTACGGCCAGCGCCGAGGAACAGCTCCCGGCGCGCGGTGTGGGTGGCAAGTGTCGAGCCGTTGCCCGGCAGCGCCAGCCCGATCGCCTCGGTCAGGCAGTTCATCGAGTTGGCGGTGAACATCCCGGAACAGGAACCACAGGTGGGGCACGCCGAGCGCTCGATCTCGCCGAGCGACTCCTCGGTGACCGCGTCGTTGGCGGAGGCCACCATCGCGTCGATCAGGTCGATCTTGCTGCGTACCACTCCGTTGATCGTGACGGTCTTGCCGGCCTCCATCGGCCCGCCCGAGACGAACACCGCCGGTACGTTGAGCCGCAGCGCCGCCATCAGCATGCCCGGAGTGATCTTGTCGCAGTTGGAGATGCACACCAGGGCGTCCGCGCAGTGCGCGTTGACCATGTACTCGACAGCGTCGGCGATCAGCTCGCGGCTGGGCAGCGAATAGAGCATGCCGCCGTGCCCCATCGCGATCCCGTCGTCCACCGCGATGGTGTTGAACTCCTTGGCCACCCCACCGGCCTCAGCGACCGCGCCGGCGACCAGGGCCCCCATGTCCTTGAGATGTACGTGACCGGGTACGAATTGTGTGAAACTGTTCGCGACCGCAACGATTGGCTTACCGAAGTCGTTATCTTCCATACCAGTGGCACGCCACAACGCTCTGGCTCCGGCCATGTTGCGGCCGTGCGTCGAGGTTCGCGATCGCAGGGTCGGCATGCTCACCAGTGTGGCACCCGCTAGCGCGATGGGCGTATTGCTGCGCGACCTCGTACCATCCTTCGGGATGTCCGGACAACCGAATACCTGCACTCTTGGGGGTTTACCGTCGACCCTTCCCCGTCGCCCGGCTACTCCTCACCTCACCTGGTGCTACGTGCACTCGGGGTGCTGGAGCGGGTAGCGGCCGGCCTGGTGACGTTGGGGTTCGTGGCGGCGGGCGCGGGTCTGGTGTTCGGCTGGTTGTCCGGCCCGGTCGCGGTCGGGGTGGCCGCCGGTATCACCGGAGCGCTCTACACCGCTCTGCTGGTGTCGCGTGCGTTGGCGATCCACATCGCGGCCGGCTCGTACGCGCCGTGTCGTGGCGTCGGTTTCCTCGGCATGGGCGTGCTGGCCGGTGGGGTCAGCCTGGTCAGCGCGATGACAGACCCGGTGCGGGGCCCGGGGCTGGTGGGCATCGGGGTGGCGGCCTCGTCCGTCCTGTTCCTGCTCGGGCTGCTGCTGCTTCCCGGCACCGCACCGACACTCACCTCCCGGATGCGCCGGATGCTCGATGGCGTGGCGATCGGACTCAGCCTGTTCTTCGCCGGGTGGACGCTGGTGGTGGTGCCGCTGACCGACAGCCAGGCCCTGCCGGTGAGCCGGGACGCCACCGCCGCGCTGGTGCTGGTGATGGCGCTGTCCGCGGCGCTGGCCGTCACGGGGCTGATCGGTGCCCGGGCGGTGCAGCACCGTACCTCGGCCCAGTTCTGCTGCGCCGGGGTCGCGGTGTGCCTGCTGAGTCAGGCCGCCGCGGCTCTGTCGCTGCTGGTCGGGGCCGGATGGGGGACGGTGCTCGCGGTACTCGCGATATGGGCTCTGGGTCCGGTGTTGATCTGGGCGGGGGCCCGGCGCTCGGCGGAGGGGGTCTCACCGATCCGGCGCCGGGAGCCGATGTCGCTGTTCCGGCTGGCGACCACCACCACCCCGCTGCTCGCCGGCTCGGCGGGGCTCGGCGTGCTGGGTGCGGTGTACCACCTGTCCGTGTTCGGTGACTGGGGCGTCTACACGGCGGTGCTGGCGGTCTCCGCGGCGAGCGCGGTAGGGATCCGGGGGATGTTCGCCTCACTGGACGTCTGCCGCTACACCAACCGGCTGGTTCACCAGGAGACCAAGTTCCTGAGCACAGACCCGTTGACGGCGATCCCCAACCGGATGCGGCTACGGCACCGGCTGGAAGCCGTACGCGGCCGCGCCGAGGTCGGCCACCGGTTCGGCACCCTGCTCGTCATCGACCTGGACAACTTCGGGGAGCTTGACGATGTGATGGGCCACGACGTCGGTGACGCGGTCCTGATGGAGGTGGCAAGGCGACTGCGGACCTCGGTCGAGCCCGGGGACCTGGCGGTACGGCTGGCCGGCGACGCGTTCGCGGTGTTCACGGTGGCGTCCCGGGAGCAGGCGGCGCGGCTGGCAGAGCGGCTGGGTACCGAGGTGGCGCTGCCGTACCGGGTCTCGGCGTCGGGGCCGGGGGCGATGCACCTGACGGCGAGTATCGGCGTGGCGGAGTGCAACGCCGCCTCGGCGGTGGACGAGGTGATCCGGGCCGCCGAACTGGCGGTCAGCAACGCGCAGGAGCTGGGTGGGAACCGGATCGAGTGGTACGACGATCTGCTGGAACTGCGTACGTTGCGGCGCCGTACGTTCGCCCACGAGCTGCTCGGTGCGGTGCGGCGAGACGAGTTGGACCTGCGGTACGTACCGGTGGTGACGTTGCCGGACGGCGTCGCGGTGGAGCTGCAGGCCCGTACCCAGTGGCGGCACGCCACCCTCGGCGAGGTGTCGACGGCGGAGCTGGTGGCCGCGGCGCAGGACACCGGGCTGACGAGCGAGATCAGGGACGGGGCGCTGCGTGGTGCGATCCGCCAGTTCGGCCAGTGGATCGCCGAGGGGCGCGACCTGTCGCTGTCGGTACGGATCTCGGCGGCGCAGCTGCGTACCCCCGGGTTCGCCGCCCGGGTCGGCGACCTGCTGAGGGCCTACGACGTACCGCCGGATCGTCTGGTGTTGGAGGTCATGGAGGACGACCTGCCAGCCACGGGTGCTCCGGCCGCGCCGCTGGCCGCGTTGCGGGAGGTGGGGGTACGTACCGGTCTGGCGGGTTTCGGTGCGGGGCGCAGCTCGCTGCTGGAGCTGCGGAGACTGCCGATCGACCGGCTCACCATCGACAAGTCGCTGATCGCCGCGCTGCGGGAGAGCGAACCGGTGGTCGCCACGGTGGTGGATCTGGCGCACCGGCTGTCCCTGGAGGTGGTGGCCGGCGGCGTGGCCGAGACCTGGCAGGCGGAGCTGCTGCGAGGGCAGGGCTGCCGGTACGCGATGGGGCCGCTGTTCAGCCGGCCGGTTCCGGCGGAGTACGCCGAGGCGTACCTCGACGCTCACGCGGGCGGTACGGATTCGGCGAATCTGCGGCCGTGAGACAGCCGACACGCTCCAGGATGTGGGACAGGTTGACTCAGGGCGTGGGATACGTCAGTCTGGCTGCGTGCGATCCATCTGGCAGCTCGTAGTACTTACCTAGCGCACCGTCGCCATCTCCAGACGGTGCGCCGCCCCGTGCTTCTAGCACGCGGGCGTTTTTTATGTCCAAAGTTGATCATGTTCCACCAGCTGACATCCGCCCACCGAACCTGCCAGCACCACCGAACGGACCCGAGATGAAGCACACAGAGCCAGCCAAGGCCACGCCGCGACCACCGGCGTCGCAACGACGCCCGACGCCGAGCCCCGGGCCGAAGGCCGTACCGGCCACCGGCGCCCAGTCGCTGATCCACTCCCTGGAGGCGCTCGGCTCGGAGGTCGTCTTCGGCATCCCCGGAGGCGCCATCCTTCCGGCGTACGACCCGCTCTTCGACTCCCACCGGGTGCGCCACATTCTGGTACGGCACGAGCAGGGGGCAGGCCACGCCGCCGAGGGGTACGCCCAGGCCACCGGCAAGGTCGGCGTGTGCATGGCGACCTCGGGCCCCGGGGCGACCAACCTGGTGACCGCGATCGCGGACGCGTACATGGACTCGGTGCCGATCGTGGCGATCACCGGCCAGGTCGCGGGCCCGATGATCGGTACGGACGCCTTCCAGGAAGCCGACATCCACGGCATCACGATGCCGATCACCAAGCACAACTACCTGGTGCAGCACCCCGAGGACATCCCCCGGATCCTCGCGGAGGCGTTCCACATCGCGGGCACCGGACGACCCGGGCCGGTGCTGGTGGACATCCCGAAGGACGTGCTGCAGGCGCAGACCACCTTCAGCTGGCCACCGACCCTGGATCTGCCCGGGTACCGACCCAACGCGAACCCGCACGGCAAGCAGATCCACCAGGCCGCGAAGCTGATGACCTCCGCCCGGCGTCCGGTGCTCTACGTCGGCGGCGGCGTCCTGAAGGCGGAGGCCACCGCGCAGTTGCGCCGGCTCGCGGAGCTGACCGGGATCCCGGTGGTCACCACGCTGATGGCACGGGGGGCGTTCCCGGACAGCCACCAGCAGCACCTGGGGATGCCCGGGATGCACGGCAGCGTCGGCGCGGTGTACGCGTTGCAGCGCTCCGACCTGCTGATCGCACTCGGGACCAGGTTCGACGACCGGGTGACCGGGCGGCTGGACTCGTTCGCGCCGGACGCCGCGGTGATCCACGCCGACATCGATCCCGCGGAGATTGGAAAGAACCGGCACGCCGACGTACCGATCGTGGGTGACGCGAAGCAGGTGATCCTGGAGCTGACCGCCGCCGTCGAGGCAGAGCACACGGCGCAGCACAAGGCCGACCTGGGTGGCTGGTGGCAGCAGCTCGACGACATCCGGGGGCGGTACCCGCTGGGCTACGACGACCCGGATGACGGCTCGCTGGCGCCTCAGCACGTGATCAAACGGCTCGGGGAGATCGCCGGGCCTGACGCGATCTACGTAGCCGGGGTGGGTCAGCACCAGATGTGGGCCAGCCAGTTCATCTCGTACGAGAAGCCGCGTACCTGGCTGAACTCCGGTGGCCTCGGCACCATGGGGTACGCCGTACCGGCCGCGATGGGCGCCAAGGTGGGGATGCCGGACACCACGGTCTGGGCCATCGACGGTGACGGCTGTTTCCAGATGACCAACCAGGAGTTGGCGACCTGTGCTTTGGAGGGCATCCCGATCAAGGTGGCCGTGATCAACAACGGCAATCTGGGCATGGTGCGACAGTGGCAGACGCTGTTCTACGACCAGCGCTACAGCCATACCGATCTGGGCACCCACAAACACCGGATCCCCGATTTCGTGAAGTTGGCCGAGGCGCTCGGGTGCGTCGGCCTGCGGTGCGAGAGCGTCGCGGACGTCGACGCCACCATCGCCGAAGCGATGGAGATCGACGACCG
>JBOGDK010000069.1:0-15467 GCA_050701795.1 Micromonosporaceae bacterium
CGCGCCCCACACCCCCCGCCTCGTGCAATCCCCCCGTATCGGTCCCTACGTCCCGGTCAGTCAGCCACCGGGCATGGTCGGCATCGGGTCTCCAAGACCAGGCCGCCCGTCGTCGGACCCGCCGTCACCGTTGTCGCCGCCATCGTTGCCCCCGTCCTCGGTGGGCGGTGCGGGCTGTGGCCGGGTTGGTGACGCCGGGGGCTCGCTCGGGGTGGTACTCGGTGACGGCGTCGACGACGACGGCTCCGGCTCCCCCGAGCTCTTCGTGGGCGCGGGCACCGGATCCTTGTTCGCGACCGGCTCCGGTGAGCCGGTGCTGGACCAGATCAGCAGCCCCGCACCGAGCGCCAACAGCACCACCAGTGCCGCGGCCACCCCCAGGAAGGCCGCCATCCGGCCGCGTCCACCCGATGGATTCTCCGGCGGTACGGGTACCGCTCCGATCACCTGGGTCGCCGGGTCGGGCGGGGTACCGAACAGCGAGAGCACGGAACCCCCGTCCGGCTCCCCTGCCCCGCCGTCGCCCGTCGCCGGGCTCACCGGAACCCCTGCGCCCGGACCGGCACTGACCGGCGGATTCGCCACCGGGAACGCACTGACCGGGTCGACATTGCTCACCGGCGACGCACTGACCTGCCGGGGCGGCCCGGCGGCCTCAGGGCCCGCCGGACCCACCGGGCTGGCCGGACCCACCGGGCCGGGCGTGCTGGCCAGACCCGCCGCGATAGCCGGACCCGCCGTGCCTGGCTGACCCGCCTCGGGCCACAGCGGCTCGCCGCGGTGCACCACCGGCGCGTCCGCGTCCGCGGGATCGACCAACCGCGGACGGTACGTGGTGGCGTACTCCGGGATCGTCATCGCCGCGGAGCGGCCGATCAGTGTGGGAGCCAGCCGCCGCAGTTCGGCGGCGAGTTCCGCCGCGCCCGGACGGTTGCCCGGTTCGATCTCGACGCAGCGCAGCACCTGGGTCCAGAGCTCGTCGGCCATCCCAGCGGGCTGCACCGGCACGCAGGCGCTGTGCCGTTCGACCACCTCGAGTACCGAACCACCCCGGTACGGGCTGCGACCACAGGTCATCTCGTACAGCACCATGCCGAGGCTGTACACGTCACTGGCCGCTGTCGGCTTCTCACCAGCCACCACTTCCGGCGCTACGTACTCGGGGGTGGCGTGGGTGACGGTGTCGGGCAGCTGGATCCTGCGCGCGACCCCGAAGTCGACCAGCTTGGCGTGGCCACCATCCGCGGGGACCATGATGTTTCCGGGCTTGACGTCCCCGTGCAGGATTCCCGCCGCGTGCACCGACGCGAGGGCGTCCGCGATCTGGGCTCCGATCTCGACCACTTCGGCCGGCCGGAGCGGCCCACCGGTACGCAGCCGCTTGCGTACGTCGATGCCTTCCACCAGGTCCATCACCAGGGCACGCAGCCCGTTGGCGACGAAGTCCCGGGGACGCACGATGCTCGGGTGGTCGAGCTGGTTCAGGATCTCGGCCTCGTCCAGCAGGCTCTTCACCACGTCTGCGTCGTGCGCGGTCTCCGGCAGCAGCACCTTGACCGCCACCAACTCACCGGTGGTCAGGTCGCGGGCGCGCCACACGGTGCCGATCGCCCCCCGGTCGATCTCAGTTTCCAAGGCGTACCGACCGGCCAGCACCTGTTCCATCACGCACCTCCCGTTGTGAACGTGGTTCACGGTAGGAGGCTTCCGTTGGAGGTGTCGGTGTCAGCTGCAGACCTGGCACGAACCCGGGAGCAGCCCGGTCCGCGGTTCAGAGCAGGCTTCGCAGCTCCCACAGTTCCGGGTAGAACCGCACCTCGATCCGGGACCGCAGGTACGCCCCTCCAGCGCTGCCGCCGGTGCCGGGTTTCGTCCCGATCTGGCGCTCCGCCATCAGCACATGCCGAGCCCGCCACAGTGACCACGCCTGGTCGTGGTCCACCAGCGCCTCGGCCAGGTCCCACAACGGGCCGTGCCTGGCGCGGTCCCGCGCGATCGCGGCGTACGCCGAGAACCGGTCGTCGGCGGTGTCCGTGGCGAACCCGGCGTGCCGGAGCGCGGCGAGGAAGCCGTCCCAGATGCTCGGTTCCGCCAGCCGGCGTTCCAGCCGGGCCTGTTCGTCGTCGCTGAGCCCCCGGAACCGGCGCAGGTAGTCCGGGTCCTTCAGGCCGGAGAGGAACTCGATCTCCCGGAACTGGACGGACTGAAACCCTGACGCCGGGGCGAGCTTGTTACGGAAGGCCAGGAAGTCCTGCGGGGTCATGCTGTCGATGACGTCGACCTGGCGTACCAGGACCTGCTCGATGGTGCGGCACCGGTCCAGCCGCAGTCGCGGCAGATATGCCTCGCCGGCCAGTAGCCGGTCCCGGGCGTCGGTGAGTTCGTAGAGGACAAGCTTGAACCACAGCTCGTACACCTGGTGGATGGTGATGAACAGCAGCTCGTCGTGAGCCGGCGGCATGGAACCCGGCTGCTGCGCGGAGAGCAGGTCACCGAGCCGGAGATAGCTGCCGTAGGTGAGGACGCCACCTTGTTCGCCGAACCGGGCATCCTGACCGTTGCTCCATGCTTCGTTCGTCACGACCGTCACGGTACCGCGATATGGGCGCCAGCGGACCTGTTGGATCCGTCTCTGGATCCGTCTCCTACCGCTTGCCCGCAGACCCCAGGGTGTCCTGGTGACTCGTCTGTCCGGCCGCGTCGGGGCCTCCTACCTGGCAGAAGACGAGGCGGGCCTACCTGGCAGTGGAAGAGACGTAGGCCCGCCGGATCCCCCAGCCCCCACGGCTGTCCGACGAGCCCACGCCGTTCCTTGGTCGCCAGACACTTACGACATGCACGTGTCCGTCCCCGTAGCGACCTACCTGTTCTAGTCGTCCGACTGATGTCGATCAGTCGGATCATGGACACGACGCCAGGACTGTGAGATTTCCGGCCAACCCATGCCGGGTTTCCGACAATGAGACGTACCAGGAAGGATGCAGGGGTTACCGGCGGCGCATGGAGGTGGCTGTGGGGCAGGTCGATGCTGCCTTTGACCGGGCGCTCAAAGCCCACCGCGACGCTGTCGCGCACGCTCGCAAGGCCGACGAGGAGCTGCAACGACTCGGCGACGGGGCAGGTCACGCTGCGCGGTCCACCGCGGAGCAGGACGGAATCGCCGCGGAGCTGCGCGCGGCTGCCGGAATTCTGGCACCCGGCTGGCTCGGGATGCCGCTCGACGGCTCCGTCCCGCCGCCCGCGCTCGGCCGGGACGCCGGCGCACCGCCGGTCGCGCTCCGGATCGGAGACGCCACACCGACCGACAACTCACAGTTCCCGGCGTTACTGCCGATACTCGGCGCCGGGCACCTCGCCATCGACGCCGACGCGCGCGACGCCGCGGTGTCCGGTCTGCTGCGCTCCGCGCTGCTGCGCCTGGTCGCCGCCGCGCCCTCGGGGACGCTGCGGGTACTTCCCGTCGACGGGGGTACGGTCGGCGCCACGTTCGCGCCGTTCCAGGCCCTCATCGACGCCGGTGTGATGCCGGCACCGGCCACCGACGCGGACGGGTTCACGCAGGTGCTCCACACCGCCGAACACCACGTCCGGCAGGTACGCGCCGGCGAGGACGACTCGTACCTGCTGGTGCTGGTCGCCTCGCTGCCGCCGCAGGCGACCGCCGCCGCGGTGGCCAGGCTGGCCGCCCTCACTCACGCCGGCCCCGAATCCCGGGTGCACGTGATCCTGTGCGGCTACCCGAGCGGCGGCGGATCCCGGCGACCGCCGCTGGAGAACACGGCCCTGCTCACCGTCACCGACGGGGTCGGCCAGCTCGGCAACCCCGCGGGAGAACCGTACGGGGAGACCGGCCTGAACGCCCCGGTACGGCTCGACCCCGCTCCGTCACTTGAGCTCGTCACCACCGTGTGCAGGCAGCTCGCCGCCGCCGAACGTGACGCCAACATCCTCCGGTTCGCCGACCTTATCCCCGCCACACCGTGGCAGGAGAGCTCGGTGAGCGGAATCCGTACCGCGATCGGACGGTCCGGGCGCGACGTGGTGGAGCTGGCCTTCGACGACGCCACCCCGCACTGGCTGGTTGGCGGGCGTACCGGGTCCGGCAAGACCGTACTGCTGCTCGACGTGCTGTACGGCCTCACCGCCCGGTACTCCCCGGACGAGCTGGCGCTGTACCTGCTGGACTTCAAGGAAGGCGTCTCGTTCACCGAGTTCAGCCCCACCGAGCTGGACCCGACCTGGATCCCACACGCCCGCGCCGTCGGGATCGAGTCCGACCGCGAGTACGGCGTGGCCGTGCTCCGGGAGCTGGTGGCCGAGATGTCCCGCCGGGCCACCATGCTGAAGAAGGCCGGAGTCACCAAGATCGGCGACCTGCGGCAACGCAAGGCCGACGTCGCGATGCCCCGGATCCTGGTGGTGATCGACGAGTTCCACGTGCTGTTCGCCGGCAACGACAGGCTCGCCTCCGAGGCGGTGTCCCTGCTGGAGGACCTTGCCCGGAAGGGCCGGTCGTACGGCGTCCACATGATCCTCGCCAGCCAGACCGCTTCCGGCATCGAAGCGCTCTACACCAAGACCGAGTCGATCTTCGGGCAGTTTCCGATGCGGATCGCCCTGGCGGGCGGCGGCAAGGTGCTGGCCAGCCAGAACACCGCCGCAGACGGGCTCGGAGTCGGGACCGCGGTGGTCAACGACGCCGGTGGGGTGGCCGACCACAACCGGCTCGTACGGTTCCCCAACGCACACGCCGAGGAGCGGGTGCTCACCGAGGCGCGGCAGTGGATGTGGCATTCCCGGTCCCCCGGTTCATCACCTCCGGCGGTGTTCCAGGGCTTCGCAGAACAACACGTCGAAGAGGATCCCGCCTTCGCCCGGTTGACTCCGGGGGTACGCCACCGCGGGCTGCTCGTCGGGCGCCACGTCGACGTGGCGTCCTCCACCGCCCGGTTCGGTCTGGACGCGACGCCCGGACGGCACCTCGCCGTACTCGGACCGGACCCGGTCGGTGGCGACGTGCTGCACGCCGCCACCGCCGGGCTGGCCAGGCAGCACAGCCCCGGCACCGCGCGGTTCGTGGTCGCGTCCCTGGTCGAGGTCGCCGACGCGGTGGCGGTCGAGACCACGACGCTGGTACGCGACGCCGGACATCCGGTGGACGAGGTGGACGCCGTCGGGTTGCGTACCGAGCTGGCGAAACTGGCCCTCGGCGCAGGCGACGGGCCGGCCCACATTTACCTGGTGGTGTTCGGTGGCGACGCGGCGGCAGGGGTGCTCGCGCAGGCGTCCGGGGAGCCGAAACGGACCGGCCGGGCAGACCTGCAGACGGTGCTCGCGGACGGCCCCGCGTCCGGCGTACACCTGCTCGGCTGGTGGCGCGGCATGCAGCGGTTCTCCGACGACATCGGCGGTTCCCGGATGCGGGAGAACGTCGCCTGCCTGGTCGCCCTGAACGTCCCGGCGCAGGCCCTCGGCAGCCACATCGGGCAGCCCACCCTGCAATGGCAGCCCCGGTCGAACCGGGCCCTCATGATCGACCTGCACAACGATCACCGGTCACTGATCGTTCCGTACGTACGACCGGGTCGGCACAACGGAGGGGCTGGACGATGAGCTGGCAGCAGTACACCGCGCTGGCCCGCCGCCTGGACACGGCACGCCGCGACGAGGCCACCCAGGCCGCCGAGTTGAAGCAGGAAACGGAATCCGGGCGGGTCGGTCTGGACCGCCTGGTCGATCGGCTCACCGAACAGCAGGCGGCGCTGCACGAGGCGGCGCACCAACTGCGGACCCGAATGCCGCAGATCAACCCCGCGCCGAGCAGCGCACTGACCGCGCGGGAGGCGTTGACCCGGGCGCAGGCCGCCGCCGACACCTCCGAGTCGGAACGCGAGTACGCGCTCAACCGCGCCCAACAACCGCAGCTGTTGCCGCACTGGTCCACGACCCCTCGCAACGCGGTGGTGTACGCCTCCTGTGCCGGCGTCGCGCTGGTGCTGCAGGTGATCCTGATGCTGCTGTCCGGGCAGATCGACGCCACCACGGTGGCGCTGTGGTCGCTGTGCGGCTTACCGGTGATCGCGTTCTTCGTCGGCTACCTGGTGATCGGCATCGTCGGGGTGCCCCGGATCCCACCAAAGCCCGCGGAACGGGACGACCAGGGCCGGGTGATCCCACCGAAGAAGCGGATGGCCCCGCAACTGGACCGTACGCCGAAGCTGGGGTTCGCCATCTGTTTCCTCACCTTGCCGGTGTTCTGGCTGCTCATCACCCTGTTCAAGGAGTCGATGTAGTCCCGGCGAACGCCGCGGCGTGGATCGGCGCATCACGGCCCGGGTTGCTGCCGGGATCCCCGGTCGGTTGCCGGTGGCGCACCGTGCCGGTCCGGCGAAGCGTCACCCGCGGGTACGTGCACGCGCCAGCTACCCTGCGGGCACAGCCGACGTTAGGCGGTGCTCATGGCTGCGGAACGGGATCCCCAGGAGACGGCAGTCGAGATGCTCCGGGCCGTGGCCAGCAGCGGCTTCGGCATCATCAATGCGATTCAGGCCCAGTCCGCGGCGGTGGACGACCTGGTGTCGATGGCGAAGCGCAACACCCACATCAGTGCCGACGAGGTTCAGAACACGTTGGACCTGCTGCAACTCGCCAAGGACGAGCTGGCGAACGCGTACGATCTGGCCCTCGAGGCCACGATCGCCACGTGGAGCGTGACTGAGGTCCCGGGCGGGGTGTACCTGCCGTCCGGAGAACCCGACGATTCCCACCCAAGCCAAGGGCCCGGCGCCACATCGGCTCCCGGCCCAGGAACCACCTCCGCCCCGGGCCCAGGCAGCATTTCCACCTCGGACCCAGGTACCACCTCTGCCCCGGGCGCCGACGATAGCGATCCAGGCGACGCGGACCATTGACGATCTCTCCGAGGCGACACTACTACCGGGCCAACAAGCTCTGGTCGGGTTCGTACTTCGCCGGCTCCGTCGGCGGCGCACCGCTAAGTGTCGTACGTCAGCACATCGAGCAGCAGAACCGCCCGGCCTAAAGGCACGCCCACGCTTGGCGGCCCACCCACACGGACCCTCACCCCGCCCTAAACGGCAGAGCACTGGCCCGCATCCCGGTAGCCGCTGCCGCGGCTACGACTGGTCTTCGGCCCGGTCTTCGGCCGCGACGATGCTCCGGGCCTCCTCCAGTCACCGTCCGCAGGTGAGAAGCGCATTCGCAGCGTGACCCACCTGCGCACGGCGTGGCATCTCCCTCACGCTATGTCGATAATTCGGCGATCAGGCGACATGCCGAGCCGATCAATTTCGCGTTAGCCCTTGTCCGAGTTTCGCCACACCGTTCATGATTGCGGGGCGCGGGTCACTCAAGGTAGCGGTTCCGGTACGAGAAAGGCTCCGGCATGCCCGGCCATCCGAGTGACGTCTTGATCCACAGTCCCTACTCCACCGACAACATCCCGCCTCCACCTGGGCGGTATCGCACGATAAAGCGGAACACCGAACACGTTCACATCGAACAGATCAGCGAGCAGCCCATCCGACGGCGGCCCGGCATCCAGCGGGCATTGGGCCCGGGGGTTGCCACCGTACCGACGCCGTGGTCGCGGCGCCGTCGTTCGTCCGGGACGAGTTCCGGGGCGTACGTCCGCACCCCACGGACCACTGCCGTCGTTACGGGCTTGCCCAGCTTCGGGGTGGGCCGACCCGGTCCGTAGCCACCCGCCCGCGTACCCCACGCCAGTCCACGCGGCCTCACAACGACCTCCGGTACATGCACGGCGCTGGACGCTTGACGCGCGTTAAAGCGGCCGTCGCTGACGGCACCGTGGTGGTGCTGACCGGTCGACACCACTACGTCCCACGAGCCGGTCCCGGTAACTCGCGTCCCGCCCCTCGCCGCCCGGTCCCGCAACAGAACAGCTGTCCGGGCTGATCCGGTGCGGGTAGGCGGTAGGTCCGGTGCTGTCCAGTAGTCCGCACAGGCAGCCACCAACTGACTGTGCCCGGCGCGGGTCTGCCCAGATCCGGTCGGGGTCGCGGGCCCGGTCGGGGTCGCGGGGCCCGGTCGGGGTCGCGGGTCCGGCTGAGTGCCCGTGGTCCGGTCGGGTTCGCGGGTGAAGGTCTCGGGTCCGGTCCGCCGGCGCGCGACTGGCAGGCAGGTCTGGGCACGGCGGGCGCCCAATGTGCTCGGCGTCCCTCCGACGGCGGCGCGCCGGTCCTGCCGGCAACCCGCCAGGTGTCACCGGGTCACCAGGACGGAACGCCGCTGACAGCCCGGCGACGCCAGCGCGTTCGAGTGGACCAGCCAGGTAACGGCCTGTCGGAACAGCAAAGCACGACCCCTGTCAGGAGTCGGGGCGGTAGCGCGTCACGCCTGACCGAAACCAGGGTGCCGATCGAAACCGGGCCCGCGACACAGAGCTGCCACGTACGTACCACCTGACCCTTCGAGCCGGGCGACGGCGCGCGCCGACCCGCGCACACCGCGCGCCGTCGCCCTCCCTACACCCAACGAGACAAGGAAGCCCTCATGGCGCAGCACACCCCTTCGTTTCAACGACTTGCCGAGATCGATGCCCGTGCCGCCGAATCCGCCGACCCGGTGTTGCAGGCCGACGTGGTCTGCCTGGTACGACTCATCAGCAGCCTGTTGGCAATGCACAGCCCAACGCCGGACGGCAGGCGCTGCGGGGAGTGCGAACCGCTCCGTGCCGCGCTGCTCCGCAGACGCCACCGACCGCCGACACCGTGTCGTACCCGATGGTTGCTCGATGTCGTGATTGGACGCTCCTGACTTCTCCTCGGACACGGAGTGCCACCTGTCGTCCCGGAGCGTCAGGGCTTTCGGGCGCCGGCTAATCTCACGGCCATGAGCTGGAACGATGGGCCGCAGCAACCAGGCTGGCAACCACCTCCCGGAAGCGGGCCAGGTGGCACCCCCACGCCGGGGAGTGGACCGCCCATGCCATCAGCCGGCGTGCCGCACCCCACCAGTGGCCAGCCCGGACCAGCGGCAGTCAGCGGACCCCCCGGGCAGCCCCCGGGCGGTCCGCCGGGGTGGCAGGCGCCGGCAGGACCGTACGGACCGACGCCGTACGGTCCGCCGGCCCCCGCCAGACCCAACGGCGCACTCATCGGCGGGCTGGTCGCCGGCGGTGTGGTGCTGGTGCTGCTTCTCGGTGTCGGTCTGGTGTGGGCGTTCAGCGGTGACGGTCCGGAACCCACGATGAACAACTCCCCAGCGAACACCGCTGCGTGTGACAAGAAGCTCGCGTTCTTCGGCACCCTCAGTGGCCGGTACGGCCCGCTCGGGGTCAGCGCCCGCAACGGCGCCAAGCTGGCGTTGAACGCGTTCCGCAAGAAGAACCCCGACTGCGACGTCGAACTGGTCGAACTGGACACCAAGGACGATCCGAAACTGGCCACCAAGGTGGCGGAGAAGATGGCCGCGGACACCTCGATCATCGGTGCCGTCGGGCCGGTCTACTCGAGCGAGGTGCCCACCACGGCACCCACGCTCGCCAAGGCCGGGCTGCCGACCATCAGCCCTGCCGCCTCCGGGACCGACCTCACAGGCAACGGTTGGGACACATTCCACCGGGTCATCGGGACCGACGCCTCGCAGGGCCCCGCGGCCGCGGCGTACCTCGACCAGATCGGTGCGGAACGGGTCGCCGTGGTGACCGACAAGAACCCGTACTTCAAGGAGATCACGGAGGGTGTCGAGGAAGGGCTCGGTAGCAATGCTCTGAAGACCATGTCGTACGACGGAGCCGACCCGGAGTACGGCAAGATGATCAAATACATCAAGAAGAGCGTGATCCACGCGGTGTACTTCAGCGGATACGGCGACGACGCCGAGGCCTTCCTGAAGAAACTCCGCGCCGCGAAACTGTCCGTACGGGTGCTGGCGCCTGACACCGCGTACGACAACGACATCGTGGACACCGCCGACCGGCTCAAGCACTTCGCGGTCAGCTGCACCTGCGCGCCGCCGGATCAGGTGGACGAGGACTTCCGCATCGCGTACGAGCAGGCGTACGGGAGGCGCCCCGGCAACTACGCGGCTGAGGCGTACGACGCCGCGAACGTCTTCCTCGACGGGATCGCCGAGGACAAAGGGTCCCGCGAGGACATGCTCCACTTCATCAAGCGGTACAGCGAGCGCGGGATCACGAAGAAGATCAAGTTCGATTCCGACGGCGAGATCGAACCCACGGCGCCCGTGTGGTTCTACGGCGTCGAGAACGGCCGCTTCACCTACGACCGCCGGATCGACTGAGACAGCGCGAGCCATCGGGTGGTGCTCTCGCGGGCACGCGTCGGACGCTACCGGTGACCGCGTACAGCACGGGCCGGGTCACACGACCCGGCCCGCGTACTACTCGCCGTGTCAGCCCATGTGCGGGTAGCGCCAGTCGGTCGGTGGCACGAACGTCTCCTTGATGGTGCGGGGCGAAATCCATCGCACCAGGTTCTGCCAGCTGCCGGCCTTGTCGTTGGTGCCGCTGCCACGGGCACCACCGAACGGCTGGTGACCCACCACCGAGCCGGTGGGCTTGTCGTTGATGTAGAAGTTGCCGGCGGAGAACCGCAGCGCTTCGCTGGCGCGCGCGACCACCTGGCGGTCCCGGGCAAACACCGCTCCGGTCAGGCCGTACGGCGCGATGTCGGCGGCCTGGGAGACCACCTCACCGAACTTGTCGTCCTCGTAGACATACACCGCAAGATACGGCCCGAAGTACTCCCGCCAGAACGACTCGTGCTCCGGGTTGGTGACCTGCACCAGGGTCGGCTGTACGAACCAGCCTTCCGAGTCATCGGCCGTGCCGCCGGTCACCACGGTGCACTCGGGGTCGTCGGCCACCGCCTTGAGCACCTCGGCGAGCCGGCCGTAGGAACGCTTGTCGATCACCGCGCCGCCGAAGTGCGAGAAGTCGGTGACGTCTCCGTAGCTGATCTCCTCGATGCCCGCGACCAGACGGTCCTTGAGACCCGCGTCCCAGAGCGACCGCGGCAGGTACGCCCGGGAGGCGGCCGAGCACTTCTGTCCCTGATACTCGTACGCACCCCGGATCAACGCGGTGGACACGGCATCCGGGTCAGCGCTGGGGTGCGCGATCACGAAGTCCTTGCCGCCGGTCTCCCCGACCAGCCGCGGGTACGACTTGTACCGGTCGATGTTGCCACCCACGGTCCGCCACAGGTGCTGGAACGTCTTCGTGGAGCCGGTGAAGTGCACGCCGGCGAGGTCCGGATCAGAGAGCGCCACCTCGCTCACCGCCTGGCCGTCGCCCGTCACCATGTTGATCACCCCGGGCGGCAGCCCCGCCGCCTCAAGGATCTGCATCGTGTAATGGGCGGCGAGTTGCTGGGTGGGCGACGGCTTCCACACCACCACGTTGCCGAGCAGCGCGGGCGAGGTCGGCAGGTTGCCCGCGATCGCGGTGAAGTTGAACGGCGTGATCGCCAGTACGAAGCCTTCCAGCGGCCGGTGGTCGAACTGGTTCCACACACCCGTGGAGCTCAGCGGCTGTTCGCCGAGCAGCTTGTTGGCGAAGTGCACGTTGTAGCGAAGGAAGTCGATCAGCTCACAGGCGGCGTCGATCTCTGCCTGGATAGCGGTCTTCGACTGGCCGAGCATCGTGGCGCCGTTCAAGGTGTCCCGCCACGGGCCGGCGATCAGCTCGGCGGCCCGGAGGAACACCGCGGCGCGGTCGGCGTACGGCATCGCCCGCCACGCTGGTGCGGCGCTCTTGGCCGCCGCCACCGCATCGCTGACATCTGTGGTGGTGGCCTGCCGGGTCACACCGAGCACGTCGCTGTGCCGATGCGGCTGCACCACGTTGATCTCGTCGCCGCCCGCCATCCGCGCCACACCGTCAATGGTCATGGTCAGCTCGACCCGTTCGGCGGCGAGCTCACCGAGGCGGCGCTGCAAACTCTCCCGCTCCGCGCTGCCCGGCGCGTAGTCACGTACCGGCTCGTTTCGCGGCTCGGGCACAACACTGACGGCATTCATGGAACGGTTCCACCTTTCCAGACTCGACATCGTTGGCGAGGTCGGTGAGGAGCCCCCGGAAGAGGGGTCCCTGGTCAGTCTTGCACGCAGGCCAGGGCCGGACACAACGCCGGGCATGCCGTGCTCGACGCGTACCCTGGTCTGCCGTGGCCAAGACTTCCAAGCGCGCCGTACCCACCCCGAAGCGCACCGAGCCTGCACTGCCGGAACTTCCCGGCACCACCCTTACCTGGCTATTGCTGGCTGGGGCGATGCTCTGGTTCGCCGGCCGGCTCTGGGCGATGCGGGGCACTCTGCTGCCCGCCGCCACAGTGACCGGTGTCGACTCCGAGACCGTCAGCGCGCTGGTGATCTTCGCCTTGCCCACGATCATCTCGGCGGCGTTGCTGGTCGGTGCCAGCTTCGGCATGGCAGCCGTACTCTGGCGCCGGGCGGCCGGTCGGTCCTGGCAGGTCAGGCTCCGGATCGGCGCCCTGGCCGGGCTGGTCGCGGCCGCGGTGACCGGAGGCGCCCTGGCGGTCTCCGGCGCTGACTACCCCGGTTCCGTGCTCACCGCCGCGATCAGTGTCGCGGTCTCCGCCCTGATCGGCGGAGTGATCGCGGGGGTACGCGTGCCGACCCTCGCCGCGGGGCTCGCCGGCGCGCTCAGCGTCGCGGTGCTCCAGTTCGTGCTGGCGTTGTTCACCTCCGACCTGCGCGGCCTCCTCGACGGTGGCGGCACGGGCCCCGAGGTGGCTGACGCGGAACGCCGGCTCGCCATGATCGTGGGCGTACTCGCGGGCGTCGCCGCCGGAATCATGTCGTACGCGGTGCTCCGCCGGCTGCGGCCGGTGGGCCTGTCGCACCATGTCGTCGCCGGCGCCGCCGCGGGTGCGTTCCTACTGGTCGCCGAGGTGATCAGCCGGATCGTGCTGCCGTTGATGGTGGGGGCGGCCGGGGGGCGAACCGGAGATGACCCCCTGGTGCTGCAACTGACCGGCGATGCCCGGCTCAACGCCGGGCTGCTCGTGTTCTTCGGGGGTGCGATCACGGCCGTGATCGTGCTCGGACGTGCCAGAGGCGGCAGCATGAAGCCGTCCCCGGTCGCGACACGGCGTCCGACGGCTCCCGCCGCGACCGGCGCCAGCAGAACCGCCGCCGGCAAACCTGTCCCTGACAAGGCCGCAGCTGGCAGGGCCGCAGCTGGCAAGGCAGGGGCTGGCAAGGCCAACGCTGAGGTGGCCGCTGACAAGGTAGCCGCCGACACACCCGCCGGGAAGAAAGCCTCCGCCGGGAAACGGACCCGTACGGCCGGGAAGACCTCGGCGAAGCCAGCCTCCGCTAGGAAGCGAGGCGGCCGCACCACCGGCAGCTAGCGCCTATGTCCACCTGGCGACCAGGTCGCCGAGTTCGGTGGCGTCGTACCACTCGAGTTCGTGGTCTTCGGCCGCGTCCACCACGAACTGCGCATCGGGGTCGCCCGCCTCGGCCTCGTCCACGTGGGCGGCCGCATTCTCCACGTCCGGCTCCGCCTCGGCAGCGTCGACGTGGATCGCGGCGATGTCCACCAACGGGATCGGTACGGTCAGGCGCACCCGACTGGAGCCGAGTTCGAAGGCTCCGGCACGTACCGCGTCGCTCGGAAGGTCCGCCGAGATCACGACCCGTCTGCGGGGCGCTCCCTGGTCGGTCCGCAACAGGCGCAGCGAATCCTGCGCGGCCCGGGTGAACGCCACGTACTCCAACTCTTCGTCGTCACCTTCGGCGTACCACTCCCGTAGCGCTGGAGTCACGGCGTGGACGTCGATCTGCGGCACCCCGTATTCGCCGTCCGCGTGAAGCGCGCCCAGACGCGCAAGCGTGGCGGGCAGATAGATCCGGCTCAAAGTCACGACACGCTCTCTCGATCGGCTCGCGTGGGTAGTAAGTAAACCCCATCACGGCGAGCGGTCACGCCGCCGCGGGCCCGCGCCTCCGCCGCCAGGCACCTCCGGACGGGCCCAGGTGCCCTCATCAGCGCCAGCGCTGTCCCGGAAGGGCACGAGCTGCCGCCAGAATCACCTATGGGGTGGCTCGGAAGGCAATCGATGGCAAACTTAGGCAACTGCACGATCCCGTACCACACCCGAGTGAGGCACCGAGCCCCCATGGAAGCCCGCTTCCTGCAGCTGCACGATGTCGCCGAGATCCTCAACGTCTCGGCGTCGCAGGTGTATCACATGGTGCGCAGCGGCGAGCTTCCGGCAATCAAGATCGGTGGCCGCGGGCAGTGGCGGGTCGAACGCACCCGCCTCGAGGCGTACATCGAGGAGAAACACAGCGAAACCGCGGAGTGGATCAAAGAGAACCCGCTGGCGGTACGCGAGGACGCCGACGGACCTCACTGACCCGGCGGCACCCGGCCCCGCTCCTACCCGGCGATACCGTCCCACTCTGACCTGCGTTGGCCACGGCCCCGGCTCGGTGGCGTGGCCTCTGACGGCGGTACGGCACCCAGTCTGACCTGGTCGGCTGCGGTGGAGCACCTCTCCGGTCCCGCCCTCCCACACCTGACCGCCGGTCGCACCTGCTCCGGCGGGCCCACCGGCGATCCCCACCGACGACCCGACTCAGACCCCTCGGTGCGGTTATCCACAAGCAAACGTAGGTAAACGGACACTTGCTGGCGTAAATCGCGGGCCTGCGATACAAACTAGCGCAGGCAAACGAAAGCAAATGGAGGCATCCGTAGCGAACATGTCCTCTCCGGAGGGTTCGCCACGGGTCACGTCGGAGAAGGGCTCCCGATGACCGCCACGATCGCCACAACACCTCGAGCTCCGGTGCGGCTCCGTCCGGCTCCCCTGCTGGAACCCCCGTACGACGATGAGCTCACCCGTGCCAGGCCACCGGACGAGCCGGTACGTCACATCGGCCCCCACGATGTCGAGCTGCCGCTGGACTGGGGCCGGCCGCGGCGTCCGAGCGGCCGTACCGCGTCACGACAACGGACCCCGCGTGGGCGTACCGCCCCGCGACCCGGCCCGACCGGATGGCGCGTCATGACCGATGACGCCGTACCCCTGGCGATCAAGAGATTCCTCGACATGTACGTGGAGGTGCTCAACGAGCGGCGCCCGCTGCGTCACCTGTTGACGTACACCAACGACGAGGTGTTCCAGGTCATCAAGCTGGGCCTTACCCGGCGAGGAAAGGGATGGTGGCCGGTCGGACGCCGGCCGATGGTCAGATCGACTGTCGTGCCCGTACCGCTACGCTCCCGTCCGGTGCCGATCCTGGTGCAACGGGTCCGCTCCTGTCAGCCGGTGGGCGGCGTGGTGGAGGTGACAGCGGTGCTTCGCCGCGGCGAACAGGTACGCGCGCTCGCCGTACGGCTGGAACGTCAACAACCACATTGGTGGATCTGTACCGCCCTGGAGTTCATCGGCTGACAGCGGCGGCCAACCAGCTCAGAGCTGGTT
>JBOGDK010000070.1:0-15416 GCA_050701795.1 Micromonosporaceae bacterium
CCTGGTGCGCGGTGATCAGGGCGATCGCGCCGGGTGCCTCGTACACCTCCCGGCTCTTGATCCCCACGAGGCGGTCCTCGACCATGTCGAGCCTGCCGATGCCGTGCTGTCCTGCCCGCCGGTTCAGTTCGTCGATCGCCTGGAACGGGGTGACTGTTTCGCCGTCGATCGCCACCGGCAGGCCCTTGTCGAACGTGATCGTGACCTCGTCCGGGTCCCGCGGATCAGCCGGATTGGAGGTGTACGAGTACAGATCCTCGATCGGGGCGTTCCAGATGTCCTCCAGGAATCCGGTCTCCACCGCGCGTCCCCACAGGTTCTGGTCGATCGAGTACGGCGACTTCCGGGACACGTCGATCGGCAGCCCCTTCTCCTCGGCGTACGCGATCGCCTTCTCCCGAGTCCAGGCGTAGTCCCGTACCGGCGCGATCACCTTCAGGTCCGGAGCCAGCGAGGAGGTGCCGACCTCGAACCGCACCTGGTCGTTGCCTTTGCCGGTGCAGCCGTGGGCGACGTACGTGGCGCCGTGCTTGTGGGCGGCGGCAACCAGGTGCTTCACGATCAGCGGACGGGACAGCGCGCTGACCAGCGGATACCGGTCCATGTAGAGGGCGTTGGCGCGCAGCGCCGGCAGGCAGTAGTCGGCGGCGTACTCCTCCCTGGCGTCGACCACCTCGGCCTCGACGGCGCCGCAGTCGATCGCCCGCTGCCGGATGGTGTCCAGATCCTCGCCGCCCTGGCCGACATCGGCGGCCACGGCGATCACCTCGGCACCGGTCTGTTCGGCGATCCAGCCGATCGCCACGGAGGTATCGAGGCCCCCGGAGTACGCGAGCACAATTTTCTCGGGCATTGGTGTCTCCTAGCGATGTATGTGTGGGTTCAGCGATGTCTGTGGGCTACGGCCTAGTCCCGGCCGGACCAGGCGAGCAGCTTGGCGGCCAGGTCAGGGCCGCCGTCGGTTCGTCGGGAGACCACGAGGATGGTGTCGTCGCCGGCGATCGTGCCCACCACCTCGTCGAGCCCGGACCGGTCCAGGGCGCTGGCGAGGAACTGCGCCGCTCCCGGAGGAGTACGCAGCACCACCAGGTTCCCGGAGGAGTCGGCCCCGGTGAGCAGTTCCCGGAGCAGCCGGTGCAGCCGTGCCGGGGCTTCCTCGGCGGTACGCAGTGGCGGGTTGCCGTCCTCGGGGATGACGTACACCGCGGAACCGCCGTCGCCGCCGCGTACTTTCAGCGCCCCCAGCTCCTCCAGGTCCCGGGACAGGGTGGCCTGGGTGACGGAGATCCCGCCGGCGTGCAGCAGGGCGGCGAGTTCGGTCTGCGACCGTACCGGGTTGTCCCGGACGAGTTGCACGATCCGCTCGTGGCGGGCGGTCTTGGTCACCGGAACGGTCTGCGTCATGGTGTCTCCATCAGCCAGGCCAGCAACGCCTTCTGGGCGTGCAGCCGGTTCTCCGCCTGGTCGAAGACGGCGCTGTGCGGGCCGTCCATCACCTCGTCAGTGATCTCCTCACCGCGATGCGCGGGCAGGCAGTGCAGCACGATCGCGTCCGGGTCCGCGGCGGCGAGCAGGGTGTCCTTGACCTGGTACGGCAGGAACGGGGTGTGCCGGTCCCGGCCGTCGCCGTCCTGGTTCATCGACGTCCAGGTGTCGGTGGCGATCACGTGGGCGCCGTCGACGGCCTCGACCGGGTCCCGGTACTGCTCGGCGGAGCCGCCCGTCCACGCCGCGATCTCCCGTGCCCGTGCCACCACCGCCGGGTCAGGGTCGTACCCGCCGGGGCCGGCGACCCGTACCTGCATCCCCGCGGTCGCCCCGGCCAGCAGGTACGAGTGCGCCATGTTGTTCGCCGCGTCACCCACGTACGCCAGAGTGAGCCCGGCGAGCCGCCCGTGCCGCTCCCGTACGGTCAGCAGGTCGGCGAGCAGCTGGCACGGGTGGAACCCGTCCGTGAGCGCGTTCACCACGGGCACCGTGGCCGCCGCAGCCAGAGACGCCAGCCGCTCGTCGGAGAAGGTACGGATCACGATCGCGTCCACGTACCGGGAGAGCACCCGGGCCGCGTCTCCGATCGCTTCTCCCCTGCCGAAGTGGGTGGTCTGCGCGTCGATCACCACCGGCGTGGCGCCCAGTTGCGCGATCCCGACCTCGAACGACACCCGGGTCCGCAGCGACGGCTTCTCGAAGACCACCGCGACCGCCCGGCCTTCCAGCGACCGACCCTCCAGCGGGCCGGTCTCCGGATGCGGACTGCCCAACGCCGTGAGCTCCCCGGACGGGGCGCCCGACCCGCCCTCCCCCGACCGGCTGCCCAACCGGACGTTCCCCGACTGGCTGCCGGAACGGTCAGCGGACGGCGCCGGATCCCGACGGCCGGGTTTCATGGCGGCAGCGAGGTCCAGCACCCTGGCCTGCTCGGCGGGACCGAGATCGTCGTCCCGGAGGAAGTGACGGGTCGCCGGGGGGCCTCCCGCATCGGAGTGCGGCAGGGCGGTCATAGGGCGGCTCCGGAACTGTCCACCCGCCGCAGACCGGCGGCGCTTTCCAGGGTCGCGGTGTCCAGGGCGCTGTCGAGAGCGGCCGGCAACGCGAAGAGGAAACTGTCGGCCTCCGCCGCGGTCAGGTTCAACGGCGGGGCGAGCCGGAGCACGTCCGGCTGCACCGGGTTCACCAGGAACCCGGCGTCCTGCAACTCGCCGGCCACCCGGCCGGCCACCTGGGCGGTCAGCACGATGCCGAGCAGTAGACCGGCACCGCGTACCTCGGCGACTCCGCCGTGGCCGAGCGACTCGATCCCGGTACGCAACCGTGCCCCCACCGCCGCGGTGTGTCGCAACAATCCCTCCGCTTCGATGATGTCCAGCACCGCGAGCGCCGCGGCACAGCACACCGGGTTGCCCCCGAACGTGGAGCCGTGCATCCCCACGTCGAACAGGTCGGCGGCGGGACCGAACGCGATGCAGGCGCCGAGCGGCAGGCCACCGCCCAGTCCCTTGGCGAGCGTCACCACGTCCGGCTCGATCACTGCGCCGCCGGCGGTGGCGCCGATCCCGTCGGCCTGGTGGCCGTACCAGTGGCCGAGCCGGCCGATCCCGGTCTGCACCTCGTCAAGCACCAGCAGGGCACCCTGTTCGGCGGTGATCTCCCGCACCGCGGCCAGATAGCCCGGGGGTGGTACGACGACGCCGTTCTCACCCTGCACCGGCTCCAGGATCACCATCGCGGTCTCGGTGGTGACCGCCGCGGCGAGGGCGGCGATGTCGCCGTACGGCACGTGGCTCACGTCGCCGGGCAGCGGCCGGAACGGTTCCGCCTTCGACGGCTGGCCGGTCAGCGCCAGCGCTCCCATGGTGCGGCCGTGGAACCCGCCGACCGTGGACACCACCTGCCGGCGACCGGTGATCCTGGACAGCTTGAACGCCGCTTCGTTCGCCTCGGTGCCGGAGTTGGTGAAGAACACCCGTCCGGGGCGGCCGGCGAGGGCGGTCAGCCGCTCGGCGAGCGCCGCCGGTGGCGGGCTGGCGAAGAAGTTCGACACGTGGCCCAAGGTCAGGATCTGAGTCGACACCGCGTGCGCCACGGCCGGATGTGCGTGGCCCAGCGCGTTCACCGCGATCCCGCCGAACAGGTCCAGGTAGCGACGGCCGGCGTCGTCGATCACGACCGCGCCCTCGCCGCGTACCAGGGCGAGCGACGGCACCGGGTATGTCGGCATCAGCGCGGCGGCCCACCGTTCGGTGAGGCTGTTCTGATCCGGAGTTGTGCCGGTCCGGGCTGGGGAGTTCATGACGGCACCACCATGGTTCCGAACCCTTCGTCGGTGAAGACCTCCAGCAGCAGGGAGTGCGGCACCCGTCCGTCGATCACGTGCGCCGCCGGTACGCCGCCGCGTACCGCCCTCAGACAAGCCTCCATCTTCGGGATCATTCCCGCTGCCAGGCTGGGCAGCAGGGTGGCGAGTTCGTCGGTGGTGACCTGCGAGAGCAGGCTGGTCTCGTCGGGCCAGTCCGTGTACAACCCCGGTACGTCGGTGAGGACCACCAGCTTCTGCGCCCCGAGGGCGGCGGCGAGCGCCGCGGCGGCGGTGTCGGCGTTGAGGTTGTGCACCACCCCGTCCGCGTCCGGCGCCACGGTGGAGATCACCGGGATCCGGCCGGCGGCGATCAGATCGGTGACCGCATCGGCGTTGACCTTCGCCACGTCACCGACCAGCCCGACGTCGACCGGTTCGCCGTCGACGTACGCGGGGCGCCGTACCGCGGTGAACAGTGCGGCGTCCTCGCCGGACATCCCGACGGCGTACGGGCCGTGCTCGTTGATCAGCCCGACGAGTTCCCGGCCCACCTGACCGACCAGGACCATCCGTACCACGTCGGCGGCCTCGTGCGTGGTCACGCGTAGGCCGCCCTTGAACTCGCTGTCGATGCCGAGCCGGTGCAGCATCGCGCCGATCTGCGGGCCGCCGCCGTGCACCACGACGGGCTTGATCCCGACGTACCGGAGGAACACCATGTCGGCGGCGAAACCGGCCCGCAACTGCGGCTCGGTCATCGCGTTCCCGCCGTACTTGACCACGACGGTGGCGCCTTGGAACCGGCTCAACCACGGCATGGCCTCGATCAGGGTCGCGGCCTTGGTTTGAGCCAACTGGTGGTCCCGGGACAGGGTTCCGGTCATGACGAGTACGCCGAGTTCTCGTGGACGTACGCCTCCGTGAGGTCGTTCGTCCAGACGGTCGCCGCGTGCTCGCCGGCGTGCAGATCCACGGTGACGGCCACGGCCCGTCCGTCGAACCGGACCTTGTCACGGGGCTCGCCGGGCTCCCCGCCGCGGCACACCGGGACGCCGTTGAAGACCACGTCGACGGCGTGGGGCTGGAAGGCCGCGGTGGTGGTCCCGGCGGCCGCGAGCACCCGTCCCCAGTTCGGGTCCTCGCCGTACACGGCGCACTTGAACAGGCCGCTACGGGCGATCGCCCGGGCCACCTCAAGGGCATCGGTTTCGCTGGCCGCGCCTACCGCCTCGATGGTGATGTCATGCGCCGAGCCCTCGGCATCATTGAGCAGTTGCATCGCGAGGTCGTGGCAGAGCGCGGTGACGGCGCCGGTGAAGTCGTCCTGGGACGGGGTGACGCCGCTGGCCCCCGAGGCGAGCAGCGCCACGGTGTCATTGGTGGACTGGCAGCCGTCGGAGTCCAGCCGGTCGAAGGTCTGGCCGGTTGCGGCCCGTAGCGCGGCGTTACAGCCAGCCGCGTCCACCTCTGCGTCGGTGGTGAGCACCACCAGCATCGTGGCGAGCGCGGGAGCGAGCATCCCGGCGCCTTTGGCGATTCCGCTCACCGACCAGCCGTCGCCCTGCGCCATGGCCCGCTTCGGACGGGTGTCGGTGGTCATGATCGCTTCAGCGGCGTCGGCGGCGCCGTCGACGGTCAGTGCCTTCGCGGCGGCGTCGACGCCCGCCAACACACGATCCCGCGGCAACTGATCGCCGATCAGGCCCGTGGAGCACACCAGTACGTCACTGGCGCTGACGCCCAATGCGGTGGCGACCCGCTCGGCCGTGGCGTGGCTGGTCTGGAATCCCTGGGGACCCGTGTAGCAGTTGGCGCCGCCGGAGTTGAGGACGACGGCGCGTACCCGCCCGTCAGCGGCGACCCGTTCACTCCACAGCACCGGGTTGGCCTTGCACCGGTTGGAGGTGAACACCACCGCGGCGGCGTCGGACGGGCCGTCGTTGACGATCAGCGAGACGTCCTTGCCGCCGGTGCTCTTCAGCCCGGCCGCGACACCCGCTGCCCGGAAGCCCTTGGGGAGTGTCATGGGGCGAGGCCGTTCACGGGCAGGCCGGCGGTCTCGTCCAGACCCAGCATCAGGTTCGCGCACTGGACGGCCTGGCCTGCCGCGCCCTTGCCGAGGTTGTCGATCGCACCGACCACCACGATCCGGCCGCTGTCGAGGTCGACGGTGGCCTGCAGGTGGCAGGAGTTGGAGCCGTACGTGGCGGCGGTGTGCGGCCACTCGCCGTCCGGCAGCAGATGGACGAAGGGCTCGCCGTCGTACCGGAGGGCGTCGCGGACCTCGGCGACGGTGACCGTACTGGCCGGCAGCGCAGTCACGGTGGTGAGGATCCCCCGGGGCATCGGCGCCAGCACCGGGGTGAACGACAGGCTCCCCGCCCCGGTGGCCTGCTTCATCTCGGGGGTGTGCTGGTGCCGCCCCACCTTGTACGCGGACACGTCGCCGGCCACCTCGCTGGCCAGCAGGTGCGGCTTCACGGAGCGTCCCGCGCCGGAGGTGCCGGACGCCGCGACCACCACCACATCGTCCGGGGACGCGAGCCCAGCGGCGATCAGCGGGGCGAGCGCGAGAGTGGTGGCGACCACGTAGCAGCCGGTGGCGGCGACCCGGCGGGACGTGGCGATCTTCTCCCGTTGCCCGGGCAGCTCGGGCAGCCCGTACGTCCAGGGGTCGGCGTGCGTACCGCCGTAGTACGTCTGCCAGGCGGCGGCGTCTGCGAGCCGGTGGTCGGCACCGAGGTCGACGACGCGGACTCCGGTGGGCAACGCGCCCGCGAGCGCGGCGGACTGACCGTGCGGCAGTGCCAGGAACACCAGGTCGGCGTCGGAGAGCGCCTCAGCCGAGGTCTCGGCGAAGCTCAGGTCGGCGAGCGAACGCAGCTGCGGGTGCACCGCGGTGACCGGCGAGCCGGCGCTGCGGTGTCCGGTGACGGTCACCAGGTCGAGGTCGGGGTGCCCGGCGAGCAGCCGCAACACCTCACCCCCGGCATAGCCGCTGCCGCCCGCTACGGCGACCCGTACTCCCATGACACATCCCCTTACGCATGCTTATGCGTAAGACTGTATCACGATGCAGGTGGCTGCCCGTGTGGCCGCGCTCTCACTCGGTCGGCGGAGCGCCGTCCAGGGCACGGACCAGTTGGGTACGGTTGCGCACCCCCAAACGCCGGTACAGCCGGGTGAGGTTCGCCTCCACCGCCTTCACCGACAGGAACAACGTCCCCGCGATCTCCCGGTTCGTGGCCCCGGCACGCACCTGCTCCACGATCCGCTGCTCGGTATCGCTCAACTCGCCGCCCGCCCGACCGCCGTCCAGACGCGCCAGCTCACCGCGTACCACCGCCACCCATGGCGTCGCCGAGGCGGCCGCGAACCTGCCTTCGGCCTCCAGCAGGGCATCCCGGGCTGCGCTACGGCGGTGTGCCCGCCGTTCCAGCGCCCCGAGCGTGAGATAACCCCGCGCCACCTCCAGCGGGTACGGGTGGTCCAGATGCTTGTCCAGGGTGCGGCGCAACTCGTCCGCGGCGGTACGACTGTCCCCGCTCGCGGCGTTCACCAGGGCCTCGACCCGGGACAGCCCCAGCATCACCACCTGCCGGTCCATCATCTCGGCCTTGGCCCGGATGTCGGCGATCAGCTCCGCCGCCTCCTGCCGGTGCCCGGCGCCCACCAGAGCCTCGGCGAAGTCCTCGTGCCACGGGATGATGGCCGGGTCGGTGTACCCGTGCCGCTCCTCGATCGCCCGGGCTCGGCGCATCACGTCCACCGCGGCCGCGGGGTCACCCGCCAACACGTGCACCTGACCGGTCACCGCGAGCGCCACGTGCAACCATTCCTCGTTGCCCGCGGCCTCGCACGCCGCCACCGCCCGTGTGGCGTACCGGGCCGCCGCTTCCGCCGTACCGCCCACCAGCTCCGTACCGGCCCCCACCACGAGCCCGATCCCGGGGGTGGTCTCGACATCGGAGAACAGCTGGGCGCAGCGGCGCCCCGCCGACAGTGCCGTCGCGGCCCGCCCGGCACGCATGTGAATCGACGCGAACGAGATCAGCACCCAGGCCAGCTCCCGCAGGGTGCCCTCGTGTTCCACTGCGGTACGCAGCGGCACGATCTCCCGAAGCGCTCCGGTGACGTCGCCCCGGAACAACATCGTCATCGCCCAGATCTGCCGCGCGTAGACCACTGGCCCGGTCAGCGGCATCCCCCTGGTCAACTCCCAGGCACGGTGATGCAGGTCGTCGGCCTGCGGATCACCCATCGCGCCTTCGATCGAGCCCCGCCAGGTGAGCGCTTCGATCAGGCTCTCGACGTCACCGCACTGCTCGGCCAGGCGCTCCGCTTCGGCGGTCTCCGCCAGTGCGCCGTGGTGGTCGCCGTCGTACTCGGCCTTCGCGGCGCGCTGCAGCCGTACCCGGGCCTGTAGGCGTGGCTCGCCGCGGGCATCGGCGTACGCGGCATCGAGTAGCGGTTCGATCCCGGACAGGTCCTGGCCCGCGAGCTCCACCAGCAGCAGCCTCGCCGCGACCCGGGTGTCGCGGCTGGCGCCACCTGCCAACGCCGCCTCCGCCGCCTCACGGGCATCCACCGGGAGCCCGGCGGTACGCGCCAGCCGGGCCGCCTGGAGCATTCGCGCGGCCACCTTCTCGGGGTCCGCCGAGGGGGTACGTTCCGCCGCCAACCGGAGCAGCCCGGCGGCGATCGCCGGTGCACCACGGCCCGATGCCACCTCCGCGGCAGCCTCGAGCGCGTCAGCCAACGACTCATCCGCCTCGGGGGTCGCGAGCGCCATGTGGCGGGCGCGCTCGATCGGCTCGTCGATGTGCTTGGCGAGTTCGGCGTGCGCCGCCATCCGGTCGGCGTCAGTGGCGTCCCCGTAGATCAATTCGCCGAGCAGCGGGTGGGTGAACAGCACCAGGTCGCTTCCCCGTACGTCCACCAGCCCCGCCGTACGGGCGTGCTCCACCTGTGACCACGCGCCACAGTCGGTGAGCAGGCTCCGGCTCGGGCGCGCCGACGACGCCGTGAGCAGCAGCGCCCGGCGTACTCCGTCGTTGAGGTCCGCCAGCCGTTCCGCAAGCAGATCCCGCAACCGGTCGGACACCGGCAACGGGTCGGCTGGGCCAAGAGAACGCCCCCGGCGAGCGAGGGCGCGAGCGAGTTCCAGGGCGTAGAACGGATTGCCGCCGCTGGCCTGATACACCCGGAGCAACATGCCACGGGGGTAGCCGGCACCGAGTCGGGCACGGAGCAGCTCAGCGAGTTCCGGCTCCGGGAGTGCTTCGAGGGGCATCTCGTGCAGCGGCTGAGGACACAACGCCTGTTGGTGAGGCTCGGCGGAATCCTCCACCCGTTCGGCACCCAGCACCCGTACCCGCCCGACGGGCAGCCGGCGGGCCGCGAACGCGAGCACCTCGGCGCTGGGCGAATCGACCCACTGCAGGTCGTCGAGCACCAGCACCACCCGACGTTCGGCGGCGAGCATCCGGAGCAGTTCCAGAACGGCGAGGCGTACCGCGAGCTGGTCGTGTGGCGAAGCCCCGGCATCGCGGCGCATCAGCGCCACCTCGAGTGCGGCGAGGAGATGCGCCGGCAGCTGGGCGCGGTACTCCGACAACGCCGGCCCGACCAGATCGATCAGAGCCAGGTACGGCAGCGTGGACTCCGAGGGGCCGGGCGAAGTCCACAGGACGGTCTCACCTGAGGCAGCAAGATCTGCGGCTACGGCCGCGACCAAGGTGGACTTTCCGATACCTGGGGGACCGTGGACGAGAACACTTCCGATGGCGAGTTGTTCACGTACTCGCCGCCGGACGTCTGCCCGGCCGATCAGGTTTGGCCGATCCTCCACGCCAGGAGTCTCCACTGTGCTGCCCGAAAATGCCACGGTCTGCCCGCCACAACATCTCTAGGTGTAACGGCAAATCGCTTTCGACTGACGAGATGTTCCTCTACGCATTCAAGTCAGCACGGTAAGTGACAGTTGAATCAGGCCAACCCCGTCTAAACCAACACCGGCGGCTGGAGCTATGGCGCATTCAAGCCAAGGTCCGGACCGCGGACGGCCCGGGCCAACGGCACCCGGCCGGGGTCGTCCTCGACTCAGCCACCGCGAAGTTCGGCACCTACCCGGCGGCCCGCCTCCGCCACAGCGGCGTCCCGCGCCCCGAGTGTCTCCTCCGCGGTGAGAGTACGGTCCCCGGCCCGGAACGTGAGCCGGTACGCCAGCGACTTCCGGTCCACCCCGAGCTGTTCGGAGGCGTACTCGTCGAACAACTGGACCGACTCCAGCAACTCGCCCGCACCGGTGACCAGCGCCCGTTCCACCTCCGCCGCCGGCACCCCCTGCGCCACCAGCAACGCCACGTCGATCAGAGCCGGGGGGTACGTCGACACCGCCGGTGCCGCTGCCAGGCCAGGCAACGGGATCCGGTCCAGCTCCAGCTCCATCGCGCAGGTCCGGCGCGGCAGGTCCCACGCATCGCACACCGCCGGATGCAACTCCCCGGCGTGGCCCACCAGTGCGCCACCCAGCTCCTCTGGCAACCGCAGAGCCGCACACCGACCCGGATGCCACGGCGGATGCACGTCCGCCGACACCTCCAGGGTCACTCCCGAGACCTCCGCCACCAGGCGGGCCGCCTGAATCGCGTCCGACCAGTTCGCGGCGCGGCCCTCGCCCCACCAACCCTTCGACTCCAGGTCCCCGGCGAGCACGACCGCCACCCGCCACGGCTGGCGCGGCACATACGCCGCCGCGGCGGCAAGCTCCTCGTCACTCGGGCGATGCGCCACCAGCAACTCCGGTGGCGTCCCCGGCTCGGTGGTCTCCGGACGGAACACCAGACCCATCTCGTAGAGCGCCAGGTCCCGGTGGCCCCGGCCGAGATTGCGCCGCAACGTCGCCAGCAACGGCCCCAGCAGAGTGGTACGCAGCTCCGGCTCGGTGTCGGAGAGCGGGTTGGCGAGCCGGCAGGCGACCCGGCGGGGATCCTCGGCCGGCAGCCCAAGCGCGTCGTGGACCGTCGGCGAGACGAACGGGTACGACAGCACCTCGACGTACCCGGCCTCGGCGAGGGTCCGGCCCACCGAACGGCGCCGCCGCTGACCCGCGGTCAGACCCCGACCCGGTGGCGCAGGAGGCATCCGGCTCGGAATTTTGTGGTAGCCGATCAGCCGGGCGAACTCCTCCACCAGGTCGTACGGATCGGCCAGGTCCGGCCGCCACGGTGGCGGCGTCACCCGGTACGCATCCGGCTCCTCGGCCACCTCGCAGCCGACCGCACGGTACGCGCCCGCTTCGTCAGCCGGCCCCAGGCCCAGCTCGGTCAGGCCGCTGACGGCGACCGCCAGGCCGTGCTTCACCGCCACCGACTCCCGGGGCCGGACGTGGTCGATGTCCAGCATCGTGGCGTCCGGGGTGCCACCGGCCACCTCGGTGAGCAGCCGCACCGCGCGGGCCAGCGCCGCCGGAGGCAACGTCGGATCGACACCGCGTTCCCACCGCTTACTCGCCTCGCTGGAGAGCTTGTGCCGGCGGGAGGTACGCGACACCGCCACCGGATCCCAGTGCGCCGCCTCGAACAGCACGTCAGTGGTGGCCACGTTCACCTCGGTGGACAGGCCTCCCATCACCGCCGCCAGGCTCACCGGCCCGGAGTCGTCGCAGATCACCAGGTCCTCGGGGTGTAGCTGGCGCTGCGCCCCGTCGAGTGTGGTCAGCCGCTCCCCCGGCTCCGCCCGGCGTACCACCAGATCGCCGGAGATCCTCGCCAGGTCGAACGCGTGCATCGGCTGACCCAGTTCGAGCATCAGGTAGTTGGTGATGTCCACGGCAAGCGAGATCGGCCGCATCCCCGCCTGCGCCAGCCGTCGCTTCATCCACTGCGGGCTGTCCGCCGTGGGGTCGATGCCGCGTACCGCCAGGGTGGCGAACCGGTCACAACCCACCGGGTCGTCGACCCGCACCGCGGGCGATCCGGGCACCTCGGCCGCGGCCGGCGGGTTACCGGACACCAGCTCCGCCGGGTCGGTGAACGGAACGTCCAACGCCAACGCAAGGTCCCGGGCCAGACCACGGATCGAGAACGCGTACCCCCGGTCGGGGTTGATGTTCAGGTCGAACACCACGTCGTCGAGCCCCACCACCGGCCGGGCATCGGCCCCCGGCGCGGCGGCATCCGCCGGCAGCACCAGGATCCCGCCGTGTTCGTCACCCAGACCCAGCTCCCGTTCGGAGCAGATCATGCCGTCGGAGACGTACCCGTACGTCTTGCGTGCCGTGATCTCGAAACCACCCGGCAGCACCGCGCCCGGCAGCGCCACCGCGACCAGGTCACCGACCGCGAAGTTGCTGGCGCCGCAGATGATGCCGCGCGGGTCGGCCTCACCGACGTCGACCTGGCAGTACCGGATCGGCTTCTTGAAGCCGGTCAACTCCTCGATCTGCACCACCAGACCGACCAGCAGCGGGCCGGACACCCGGGCCGCCAGATCGTCGACGCCGTCCACCTCGAACGCCATCCGTACGAAGGCGGCGTCCAGGTCCTCAGTGGTGATGTCATCCGGCAGCGACACGTACTCCGCCAGCCAGGAAACCGGAACCAACATGTGATCAGACCTCCGTACCTTCTGGTCGGCTCCGCATCCGCTACGCCTCCATACCGAAGGCGCGGGTGAACCGTACGTCTCCCTCGACGATGTGCCGCATGTCAGTGACCCCGTTGCGGAACATCAGGGTGCGGTCGATGCCCATCCCGAACGCGAATCCGCTGTAGACGTCGGGGTCGATGCCGCAGGCCCGCAGCACCCGCGGGTTGACGATCCCGCAACCACCCCACTCGACCCAACGGGGGCCCGCCGGGTGGTCCGGCCACCACACGTCCGGCTCCGCCGACGGCTCGGTGAACGGGAAGTACGACGGCCGCAGCCGGATCTTCGCCTCGGGGCCGAACATCGCGCGCGCGAAGTGGTTCAGGGTGCCCTTCAGGTGCGCCATCGTGATGCCCTTGTCCACCACCAGCCCTTCGACCTGGTGGAACACCGGGGTGTGGGTGGTGTCCAGCTCGTCGGTGCGGTACACCCGCCCGGGGCACACGATGTAGATCGGTGGCTTGCGCTCCAGCATCACCCGGGCCTGCACCGGCGAGGTGTGGGTACGCAGCACCAGGTCCGAGGACTCGGGCGCGAGGTAGAAGGTGTCCATCATGGTGCGCGCCGGGTGGTCCGGCTTGAAGTTCAGGGCATCGAAGTTGTACCAGCCGAGCTCCACCTCGGGGCCTTCGGCGATGTCGTACCCCATCCCGACGAAGAGGTCCCCGATGTGCTCCATCAGGGTCGTCAACGGGTGCCGGGCACCGCGGGGGCGCCGGTCGTACGGCAGCGTGACGTCGACGGTCTCCTCGGCCAGCACCCGGCGCTCGCGCTCCGCGGTCAACGCCGCATGCCGGGCGTCGTACGCCTGCTGGATCGCGCCGCGGGCCGCGTTCACCCGCTGGCCGGCGTCGGAGCGGGCGGCCGGTGGCAGGGAACCGATCTCACGGCGGGCCAGCGACACCGGTGCCCGGTCGCCGAGGTGCTGGTGCCGGATCGCGGCGAGCTGGTCCAGGTCGGCCGCCTCGGCGAACGCCTTCTCCGCCGCGGCCACCGCGTCCGCGAGAGCTTCCGGGGCCAGCAGCGCGGCCTGTTTCGGGTCGTACGGATCGTTGCGGTAGGTCATCTTCTCGCTTCCTCACTGCGGCACACCCGGGCCGCGGGCAACCCTGGGAGTGTAGGTGCGGGGCAGCGTGCGGCAGGGCCGCGGCCCGCCGATCAGCGAGAAAGCGTCTTAAGCGCGCACCGGCGTCGCTTCGTCCGCCCGCTGTCCGGCGGGCCGGCTAAAGCTCCGGGGGTACGACATAACGGTGCCAACTCCTCGTCGTGCGCGCTGGACGTCCACCTTACCCGCCGCCGGGTAACACCCTCACCCGAGATCCGCTGGCCCCGACACCGCTCTCCCGACGATGGACCGGTTTCCCGAAACCCGCCCGAGCGCGTATCCACAGACCGGTCCACTGTCGCTGACCCAGCCCGGCGCCGAACCCCGTTCGGCCGAACTCGGTCCGCTGTCACGCACCCGGCCCATCGCTGGGCCCGGCCGGCGGGGAACCCACTGTTGCTCATACCGCCCCGCGCTGGGCCCGGGCGGAGGCGTACAGGCATACCGCCGCGGCGGCCGCCAGGTTGAGGCTTTCGGCACGGCCGTGGATCGGCACCCGTACCCGGCGGTCGGCCGCGGCGGACAGGTGACCGGGTAGACCGTGCGCCTCGTTGCCGAACACCCAGGCGGTGGGTTCGGCGAGCTCGCCCGAGTCGGCGAGGTCGTCAAGGTCCGTCTCGCCCGCGCCATCGGCGGCGTACACCCGCAGCCCGGCCGCCCGCAGCGACGCGAGCCCGGTGGCGACCTCCCCACCCGCGGCCACCGCGACGTGGAACAGGCTGCCGGCGCTGGCGCGTACGCACTTGCCGTTGTACGGGTCGACGCTGCGATCGGTGAACCAGACCAACCCGGCACCGGCGGCGTCGCTGGTACGCAACACCGTTCCGGCGTTACCCGGGTCGCGTACCTCGGCAAGCACCGTCACCAGGCGAGGCGCCTCACGGAGCGCCCCCGCGAGGCTGGTGTCCTCCCGGCGGCACACCGCCACCACGCCCTGAGGCGTGATCGTGTCCGTCAACGACTCCAACGCCCGGTCGGTGACCCACCACAGCGGCACATTGGCGTTCGCCAGCAACGTGGCCAGCCGGCCAGCGGCGTCGGCCGCCGCGTAGAGCTCGACCACCACGCCGGCGGTCAAAGCCTCCCGTACCGCCTGGGGGCCTTCGGCGAGGAAGCGGCGCTGCGCGTCACGATGCCGCCTGCGTTGCAACCGCCGCGCAGCAACGACCCGGGGGGTCCGCTCAGTCAGCGGCGCCGCCCCGGGTCGGGAGTTCTGCGGATCAGGCGGCACTCTCGTCGGCCGGCACCGCGGCCTTCGCCACCTCCACGAGGGCGGCGAACGCCTTCTCGTCGGTGACCGCCAGATCGGCCAGCACCTTGCGGTCCACCTCGACGCCGGCCAGCTTCAGGCCCTGGACGAACCGGTTGTACGTCATCCCGTTCGCCCGTGCCGCGGCGTTGATCCGGGTGATCCAGAGCCGGCGGAAGTCACCCTTGCGCGCCCGGCGGTCCCGGTAGGCGTAGTTGAGAGAGTGGAGCAGCTGCTCCTTCGCCTTGCGGTACAGCCGCGAACGCTGGCCGCGGTAACCACTGGCGGCTTCCAGGACGCTCCTGCGCTTCTTGTGGGCGTTGACCGCCCGCTTCACGCGTGCCACGGTGTTCTACTCCTCTTTCGCGGCCACTCGGACACACTCCGAACGGCCAAAGTGATGCTCGCCGTACGTGCCGGCGTGGCCTGTCTGCTTGTCGCCGCCCCGATGGGTCAGCTCGGGCTACGGGTCAGCGACCCAGCAGCTTCTTGATCCGCCTGACGTCGGCCTTCGCAATCTCGACGACGCCCGCGAGCCGGCGGGTACGGGTGGAGGGCTTCTTCTCCAAAAGGTGCCGCACGTGGGTCCGCTGGCGGAGCAGCTTGCCTTTGCC
>JBOGDK010000071.1:0-15378 GCA_050701795.1 Micromonosporaceae bacterium
GTGGCTGAGTCCGCCGCCAAGGCCAGTGCCGCCGCCAAGACCGGTGTGGCAGCCAAGGCTGGTACGGCGGGGTCCGGCGCCACGGCCGACTCGTCCGGTGGTGCCGCCACGGCGGTGGTCAGTGGTGCCGGGGGCGGCGAAACCGGGCAGGCGACCGAGGTGTACCCGCTGGTGCTGTTCGCGCTCGGCGGGATGATGCTGTTCGTTTCGGCGAACGACCTGCTGACCCTGTTCGTGGCGCTCGAAGTGTTCTCGCTGCCGCTCTACCTGCTGTGTGGCCTGTCCCGGCGGCGCCGTCTGCTCTCGCAGGAGGCAGCGGTGAAGTACTTCCTGCTCGGGGCCTTCGCCTCCGCGTTCTTCCTGTACGGCGTCGCCTTGCTGTACGGGTTCGCCGGCTCGGTGCAGTACTCCGGGCTGCTCAAGGCGGCCAAGTCGGGCGACGGCAACACCACGCTGCTGGTGCTGGGCCTGGCACTGCTGTCGGTGGGACTGCTGTTCAAGGCCGCGGCGGTGCCGTTCCACGTCTGGACCCCGGACGTCTACCAGGGTGCCCCGACCCCGATCACCGGGCTGATGGCGGCGTGCACCAAGGTAGCCGCGTTCGGTGGGCTGCTGCGGGTGCTCACCGTGTGCTTCCCGGTCGGCAGTGTGGACTGGCGGCCGATCCTGGTGGTGATCGCGATCCTCACCATGATGATCGGCGCGATCCTCGCGGTGACCCAGACCGACATCAAGCGGCTGCTGGCGTACTCGTCGATCGCGAACGCTGGGTACGTGCTGACCGGCGTACTGGCGCTGAGCCGGGAAGGTGTCTCCGGCACCATGTTCTACCTGGTGGCGTACGGGTTCACGGTGCTGGCCGCATTCGGGATCGTGACCCTGGTACGCGATGCCGACGGCGAAGCCACCCATCTGTCCCGCTGGGCCGGGTTGGGACGCCGTTCGCCCCTGTTCGCCGCGCTGTTCACCTTCCTGATGCTGTCCTTCGCGGGCATCCCGCTGACCAGCGGCTTCATGAGCAAGTTCGCGGTGTTCTCGGCGGCGCTCGGAGCGAACCAGATCGCGCTGGTGATCGTGGGCGTGATCTCGAGCGCGATCCTGGCCTTCCCGTACCTGCGGATCGTGGTGCTGATGTACCTGTCCGAGCCGGCCGAGGACACGCCGACGGTGTCGGTGCCGGGAGGGTTGACCGCGGCGTCGCTGACGATCGGCGTCCTGGCCACGGCGCTGCTGGGGTTGGTGCCGGCACCGATTCTGAATCTCGCCACTCGGGCAGTCGTGGAGGGTTTCATCAGCTAGTGTCCTGCGCCAGAGTCCCTGTCTCCCGGTAGCCAGGTAGGCGCCTGCGATCAGCGCGTATTCCGGTGAGGACACAACGGAGGTGCCGTGCTGTGCTACCGCTTCTGATCGGGCCGACGACGCCCGCCGTGCGGGGTATGACAGGGTGGGGGCTGTGTTGAGTGCAACCCACGAGCCGTCATCCGCGCGGACGTTCTCCGTGGTCGGGATCGATGCGATCGACCCCGAGTTGGAGGCCACGCTCCGGGACAGGTTGGCGGCCATCGAAGAGCGCCTGTACACCTCGGTGCGTACCGCGGATCCGTTCGTCGCCGACGCCGCGACCCACCTGGTGGACGCCGGTGGCAAGCGGTTCCGGCCGCTGCTGGTGATGCTGGCGGCGCAGTTCGGGGAGAATCCCACGGCCCCTGAGGTGGCCGACGCGGCGGTCGTGGTCGAGTTGACCCACCTCGCCACGCTCTACCACGACGATGTGATGGACGAGGCGCCGGTGCGACGGGGCGCCCCCAGCGCCAACTCCCGGTGGACCAACACTGTCGCGATCCTCACCGGCGACTACCTGTTCGCCCAGGCGTCCGACATCGTCGCGGCCCTGGGCCCGGAGGCGGTACGGATCCAGGCCCGTACCTTCTCCCGGTTGGTGCACGGGCAGATCCGGGAGACCACCGGTCCGCGCGCTGGCGACGACCCGCTGGAGCACTACCGGTACGTGCTCAAGGAGAAGACCGGATCGTTGATCGCCACGTCGGCCCGGTTCGGCGGGATGTTCTCCGGCGCCGCTCCGGAGGTCGTGGAGACCCTCGCGGAGTGCGGGGAGATCATCGGGATCGCATTCCAGCTCTCCGACGACATCCTCGACATCGCCTCGGAGTCCACCGAGTCCGGCAAGACTCCTGGCACTGACCTTCGGGAGGGGATCGCCACCCTCCCGGTGCTGTACGCGCTCGCCGCCGACGACGAGGTGGGGCACCGGCTGCGCCAGATCGTCGACGGTCCGATCACGGACGAGGCGTTGCTGGCGGAGGCGTTGCGGCTGTTGCGTACCTGCGAGGCGATGGAGCGTGCCCGCAAGACGCTCCGCGACTACGCCGACGCCGCACGGGCGCTGGTCGCCAAGCTGCCCGACCGGCCGGCCCGCGGCGCGCTGGAGGGCTTGTGCACCTTCGTCGTGGAGCGCACCGGCTGAACAGCGGCGCCCACCCCACGGCGCCCACTTCCGCGCTGCCCACCTGAGGCTGGTAGCCGGAAACAAGCGGTCTCAGGTGGGGACGAGACGACATGTTTCCGGTTACCAGCGATGATCTTGGTGGAGCCGGGTCGGACTGGTGAGCCTACGTGCCGATCTCGTCCCCGTCGGCGTGCCAGGTGCACACCACACCGGGTTTGGCGTACTCGCCGTGCGGCCAGGTCGACGCGGGGTTCTCCACTGTGGCGCCGTCGACCTCGCCCGGGTGCTGTACGGCGACGAAGACGCTGCGGTTGTCCTTGGTGATGAACGGGCCACACGTCTCGGCGCCGATCGGCACCGAGAGGAACTGCTTGAGGTGCCCCCGCTCGTCGCCCACCAGCGGTACGGCGAACAACCCGTCGTGGGAGCCCAGCTTGTTGCCGTCGGTGGACAGCCACAGGTTCCCGTACGCGTCGAACGCCACGTTGTCCGGGCAGGAGATCGGCGAGACCTTGGACTTGTCGTACCCGGCGAAATACGTCGACGGGTCCTCCGGGTCGCCGCAAACCAGCGGCAGCTCCCAGGTGAACGTTTCCGAGGTCTGGTCGCCGTCGTCCTCGGTGATCTCGAGGACCTGCCCGTGCTTGTTGCTGTTGCGCGGGTTCACCTCGTCGGCGGCCGCCTTGCCAGCGGCGCCCCGGTCGGTGTTGTTGGTCAGCGCGGCGTACACCTTGCCGGTGTGCGGGTTCGGCTCGACGTCCTCGGGCCGGTCCATCTTGGTGGCGCCGGCCTTGTCCGCGGCGAGCCGGGTGTAGATCAGCACCTCGGCGACGCTCATCCCGTCGACCTGGGATTCGCCGTCCTTGACCAGCGGCAGCCAGGTGCCGGTGCCGTCGAAGGCTCCGTCGCTGGGCAGCTTCCCGGAGCCGTCGATCTCGTCCGCGCTGGTGAAGCCGAACTTCGCGACGTACAGGTCGCCGGATTCCAGCAGCGTCTTGTTGTGGCTACGGACTTCCTTCGAGTCGCCGTCCCGGTACTTCTTGTGGGAGACGAACTTGTACAGGTAGTCGAACCGCTCGTCGTCGCCGGTGTACGCCACCACCCGGCCGTCCCCCGCGATGATCACGTTCGCGCCCTCGTGCTTGAGACGACCCAACGCGGTGTGCTTGCGAGGCGCCGAGGTGGGCTCGAACGGGTCGATCTCGACCACCCAGCCGAAGCGGTGCGCCTCGTTCGGGGTCTTGGTGAGGTCCCACCGCTCGTCCGCGCGGTCCCACTTGCGGTTGCCGTCGGGGTAGCGGGTGGTGACGTCGATGCCGTACCGCTTGAGTGAGGTTTTGAGCTCCTCCGGTGCCCCGTCGCCACCGACGAAGTACTGGTTGAAGTTCTCCTCACCGGAGAGCACGGTGCCCCACGGGGTGAGGCCGCCGGAACAGTTGTTGATGGTGCCGAACACGACCTCGCCGGCCGGGTCGGCGGCGGTCTTCAGCAGGTCGTGGCCGGCGGCGGGGCCGTCGACCTGGAACTTCGTGCTGAGCAACGTGAAACGCCGGTTGTACGAGCGCTTGCCCTTCTTCATCTCCCACTTGCCGGTACGGCCGGAACGCTTCAGCTCCACGACGCTCATGCCGTGCGCGGCGATGGCGGCCTTCACCTGGTCGACGGTGAGGCTGTCCGGGCCCTCGTATCCGGGGAACATCAGTTCTTCGTTGGTGTACTCGTGGTTGGAGACCAGCAACGCCCGGGTGAAGTCCTTGTCCAGCGGGATGACGGCCAGGTAGTCGTTGTTGTAGCCGAACTGCTTCTCCTGCGCGTCGCCGCTCTGGTTGTCGATGTCGAACGGCGGTGCGCCGGGAACCACCGGGTCACCCCACTCGATCACCAGGTGCTGCCGGTAGCCGTCCGGGATGGACACCTTGTCCAGGGTGTTCGGCGGTACCGGCTGGAAGGTCAGGCCACCCGCGCCGGCGGGCGTACTCGGCGAGCCGGGCCGCTCGATGCCGGCGATGGCCGTACCGGCTCCGACGCCGGCGCCCACCACCAACGCACCGGCGGCACCCACCTTGAACACGCCGCGACGGGAGATCGCCTTGGCGAGCAGGTCACCGAAGTACGGGTTGTCGGACGTGTTCGGCGCAGGGTGGTCGCACGCGTTGGCACAGCGGTACTGGCACGTCATGGCGCTGCGGCCGGCGTGCCCGCGCAACAGCGGGAGCAGCCGGCGGGGCTTGGGGGATCCCGTCACTGAAAGTGCCTCCTGGCATCTCTGATGTCGTGGTCAGCTGTCGGTGACCGGCGTAGAGCTCGTCGGCCTCTGGTGACGGGCCATTGGCCGGGGGTGCTGAGCGGTTGACCCGGGTCGCCGTGCCGTCGATCCGGACGCTAAAGCCGAGGGATGACACCACGTCGGGGGAGCGGTGAACCCACGGTTAACGCCTACCGATGGCCTTGCCATCTCGGGACATTAGTCGATGAAGGGCCCGTGAGGGGCACCCGCGCAGTCGATGAAGGGCCCGTCAGGGGCATCCGCGGCGAATGCCGCCAACCGTGCGTCACCACTCCGCGAACGAGCCGTCGGGGTGGCGCCATACCGGATTGCGCCACGTGTGGCCGGTCCGGTCGGCACGCCGTACCGCCTCCTCGTCGATGGTGATTCCGAGCCCGGGCCCCTCGGGACGCCGGATGTGGCCGTCGACGATCCGCAGCGGTTCCGGATCGACGAGGTAGTCGAGCAGCTCCGTACCGCGGTGGTAGTGGATCCCGATGCTCTGCTCCTGGATCAGGAAGTTCGGAGTGGCGAGAGAGACCTGCAGGCTGGCGGCCAGGGTGATCGGCCCCAGCGGGCAGTGCGGGGCGAGCAGCGCGCCGTACGTCTCCGCCAGCGCGGCGATCCTCCGTACCTCGGAGATCCCGCCGGCGTGGGAGAGATCCGGCTGCACCACGGTGACCCCGGCCTGCAGCACCGGAAGGAACTCCGCACGGCTGTACCGGCGCTCCCCGGTCGCGATCGGTACCACCGAGCCCGCGACCAGCTCGGCGAGCCGGTGATCCTGCTCAGGTACCAGCGGCTCCTCGATCAGCAGCGGACGCAGCCCCGCCACGGCGTCGATGATGAGTCGGGCGGCGGGCAGGCTGGCCCTACCGTGCAGGTCGATGGCGACGTCCCGGTCGGGGCCGAGCGCTTCCCGGGCAGCGGTGAGACGCCTGACCACGCCATCGACCTCGGCCATCGTGGGAATCGGGGACAGCCGGCCCGAGGCGTTCATCTTCACCGCCGTCATCCCGGCCGCCACGTGCCCGGCCACCGCGTCCGCGACCTCGGAAGGCTCGTCGCCGCCGACCCACGCGTACACCCGGACCCGATCCCGGAGTGGCCCGCCGAGCAGGGCATGCACCGGCGCGCCGTACGCCTTCCCCGCGATGTCCCACAACGCCTGATCGAGCCCGGCGACTGCGCTGGAGAGCACCGGCCCGCCGCGGTAGAAGCCACCCTTGGTCATCACCTGCCAGTGGTGCTCCACTTTCAGCGGGTCTTCCCCGATGAGGTACTCGGCGAGTACGTCAACGGCCGCTCGTACCACCTCGGCACGTCCCTCGACCACCGGCTCACCCCAGCCGACCAACCCCTCGTCGGTGGAGACCCTGCAGAACAGCCAACGAGGTGGTACCAGGAACGTCTCGATCTTGTCGATCTTCAAACCGCGGGCTCCCGTCTGTGCCGTGTGGCGGCGACGGCGCTGTCACCTGCGGCGGTGTCTGTGGGGCCGGGCCTCGGGAGTGTCGTCCGCACCCGCAACGTCGCGGGCAGGCCGGACCTGGCCGGTTGCCCGCCAGCCTCTCACAGCGGCCTGATCAGCGAATCCGTGAGGTTAGTCGTCGTCGTCCTTGCCGTCAGGCACCACGAGGTTGAGTACGAAGCTCACGATCCCGACCACGAGAGCACCGAGGACCGCGGCTGGCCAGAAGTCCTCCACCTGGAACGACAGGTCGAACTGCTCCGCGATCCAGCCGACCAGCAGGAACAGCAGCGCGTTCACGACCAGGGCGATCAACCCCAGAGTGAGGATGTAGAACGCACACCCGACGGTCTTGATGATCGGCTTCAGTGCGGCGTTGACCAGCCCGAATATCACGGCGACCGCGAGCAGCGTGCCGATCATGGCGAGCGGGTCGCCACCGCCCACCTTGATGCCAGGAACGATCAGCGTGGCGATCCACAGCGCGACGGCTGTGACCGCGACCTTGATGAGAATGCCCACGGCGAACGATGCTCTCACGAATCCCCGCCCACCGAGCACCCGCACCGTTCCCGTCTCACCGTGTCGCAGACGTGTCCCCGACTGAATCCGCCTATCCCACCACTGGAATTTCAAGATCGCGGGACGGTACGGGCCCGGTCAGAGGATGGTCCAGGTGTCGCCGCCGTTGAGCAGCTTGGTCAACTCCTGTTGGGGTTCGGCGGCGGATGCCTTCGCGGCATCTACCTGTTCTCGGACGATCTCGTCGTAGTGGGGGCGGATCACTGAGCGCAGTACGCCGATCGGGGTGTTGGTCAGGTCGTCGTTCGGCAGCCGCGACAGCGAGAACGCGTACGACGGGCGGGCCACCGTCTCGTCGTGCACGATGATCTCGCTCGGGTCCACGTCCGCGGTCGGTACGACCCGCAACCCGAAGCCCCGTGGCTCCTTCACCACACACCGCGCACCGTCGGTCCCGAAGGTGATGGGCTGGCCGTGTTCCAGGCGGATCAGTGCCTCGTCCCGCTGTGACGGGTCCTTCAGGATCTCGAAAGCGCCGTCGTTGAAGATGTTGCAGTTCTGGTAGATCTCCACGAACGCGCTGCCCGGGTGGTTCGCCGCCGCCCGCAGCACCGAGGTGAGGTGTTTACGGTCGGAGTCGATGGTGCGTGCCACGAATGACGCCTCGGCGCCGAGCGCCAGCGACAGCGGGTTGAACGGCCAGTCCGCCGAGCCGATCGGCGTCGACTTGGTGATCTTCCCCAGCTCCGACGTTGGCGAGTACTGCCCCTTCGTCAGACCGTAGATCCGGTTGTTGAACAGCAGGATCTTCAGGTTGACGTTACGGCGTAGCGCGTGGATCAGGTGGTTCCCGCCGATCGACAGCGCGTCCCCGTCGCCGGTCACCACCCACACCGACAGGTCCGGGCGGGACACCGCGAGACCGGTGGCGATCGCCGGGGCGCGGCCGTGGATCGAGTGCATCCCGTACGTGTTCAGGTAGTACGGGAAGCGGGACGAGCAGCCGATCCCGGAGACGAAGCAGACGTTCTCCCGGCGTACCCCCAGCTCCGGAAGGAAGGACTGCATCGCCGCGAGGATCGCGTAGTCACCGCAACCGGGGCACCAGCGCACCTCCTGGTCGCTCTTGAACTCCTTCGCGGTCTGCTTCGCGTCGGTCTTGGGCACCAGCTTCAGTGCCCCATGGCCGTTGCCGCTGGGCCCGCCGGGCACCACCGGGTCAGACATTCTTCACGACCTCCTCGAGGGCGCTCTCCAGCTCCGCGGAGGTGAACGGCAACCCGCGGACCTTGTTGTAGCCGATCGCGTCGACCAGGAACCGGGACCGGATCAGCATGGACAACTGACCCAGGTTCATCTCCGGGATCACGACCTTGTCGTACCGCTTCAGGACCTCGCCGAGGTTGGCCGGCATCGGAGCGAGATGCCGCAGGTGCGCCTGGGCGATCTTGACGCCACGCTGCCGGAGCTGCCGGCAGGCGGCGCCGATCGGGCCGTACGTCGAGCCCCAGCCCAGCACCAGCACCCGGGCGCCGACCCCGCTCGCGGCATCCGGATCCTCGACCTCCAGAGGGGGTACGTCGATCCCCTCGATACGGGCCGCCCGGATCCGCACCATCGCGTCGTGGTTGGCCGGGTCGTAGGAGATGTCGCCGGTACGGTCCGCCTTCTCCAGGCCGCCGATCCGGTGCTCCAGCCCGGGCGTACCGGGAACCGCCCACGGGCGCGCCAACGTCTCCGGGTCCCGCAGGTACGGCAGGAACTGACCGTCGTCGGAGTTGGGTGCCGTCGCGTAGTCGACCGACAGGTCCGGCAGCTCGGACACCTCGGGTAGCAGCCAGGGCTCGGAACCGTTGGCCAGATAGCCGTCGGAGAGCAGCATCACCGGCGTCCGGTACGTCACGGCGATCCGGCACGCCTCCAGTGCCGCGTAGAAGCAGTCGGACGGCGACTGCGGCGCGATCACCGCCACCGGGGCTTCGCCGTGCCGCCCGAACAGCGCCATCACCAGGTCCGCCTGCTCGGTCTTGGTCGGCATCCCGGTGGATGGCCCGGCCCGCTGCACGTCGACGACCACCAGCGGCAACTCCAACGCCACCGCGAGGCTGATCGTCTCCGACTTGAGGGCCACGCCGGGACCGCTGGACGTGGTGACCCCGATCGCGCCGCCGTAGCTGGCGCCCAGAGCGGCGCCGGACGCGGCGATCTCGTCCTCGGCCTGGAACGTGGTGACGCCGAACCGCTTGTGCTTGGACAGCTCGTGCAGGATGTCGCTGGCCGGAGTGATCGGGTACGCCCCCAGGAAGACCGGCAACCCACTGCGTACGCCCGCGGCGACCAGCCCGTACGCCAGCGCCGTGTTGCCGGTGATGTTGCGGTACGTACCAGCCGGCAGCTTGGCGGGCTTCACCTCGTACTGGACGGAGAAGTCCTCAGTGGTCTCGCCGTAGTTCCAGCCGGCCTTCAGAGCGGCCACGTTGGCGTCGGCCAGCTCCGGGCGGGCGGCGAACTTCCGCTGCAGGAACGCCACCGTGCCCTCGATCGGGCGGTGGTACATCCAGGAGACCAACCCGAGTGCGAACATGTTCTTCGCCCGTTCGGCCTCCTTCTTCGACAGCCCGAAGTCCTTCAAGGCGCCGACCGTCATGCTGGTCAGCGCCACCTCGCGGACCTGGTAGCCGTCGAGCGAGCCGTCGGTGAGGGGGTTGTCCGGGTAGCCGACCTTGGTCAGGGCCCGGCGGCTGAACTCGTCGGTGTTGACAATGATCTCCGCGCCGCGTGGCAGGTCGCCGAGGTTGGACTTCAGCGCCGCCGGGTTCATCGCGACCAGGACGTCCGGCGCGTCACCAGGCGTGAGGATGTCGGTGTCGGCGAAGTGCACCTGGAAACTGGACACACCGGGCAACGTGCCCGCCGGTGCGCGGATCTCTGCCGGGAAATTCGGCAGGGTCGACAGGTCATTGCCCAGCTGCGCGGTCTCCGAGGTGAACCGATCGCCAGTGAGCTGCATGCCGTCGCCGGAGTCTCCGGCGAAGCGAATGACCACTCGATCCAACTGCCGGATCTGCTTGGTCACGTACCAGGACCTCCTCCGTGGGACCGGCTGGCTTCGGCATGGGGTGAGCCGGGCCTTGCCGCCCTCTATCTAAGAAGATGCTACGTCGGAGGAGGTAGTCAGCCCGGCGTGGCGTGGGAGTGGGTGACGTCCGAAACATCACTCTCCCGCGGACGGTGAGGTCGACGCGGGGGGCTGCGAGGGGTCGGGCTCGGGAGACGGGAACGAGGTCGGCCCCTCCACCTGCACGAACGCCTGCGCGGAGGCGGCCCACCGGTAGCCGCGGGTCTGCCGCTGGGGGCTGCCCGTGTCGTACGTCGAATCGCTGAGACCGACCCTGATCAAGCCGTCGTCAGATACCGAGATCGACTCGACGGTCTGCGTCCCGGGCTCGCCGACCACCACATACCCCATCGTGGTGAGGGCTCCGCGTGGCGGTACCTGCAGTGCCACCACGCCGGTGCCGCCACCAGCGGAAACCGTCGTGACGATCTCCGGGCGGCCGGTGCGGTCCAGATTCGGGTACCGGGGTGCGGCGTACCCGATCTGCCAGCCGCAGCCTCCGGCGTCATTGGCGTGACCTTCAGAGAACTGCAGTGCGCCGCCGCCGCAGCCGTTGATCGGCGCCAGCTCGATCGTGGCGTTCGCCAGGTCGTTACCCCTCGGGTGGAGCGGATTGCGTTGTTCGGGACGTTTCGTCCCATCCGAAGGGTCTGGTGAATGCGGCCGGCTGGGTGTCGCCGAGCCGGCGGGTGGTTCAGACGCCGCCGGGGTCCCGTCGGCGGTGGGCTGCCCCTGGTCGCTACCCACCAGGTTGAACAAGACGGTCACCGCCACCAGCAACACCAGTGCGGCCGCTGCGGCGATCCCGCTGCGGTATCGGCGCTGGTGCTGCTGCCGTCGCGCCTGTGCGTACACCCGCTCGATCGGCGGGGTCGGAAAGCTGGAGCGGTTGCTGTCGCGGAAGGCGGCGAACGCGTCGGCGACCAGCCGCTCGTCGCGAGCGGAGGGTTCGGGTGGGGCGTCGGTCATCGAAGCTCACCCCCTTCGAAAGAGCTGGGGTACGCGGTGCTGATGCCATCGCCGACGGCGCGGCGGGACTCCGGCCGTGGTGGGTCGCCGTGGTCGGAGCCCGGCATCCGGGTGTTGACCGGGTCTGGACCGCTGGTGCCGGACGGTTCACTGCCGGGATCGGCACGTCCAGCGCCGGACGATGCGTCTCCCACCGAGTTCATACCGGAGTCGGGGACGGCGCGCAGGACCGACGCGCTGGCCGGCGGGGTGGGCGACTGGCTGGCAACGGTCGATCTGGTGGGTCGCGTCCGGGTGCGGTCGCCGGCGTACTTGGGGCGGACCTGCTGGTCCGGGTCGTCGGCGAGGTGCTTGGCGAGTTCGGCGCGACCCCGATGCAGCCACGACTTCACGGTGCCCTCGGCGACCCCGATGTCGTGCGCGATGTCGGCGATGGGAAGGTCGGCGAGATAGTGCATCACCATCGCGCGGCGCTGCTGCTCCGGGATCAGGCGCAGTGCCGCCACCAGAGCGACATGGTCGGGCGAGGCCTCGGGCTGATTCTCGGGCGGCCCGGAACGGGTCAGGAAACGGCGTGCCACCGCGACCCGGCGGTGCCGGCTGGTGGCGAGGTTCCAGGCGACCCGGCGGACCCAGGCGACGGGATCGTCGTACTCTCCGATCTTCTGCCAGCGTTGCCAGGCGCGGACGAACGCCTCCTGCACCACGTCCTGCGCTTCGGTGGTGTCACCGAGGTACGCGTACAGCTGGGCAGCCAGATCCGAGAACCGAGCCTGATACAGGGCGGCGAACTCGGCCTCCGACCGCATCGACACCCCTTCGTCACGCACGCGGGCGCGGGCCCGTTCCCGCGTCTCGACGCCGAACATCATGGCAGGAGCCGCGACGGTGTGTGACATCCGCGTACCCCCCTTTTTTTGCCGCGCACAGCCGGGGGCGCGATTACCCCCGTCGGCGACAACACGCGCGTCACGCTTGCCGGGTTGCGGCTGCGCGGTGTGCGCCGCACGCCGGCAGTAGGCTCACGGCATGGCCGGATACCTGGGCAGCTACGCGACCCTGGGGCTACTGCTCGCCGTCGGAGTCGCGTTTTTCACCGTCGCATTCGCCGCGAACCGGCTGCTCCGACCACACCAGCCGAACCAGGACAAACTCAGCACGTACGAGTGTGGCCTGGATCCAGTGGGACGCGGCTGGGCGCAGACGCAGATCCGGTACTACGTGTACGCGTACCTCTACGTCCTGTTCGCCGTGGAGAGTGTGTTCCTCTTCCCGTGGGCGCTGGTGTTCGACCGGCCGGGCTTCGGCACGGCCACCCTGGTCGAAATGGCGATCTTCATCGGGGTGCTGGCACTGGGCCTGCTGTACGCCTGGCGCAAGCGCGTCCTGCGCTGGACCTGACCGCGTTACCGGGCCCCGCGCTGGCGCCGACTTCCGCGCGCCGGTGCCAGCTTCCGCGCGCTGGTGCCGACGATGGACGCGGCCCATGAGACACGGTCGGGCGTGTCTCATGATCCGGGTCCAATGATCGAACCCCACCTGTCCGGTTCGCCCGGTATAACTGCCGGCAGGCGTTCTGCGAGGGAGCGATCATGACGGACGTCACGGGTAGATGCGCACGAACGCGTAGCAGGTGGTTTACCGGAGCAGTCGGCGTCGTGATGCTTGTTGTCATGAGCGTCGTCAGTCCGGCCGCTCAGGCCGCACCCGAGACCAGGCGGGCCTCCGTCCCGCAGCTGGTGCCACAGCCGGCATCGGTCCGTACCCACCAGGGGTCCGGGTACGCCCTGACCGACGACACCAGCGTGGTGGTCCGTCCTGGTACGGCCGACGCCGAGGCGGTCGCCAACTACCTCGCCGAGGTGCTGCGGAGATCCACCAGCTACCCGATACCGGTCACCGTTGACGGCGACGCGGACCCGCACGGGGCGATCGTGCTGGACCCGGCTGGTCCGGACAACCTGGGCGCGGAGGGCTACACCCTCGAGTCAGACGCCCGCCAGGTCGCGGTGGCCGCGGCCGGGGCGCAGGGACTGTTCCGTGCCGTGCAGACCCTCCGTCAACTGCTGCCCCCGGCGATCGAGGCGTCGTCGGTGCGGCCGGGGCCGTGGAACGTACCGGCGGTGTCGATCAGTGACGCCCCCCGGTTCGGGCACCGGGGCACGATGCTCGACGTGTCCCGGCACTTCTTCCCGGTCGCCGAGGTGAAGCGCTACATCGACCTCGCCTCGCTGTACAAGGTGAACGTGCTGCACCTGCACCTCTCCGACGACCAGGGCTGGCGGATCGCGATCGACAGCTGGCCGAGCCTGGCCACGTACGGCGGAAGCACCGAGGTCGGCGGTGGGGCCGGTGGCTACTACACCAAGGCTGACTACACCGAGATCGTCTCGTACGCCGCCGCCCGCTACATGACCGTCGTGCCCGAGATCGACATGCCCGGTCACACCAACGCGGCGCTCGCCTCGTACGCGGAGCTGAACTGCGACGGCGTGGCGCCGCCGCCGTACACCGGCACCGACGTGGGGTTCAGCTCGCTGTGCATCCCGAAGGACGTCACGTACCGGTTCCTCGACGACGTGGTCCGCGAACTGGCCGCGCTGACCCCTGGTGGCCGGATCCACATGGGCGGCGACGAGGCGCACGCCACCACGCCGGAGGACTACCGGGAGTTCATGAGGCGTGCCCTGCCGATCTTCGGTGACCACGGCATGAAGGTCTCCGGGTGGCAGGAGATCGCCGCCGCCGAGTCGCTTCCGCCCGGCACCGTCACCCAGTACTGGGGCACTGGCGACGACCGTTCCGCTGAGCTCGCCCGTACCGCCGTGGCGAAGGGCGCGAAGCTGGTGATATCGCCGGCCGACCGGGCGTACCTGGACATGAAGTACGACGAGTCCTGCCCGTACGGCCTGACCTGGGCGGGCTACGTCCCGGTGCGGAAGTCGTACGACTGGGATCCCGCCGACCAGGTCACCGGAGTCGGTGAGGCGGATGTCGCCGGAGTCGAGGCGCCGCTGTGGAGCGAGACCCTGGACGAGATCGACAAGGTGAAGTTCATGGCGTACCCGCGGCTGCCGGGGATTGCCGAAATCGGGTGGTCACCAGCGTCGAGCCACGACTGGGCGGACTACCGGAAACGGCTCGCCGCCCAGGGGGCACGCTGGGACGTGTGGGGCGTCAACTACTACCGGGCACCCGACGTCCCGTGGCCGTGACGGCGGCCTGGCTGGCCCCGGCCAGGGTCGGCGTAGGCTGGCCGCGTGAGTGAGCTGTCGTTGAGCCCCGCCCGTCGTGGCGGTGTCGCCGGGGTGCTCGGTGAGCCGATCCGGTTCATCCTGAACTGGGGCAGGCGTTATTCGCTCTGGGTGTTCAACTTCGGGCTGGCCTGCTGCGCCATCGAGTTCATCGCCACCTCGATGGGCCGGCACGATTTCATCCGGCTCGGGGTCATCCCGTTCGCCCACGGCCCGCGACAGGCCGACCTGATGGTGGTCTCCGGCACCGTCACCGACAAGATGGCGCCCGCGATCAAGCGGCTCTACGACCAGATGCCGGAGCCGAAGTACGTGATCTCGTTCGGCGCCTGCTCGAACTGCGGCGGGCCGTACTGGGACTCGTACTCGGTGACCAAAGGGGTCGACCAGTTGATCCCCGTCGACGTGTACGTGCCCGGCTGCCCACCACGCCCGGAGGCGCTGCTGCACGGCATCCTGCGGTTGCAGGAGAAGATCGCCGCGGAGCAGGCTGGGTTCGGCGGCCTGGCCCGCGACGACCGGTCGACCGCATCTGGCAGCCGAGCCGGTGGCACGAACGCCGCCGCCCTCACTGCTCCTCCGGTGACTCCTTGAACAGGGCGCTGATATCTGGTCGACAGGCGCTGCGGGTGCTGCTGGTCTAGCAGTTGTGCTGCTAAAATGCAGGCATGAGCGTGGCTATCACCATCCGCAACGTGCCCGATGACGTGCGCGACGAGCTTGCCGTGCAAGCCGCCCGTTCGGGCCGGTCACTCCAGGAGTTTCTGCTCCGGGCGCTCGGTGATCTGGCATCGCGTCCGTCTGTCGAGGAGGTCATCACCCGCGCGCGTACCCGAGTCAGGCACGCCGGCACCCGCCTCGGTGCCGCAGAGATTCTCGCTGCGCGTGACGCCGACCGCCGATGACCTCCGCACCTGCCACGAGAGTTGTGCTCGACGCGTCCGCGGCTGTCGCCCTGCTGGCAGACGAAGGCGAGGCAGGCACTTGGGCAGAAGGCGCGGTCAAGGGCATGGTGTTGTTCGCGCCCGATCTGATGCCTTTCGAGGTCAGCAACATTCTGCGCCGCCATACCGTCACGGGTGCCCTCGACCAGACTGCCGCCGCCCTGGCTCACGCCGACCTGACCACACTCCGAGTGGACCTCTTCCCGTACGTCGCGCTCGCCGATCGGGTGTGGGAGCTCCGCCACAACCTCACGGCATACGACGCGTCATACGTTGCCCTCGCGGAACTACTTGAGGCGCGCCTAGTCACCTTGGACGCCAGGCTCGCCAAGGCGCCAGGGCCGCGCTGCGAGATCATCGCCTACCC
>JBOGDK010000072.1:0-15315 GCA_050701795.1 Micromonosporaceae bacterium
GTGCCCCTCCGAGGGCTTCGCGGACGCCACGATCGCCAAGCGCTACGCAACCGGGCCGATCAGCTCACCCGATCACCGAGTAGGGCTGCCGCCCCCCGTCCGAGAATGCCGTGTCGCGGGCGGCGACGGCAGCGTCCGGGAAGTCGCTGAACACGCCGTCCACCCCGAGCCTGAAGAACAGTTCGTACTCGGCGGCGTGGTCGCCCCAGGTCGCCGGGTCGGTGCCGTTACGGAAGTCCGCCGGCAGGAACGTGTTCTCGTTGCGGAACGTCCAGGTGTGGACCTCGAGCCCCTCGGCGTGAGCGTCGTTGACCACCGAAGTGGGCTCCAGCAGGTGGCCCGAGGAGTCCCGCGGCACGATCACGTTCTTGTTGAGGCTGACCACGTCACCCCAGGTGCTGATCCAGCGCAGCCCTTCGGGCTTGGCGAGGTCGTCGTACGTCCGGGGGTCACCGCTGACCACGAAGTCGTACGGCTTGCCGTTGTCGTTGATGTTCAGCCCGAGCTTGTTGTCGACCATCGTGTTCAGGGTCCGCAGGTTCGCGGTCTCGAACGACTGGATGAACACCGGCGAGTCGGCCTTGTCCAACTTGTTCGCGCGGAGCGTGGCCACCAGCGGCGGCTCCAGCGCCAGCCCGATCGACTGGAAGTACGTGGGGTGCTTGGTCTCCGGGTAGACGGCGATCTGGCGACCCAGCCGGCGGCTCTCCCTGCCCGCCAGGGTGAGTACTTCCTGCAGCGTCGGGATCTCGAACTCACCGTCGAAACGGGTGTTTTTCGGGCGCAGCTCCGGTAGCCGCTCCTTGGCCCGCAGGGTCTTCAGCTCGGCAAGGGTGAAGTCCTCGGTGAACCAGCCGGTGACCGCCCTGCCGTCGATGGTCCTGATGGTCTTCCGGTCCGCGAACTCGGGCTGGTCGGCGACGTCGGTGGTGCCGCCGATCTCGTTCTCGTGCCGGGCGACGAGCACGCCGTCCTTCGTGGACACCAGGTCCGGTTCGATGATGTCGGCGCCCTGTTTGATTGCGAGTCGGTACGCCGCGATCGTGTGCTCCGGTCGGTGACCGCTGGCGCCGCGGTGTCCGATCACGACCGGTCGGTCGGCCGCCGCCTCCGAGGTCGTCGCGGCATGGGCGGCGGGTACGACGGTCGCGAACGCGACCGAAAGCCCCGCGACCGTGGTGAGTAGTCCGATGGCTCGTCGGGTCACAGATGCCTCCTAGTACTGACGAGGGGGGCCGCCCTGACGGACTGAGCCCCGGGACCGGATGCACGGTCTCGGGACCCACCGCCCCCGTGGCGGCCCTCAGGGTAGCCCCTCTGGGGCGAGCCAAACCGACCCCGACGAAGATCCGCCGACCTCTGGGCCAACAGCGGGGAAACTATCGGCGGCCGGACCCGGGGTATCTCACACCATGCCGCACACCGGGCACCTGCTCCGACGGCGCAGGTAGTACGCGATGGACGCGGCGATCAGCAGCGGCCCCCACACCGGGAACGGGAACATCAGCAGCATCCACCACTCCGACACCGGGTCCTGGAGCACCATCTGGACGAACGACCGACCGGCCACGGTGATCGTGGCGCCGACAAGCAGGCCGATCGTCGTGGGCACCTTCGCCGGTACCTGCCGCCCCCGCAGCACCGGGATCCAGCGAGGCCAGACTTCCCCCCAGGGGCGGATCAGACCGAACGTCAGGACGCTGCCGCCGATCGCGGCCAGGCCAAGGCTCAACCCGAACAACCGGAGCCCGGGGTTCGCCTGGAGAGCGGCCGCTTCGAAGCCGAGTGGCCACGGGGTCAGCCAGGTCATCCGGATCAGGGCGTACGGCAGGGGGCAGAGCGCGGCGGCGACGGTGGCCCAGGTGCCCCAACGGGCCACCCCGGAGGTCGCCTTGGACGCCGCCTGGGTTCCGTCTCGGCCACACGTCACGCACCGGTCGGCGGTACGGCGTACGTACCGCACGAGAGTCCACAGCCACACGCAGCCGTACCCGAAGGCACCGCCGACGACGAGGATGCCAGGGCCAGCGTCGGCGAACCCGCGGGCAAGGCCGCTTCCCAGCTCGGCGAGGGCGTCGAGGCTGGCCATCCCGGTCGCGGTGCCGATCCCGCCACCGACGAGGAGGACGGCGGCGAGCACGTACCGTCCGGGTCGGTACCGCCACGCGCCAGCGGCCACGACCAGCAGAAGGCCGGCCGGCCCGAGGATCGCGCACAGGTAGCCCACGAGGATCAGTACCCGGGCGTCGACCACGATGCCGAGGAAGACGCCGACCTGTATCAGTGCGATGGCGATCAGCAGACCCCGCAGCGCCGGACTGGCGGCGCGGCGGCGCATCGCCAGTGCCGCCGGCACGCCGAGCAGTCCGAACAGGGCAAGGAACACCGAGAGTGCCGGTCCCCACGGCCCGGAAATCAGGGACGACGGGTCCGGTTCCGTCAACGGGTACGCCTCCGGCGACACCCACCACCACACCGCGGCGAGTACGGCGAGCGCCGAGAGTGCCGCCGCCGCGATCTCGGTGAGGTGGCGGGGGCCGCGTCGGATCCGCCGCCGGTCAGGTGAGCCAGGTGCGCCCGCTGGTTCGCCGACTGCCGCGGGTTGCCGTGACGCCGCAGGTTGGCCCGGCATTGCGGGTTGGCCCGGCATTGCGGGTTGGCGTGACGCCGCGGGTTGGCCTGGCGCCGTGGGTTGCCTGGCCGCGACAGGCTGGCCCCGATTCGGCGGCAGGGGTTGTTCCGGGGCGGTCGAGACAGACATCTGCACTCCTTCTCCGCGGGCCACTCGCCACGAGTGGCCGACGAGGTCCAGCCTGTGCGGCATCGGGCGTGGAGTGATCACGACGCCGAGTGAACCCGCTCCCTCGTCAGAGTGATCCCCGCTCGGTGGAGCTTTGACAGGATTGTGTGGTGTCTGAAACCGGGGTCCCGTCCTCCCGCCGGGTGGTGCCCGCGCGGTCCCGGTCGGTCCTCGCGGCGTTGCGCCGGCCGGCGACGTACCTGAGGCTGGTGTTCCTGTTGCTCGGGTCGGCGCTGGCGGTGTCGTTCCTGCTCCTGGACACGACGCTGGTGGCGTTGCTGGCCGACCTCGTCGGCACCCCGCTGGTGGTGGTGCCGGTGGCGCTGCTGATTGTCGTCGTACCGCCGGTGGTGTTGGGTCTGATGCCGGCGGCCCGTCAGGTCGAGGCGGTCGCCGCCCAGACCCTGCTCGGGGTGCACTTCCCGGACGGCATTCCGGGGCCGGCCCGGACCCGCGAACAGCGGGTACGCGCCGCCGCCTGGTTCTTGGCACACGTGTTCGCGGGGACGGTGGTGGCCGTCGTCCTGGCGCTGTTCCTGGGAGCGGGTCCCAGGCTGCTGGTGGCACCGTTCCTGGAGCCACCGGGTACCACGGTGGTGGGGACGGGGTGGCCGCGTACCACCGGCGGTTGGTGGGACGCGTGGCTGGTCGCGGCCGGCCTGCTCATCATCGTGGCGGCGGTCGTGATTCCGGTGCTGCTCGGCGCGGCGATGGCACGCCTGGCGCCGGTGCTGCTGGGTCCGTCGTACGCCGAGCGGCTGCAACGGTTGGAGGCCGAGACCACCCGGTTGGCCGAACGCAACCGGATCGCCCGGGAGCTCCACGACAGCGTGGGGCACGCGTTGAGCCTGGTCACACTGCAGGCCGCGGCCGCCCGGAAGGTGTTGGAACGGGATCCGGCCTTCGCCGAGCGGGCACTGGACGCGATCGAGTCGGCGTCCCGGGCGGCGACCGAGGACCTGGACCACATGCTCGGGTTGCTCCGCGCCCCGGACGAGGCGGTACGCCGGCAACCGTCGCCGGACCTGCGGGCGCTACCCGCGTTGGTGGCGGCGACCCGTACCGCCGGGTTGGTGGTCGAGTGGCGTGACGTTCCCGCGGGGCCGGGGGGTGCCGCGCCGGGTGGCGATGCCGTACCGGCTGGCGGTGCCGCGCCGGATGGCGATGTCGCACCGGCTGGTGAGCTGCCGACAGTGGTGAGCCGGGAGGCGTACCGGATCGTGCAGGAGGGGCTCACCAACGCCCTGCGATACGCCACCGGCCCGGCCCGGCTGCGGGTGGTGCGGGAGATCGGCAGGTTGGTGATCGACATCGAGAACCCGATCCGTACCCGGGGGAGACCGGGCAGTCGTACCGCCACGCGGGGACGGCCGGGCCGTGGCCTTCGAGGGATTTCCGAACGGGTCGCCGCCCTCGGCGGCACTGTGTACAGCGGTGTGGAGAGCGTTGGGGACGACGGGGTGGAGCCTGTGGAAAAGCCTGTGGATCGTGTGGACAAGTCTGTGGACGAGCTGGACGGTGATGCGCTGGCACCTGTGGACAACTCGGGCGATCGCGCACGAGCCTCCGGCCGCCCCGCGACCGGCTCCGCCACCTGGCGGCTGCGGGTGGAACTGCCGCTCCCCGAGGAGGGACGCCCGTGATCAGGGTGCTGCTGGTCGACGACGAGCCGCTGGTACGCAGTGGGCTGCGGGCCATCGTCGACTCCGAGCCGGATCTCGAAGTGGTCGGCGAGGCCGACGACGGGGTGGCCGCGGTGTCGCAGGCGCGCCGCCTGAAGCCCGACGTGGTGCTGATGGACGTACGGATGCCCCGGGTGGACGGGATCGCCGCCACCGAGGCGCTCGGCAGGTTCGATGATCCACCGGCCGTACTCGTGGTGACCACGTTCTCCAACGACGACTACGTGTACGACGCGCTCCGCGCCGGGGCGCGGGGGTTCCTGCTGAAACGTTCCCGTACGGACGAGTTCAGCAACGCGATCCGTACCGTGCACCAGGGGGAATCGCTGCTGTTTCCCGCCGCCGTACGGAACCTGGTGGCCAGTCACGGGGCCACCAGGGAACTCAATCTCGATCACCTCACGGAACGGGAACGCGAGGTGCTGCGGCTGATGGCGCGCGGCCTGTCGAACGCGGAGATCGCCGCCGAACTGGTGCTCGGCGTCGAAACGATCAAGACGCACGTACGGAACGTGCTCGCCAAGCTCGGTGTCCGGGATCGGGTGCAGGCCGTGATCGCCGCGTACGAGAGTGGCTTCGTCCCGCTCCGCTGACGCCCGGCGTTCCCCCGCGCTCCCACCTTCCACATGGTCGGCCTGTGACGTCCCGACACGCCGCTGCCGCCGGCGTGTCGACCTGTCCTGAGCCAACCAAGTGGAAGCGGCCGCGGACACGGCGGCGCGGGTGGACACGGCGGCGGGTGGGAATGGGGTGCGCGCGTGGCGGGACGTAGGCTGCGTGCGTGCGCGTACTGCTGATTGGTTCCGGGGGGCGGGAGCACGCCCTCGCGGTCGCTCTCGCCGACGACCCCGCTGTGGAGCACCTGATCGCCGCACCCGGGAACCCGGGCATCGGTACGGTCGCCGAGCTGCGCCCGGTGGCCGCCGCCGACCCCGCGGCGGTGGCCGCGCTCGCCACCGAGACCGGCACGGACCTGGTGGTGGTCGGGCCCGAGGCGCCGTTGGTGGCCGGGGTCGCCGACGCGGTACGCGCCCGCGGCATCGCCTGCTTCGGCCCGTCCGCCGCCGCCGCCCGGATCGAGGGCTCCAAGGCGTTCGCGAAGGACGTGATGGCGGCGGCGAAGGTGCCCACGGCGCGGGCGTACCTGTGCCGTACGGCGGAGCAGACCATCGCGGCGCTGGACGAGTTCGGCCCCCCGTACGTGGTCAAGCACGACGGGCTCGCCGCCGGCAAGGGCGTCGTGGTCACCGGGGACCGGGACGCCGCGCTGGAGCACGCCGCCGCGTCCGAGGCCGTGGTCGAGGAGTACCTCGCCGGCCCCGAGGTGTCGCTGTTCGTGATCACGGACGGCCAGACCGCGGTGCCGCTGATCCCCGCCCAGGACTTCAAGCGGATCGGGGACGGCGACACCGGCCCGAACACCGGCGGGATGGGCTCGTACTGTCCGCTGCCGTGGGCACCGTCCGGCCTGGTGGAGGACGTGATGGCGGCGGTGGTGCGGCCCACCCTCACTGAGCTGGCCCGTCGTGACTGTGGGTTCGCAGGGCTGCTCTACTGCGGCCTGGTGCTCACCGCTGACGGGCCGAAGGTGATCGAGTTCAACTGCCGGTTCGGTGACCCCGAGGTGCAGTCGGTGCTCGCGCTGCTGGACACCCCGCTCGGTCCCCTGTTGTACGCCGCCGCCACCGGTGCCCTCGCCGACACGCCTGCCGTGACGTGGAAACCCGGAGCCGCCGTCACCGTGGTGGCCGCCTCCGAGGGTTACCCGGGCACGTCTCGTACCGGGGACGTGATCACGGGTGCGTCGCGGCCGGACGGCTCCGCCACGCCAGGGATCCTGCACGCCGGCACCACGTTCGCTGACGGCGCGCTGGTCACCGCGGGAGGCCGGGTGTTGTCGGCCACCGCGGTATCCGCTGACCTGGGTACGGCCCGGGATGCCGCGTACGCGCTGCTGGAGCAGGTCCACTGGGACGGCGCGCAACACCGTACCGACATCGCGAAGGCCGCCGTGGACGGCGCGGTACGGATCCCCCGTTGACCGGCACCGTCAGGACCGGCACCGTCAGCGCGCGGCTCTGAGCGCGTCGATCAGCTCCCACTTGCCCATCCGGGAGCGCCCGGAGATCCGGTTCTTCTTCGCCAGTTCGTACAGGTCGTTGCGGGTACGGTCCTCGAGGTTGTGACCCGGCCGGCCACCTCTGGCACGTGACTTGGCGCCTTGACGGCCGAGATCCTCGCGTACGCCCTTCGGCATTTTGCTGATGGTCTTCTTCTGCCGTGCCGTTGACTGTGCCTTCTTGACGTTGGTACGAGCGGCCTTGACCTGTTTGCGTGTCGCCATCTGCATCGCCTCCTCGTGGTCGCGGTACCCAACTACGCCGCACCCGATGCATGCCGCGAGTGCCGCGAGAGTCGCGCTCCACCCCGGTCTGACACTGAAGCTGAACAACTCGCTGGTCGGCCGCGCCGGGCCTCGCCGCGACCGGAGTTATTGAGCAGACCCCTAGCCGTGGTCACCGGGTCTGGCGATCGGGCGCGGGACGATCCGGTCACGAGGTCACGAGGTCACGCGGCGCACATAGGCCGTCTCGCTACGCTGTGTCATTATCCCGACGATGAGGCGGTTGCCACAATCGCTCTCCGCGGGTCACCGGGTTATTGACGTACCTGGATGGGAGAGTAACCCGCGTGACTGTTGATCAGAGCGTGCCCGTAGACGAGGCGACAGCGGAGAAGCAGGAATTCTGCGCTGAATGTGGTGGCAAAGTGGTGTCCACCGACGTGGGCTGGACGCACGTCGACCGGTATGGCGGATATCAGGGGTGGTTGTGCCCGGAGCCGCACGTGGGTATCGCGGACCCGGTCCCGTTGGCCAACCGGGGGCCGTAACGGTGCTGCCGCGGCACCTACGTTCTGTAATCATGCGCAAGGGCGCTGTCACCTCGACCCGCCGGTCACGGGACAGTGATCTCAGCTCCGCATCGCGGGCACCGTGTCGGCGGTTCGGCGTCCGCGAGCCGGCCGCATTCTGGACACACTCGGGGCAGCCAGCACACCGCCTCACCGCCGACGTCCGCGGGCTCCGTACGGCGGGGGCCGCGGTCGCTGTCGCCGTTGGTTGGAGTGTCGGTCATCCTGCGATGGTGCCACTCCCGGGCGGGGCCGTCCTCCGTCGCTGAGCATCCCCGGTCCCACCTCGCAATGTCGTACCAGCTGGATAGCGTCACGCCGATGCGGACGATTGACGTTTTGGAACGACGGGCCCGGCTTCTGCGGCGGCACGGCCTGATACGGGACGCACGGGTGGAGCACCCGGCTGGGGCGGCCGCCACGGTGGTGGCGTTGCACGCGACGGACCCAGCGTCGGTGTTCCTCTCCGCGCTGGCCCGGATGCGCAGGCCCGCGATCGACGCCGTGGAACGCGCGCTCTACGACGAGCGGTGTCTGGTCCGGATGCTGGGGATGCGGCGGACCATGTTCGTGGCCCCGCGGGAGCTGGCGGCGGTGGTGCAGGCGGCGGCCACCCGCGGTATCGCGATCCGGGAACGGCGGAAGCTGATCGCGCGGATCTCCCCGGCGGTCGAGGGTGACGTCGACGCCTGGCTGTCCGACGTACAGGCCTCGACGCTGCGGGCGCTCCAGGCTCGGGGCGAGGCGACCGCGGCCGATCTGTCCTGTGACGAGCCACGGTTGCGTACGTCGGTGCTGATGGCCGCCGGGAAGCCGTACGAGGCCCGGACGAATGTCACGACCTGGGTGCTGAACCAGTTGTCGATGGAGGGTCGGATCGTGCGTGGCCGTCCGCGCGGGTCGTGGATCTCCAGCCAGTACCGCTGGGCGCCGCTGCGGACGTGGCTGCCCGACGGGCTCGAGGAGTGGTCGACCGGGGACGCCCAGGCCGAGCTGATCCGTCGCTGGCTGGCCCGGTTCGGCCCCGGCACCCTGGCCGACCTGAAGTGGTGGACCGGGCTCACGGTGGCCGAGGTGAAGCGGGCGCTCGCCCAGATCAACCCGGCCGAGGTGGACCTGGACGGTACGCCCGGTCTGGTGCTCGCCGACGACGTCGACCCGGTGGCGGCCCCGGACACTGCGGAGGCCGTACTGTTGCCGGCTCTGGATCCGACTCCGATGGGCTGGCAGCAGCGGGGCTGGTTCCTCGGTTCCCACGGGCCAGAGCTCTTCGACCGGAACGGCAACGTGGGTCCCACGGTGTGGTGGCAGGGACGGATCGTGGGCGGCTGGGCACAGCGCGGCGACGGCGAGATCGCGTACCGGCTGCTGGAGGACCTCGGAGCGGACGCCGAGGCCGCGGTGGCCGATGCCGCAGCCCAGGTGGCGCGGTGGCTCGGGCCGGTACGGTTCACGCCCCGGTTCCGTACCCCGGTGGAACGGGAGCTGGTGCGGTGACCAGGCCGCGCCAGCGAGCCTGAGCCCGCCCGCGCCACCGGCCCGGTGACAAGGGAGAATGGCCAGGTGCCCAAGCCTGTGATCGCGAACGTCCTCGCCGGAAGGTACGCCTCACCCGAGCTGGTGCGCATCTGGTCCGCCAGGCAGAAGATCATCATGGAACGCGAGCTGTGGCTGGCGGTGCTGAAGGCGCAGCGCGACCTCGGGGTGGAGGTTCCCGACGGCGTGGTCGAGGCGTACGAACGGGTCGTCGACCAGGTCGACCTGGAGTCGATCGCGGCTCGTGAACGGGTCACCCGGCACGATGTGAAGGCTCGGATCGAGGAGTTCGTGGCGCTCGCCGGCGACGGGGCGTCCGCCGACGACTCGATCCGTCAGTCGACCACCGGCGAGCCGATCCGCGAGTCGTCCGACGGCCACGGGACCGGTGATTCGTCCGGTAGTGGTGAGCCGCCCCCGCCGGACCCCTCGTTGGAGCACATTCACAAAGGGATGACCAGCCGGGATCTCACCGAGAACGTGGAGCAACTACAGATCCGGCAGTCTCTGGAGCTGGTACGGGACCGGATCGTGGCGGCCCTGGCGAAGCTGGCCGCCCGCGCCTCCGAGTACGCGATCCTGGTGATCGCGGGTCGCAGCCACAACGTCCCGGCACAGGCGACCACGCTCGGCAAACGGTTCGCCACCACGGCCGAGGAGCTGTTGGCGGCGTACCACCGGATCGAAAGCCTCCTCGACCGGTACGCGATGCGCGGCATCAAAGGCCCGGTGGGCACCGCCGCCGACCAGCTCGACCTGCTCGGCTCCCCGGAGAAGCTGGCTGAACTGGAGTCCCGGGTGGCTGGGCACCTCGGGTTCACCAGCACGCTGACCAGCGTCGGCCAGGTGTACCCGCGGTCGCTCGACTTCGACGTGGTGTCGTCGCTGGTCCAGGCCGCGGCGGCGCCGTCGTCGCTGGCGTTGACGATCCGGCTGATGGCTGGCCAGGAGCTGGCGACGGAGGGCTTCGTGCCGGGCCAGGTGGGTTCCAGCGCGATGCCGCACAAGATGAACAGCCGCTCCTGCGAACGGGTCAACGGCCTCGCCGTGGTGTTGCGCGGTCACCTGTCGATGGTGGGCGAGCTCGCCGGTGACCAGTGGAACGAAGGCGACGTCTCGTGCAGCGTGGTACGCCGGGTCGCCCTGCCCGACGCGTTCTTCGCCGCGGACGGGCTGTTCCAGACGTTCCTCACGGTGCTGGACGAGCTCGGTGCGTACCCCGCGGTGATCGGTCGGGAACTCGACCGCTACCTGCCGTTCCTGGCGACCACGAAGATCCTGCTCGCCGCGGTGCGTCGCGGGGTCGGCCGCGAGGTCGCCCACGAAGCGATCAAGGAACACGCGGTGGCGGTAGCGCTGCGGATGCGCGAGAAGGGCGCCCCCGGCAACGATCTGCTGGATCGGCTCGCCGCCGACGACCGGCTCCGGCTGTCGACGGCTGAGATACGGGCACTCGTGGCGGCGCCGATCGAGTTCACGGGCGCGGCGACAGCCCAGATCACGGGGGTGGTGGACGCCGTGACCGAGGTGATGCGACGGCATCCGGAGGCTGCGGCGTACCAACCGGACGAGATCCTGTGACGGCGCGCCGCGCGGGCAAGCACTGATGGATCTTGGCTTACTGCTCACGGCGTTCGCGCTGATCGCGCCGGTGGAGCTGCCGGACAAGACGTTCGTCGCCACCCTGGTGCTCGCCACCCGGTACCGGCCGCTGCCGGTCTGGCTGGGGGTGCTTGGCGCGTTCGCGGTGCAGTGCGCGCTCGCGGTGACCGCCGGCTCACTGCTGTCGCTGTTGCCGGAGCGGCCGGTGCAGGCCGGCGCGGCGCTGCTGTTCGCGGTCGGGGCGGCGGTGCTGTTCATCGGTGCCCGCAAGGCCGACGCCCAGGAGAAGGAGCAGGAGCGGGAGTACGCGGAGAAGCTGGGCACCGAGCCGTCCCGCGCCGGGTGGCGGGCGTTCGGCACCAGCTTCCTGGTCCTGTTCACCGCCGAGTGGGGCGACCTGAGCCAACTGCTCACCGCTGGTCTGGTGGCCCGCTACGGGCAGCCGGTGCCGGTGTTCCTGGGGTCGCTGCTCGCCCTGGCGGTGGTCTCGGGGGCGGCGGTGTTGCTGGGTCGGGCCCTGGTGAAACGGGTCAGTCTGGTGCTGGTGCGCTACGTCGGAGCGGCGGTCTGCGCGGTCCTTGCCGTGGTCACGGCGGTGGACCTGGTGCGTGGTTGATCTCCGTACCCCGTCGCCGGGGTGGCCGTGCCCCGCCGGGTAGGCTTTTGACCGCAACTGACCTGGGAATTCACTGACAGGAGCGCCGCGTGGCCCGCGTCGTGGTGGACGTCATGCTCAAACCCGAAATCCTCGATCCGCAAGGCGAGGCGGTGACCAGCGCCCTTCCCCGACTCGGGGTGACCGGCGTGGAGTCGGTACGCATCGGCAAGCGGATCGAGATCGAATTCGCTGACGGTGCCGACCTGGACGCCGCGCGGGAGATCGCCGACAAACTGCTCGCCAACCCCGTTATCGAGGACTTCTCGGTACGGGTCGGCGACCCCCCCGAGGTGAGTGCCGAGGCGACGACGGACCCGTCGGAGCAGCCCGCATGAGGGTGGGGGTCGTGACGTTCCCCGGCTCGCTGGACGACGCGGACGCGCTACGGGCGGTACGCCTCGCCGGCGCCGAGCCGGTGCCGCTCTGGCACGGCGACCCCAACCTGTACGACGTCGACGCCGTGATCCTGCCCGGCGGCTTCTCGTACGGGGACTACCTGCGGGCCGGTGCCATCGCCCGGTTCGCCCCGGTGATGAGCGCGGTGGTGGTCGCCGCGCACGAGGGGATGCCGGTGCTTGGGATCTGCAACGGGTTCCAGGTGCTGTGTGAGGCGCACCTGTTGCCCGGGGCGCTGACCCGTAACAGTCACCTGCACTTCCGGTGCCGGCCGCAGAGCCTGCGGGTCTGCAACACCGGTACCGCTTGGACGAATCAGTACGCCGCCGACCAGCACGTCGTGATCCCGGTGAAGAACATCGACGGCTGCTACGTGGCTGACGAGGCGACCCTCGACGCCCTGGAAGCCGACGACCGCGTGGTCGCCCGGTACGTCGACGGCAGCCCGAACGGCTCACAGCGCGACATCGCCGCGATCACCAACCAGGCGGGCAACGTGGTGGGGATGATGCCGCACCCGGAGCACGCCGTGGAGGCGCTCACCGGGGCGTCCACCGACGGACTCGGGGTCTTCAACTCCGTACTGGCGCACCTCGGCGGGAAAGTGGGTGCCGACAGGTGAGCACCGACACGACGCATCACGCGCTGCCCGTGGCCGACTCCGTCGAGCGCGCCGCAGAGACCCCGGAGGAGCCCCAGCCGTACGCCGACCTGGGTCTGCGCGACGAGGAGTACGACTCGATCCACAAGATCCTGGGTCGCCGCCCGACCCAGTCCGAGCTGGCGATGTACTCGATCATGTGGAGCGAGCACTGCTCGTACAAGTCGAGCAAGATCCATCTGCGGCAGTTCACGGAGAAGGCGCCTCCCAGCGACCGGCTGCTCGCCGGGATCGGGGAGAACGCCGGGGTGGTCCAGGTCAGTGACGAGCTGGCCGTCACGTTCAAGGTGGAGAGCCACAACCACCCGAGTTTCGTGGAGCCGTACCAGGGGGCGGCGACCGGAGTGGGCGGGATCGTACGCGACATCCTGGCGATGGGTGCCCGCCCGATCGCGGTGATGGACCCGCTGCGGTTCGGCGACCTGGAACACCCCGACACGAAGCGGGTGCTGCCCGGCGTGGTCGCCGGGATCGGCGGGTACGGCAACTGCCTGGGCCTGCCGAACATCGGCGGGGAAGTCGTGTTCGATCCCTGTTATCAGGGAAACCCGCTGGTCAACGCGCTGTGCATCGGCGTGATGCCGGTGTCGCGGCTGCAGAACAAGGCCGCCGCCGGGGTCGGCAACGTGGTGGTGCTGCTGGGGGCGAAGACCGGCCGGGACGGCATCGGCGGCGTCTCTGTGCTCGCCTCCGCCACGTTCTCCGAAGGATCCGAGGCGCGCCGCCCATCCGTGCAGGTCGGCGACCCGTTCACCGAGAAGCTGCTGATCGAGTCCTGCCTGGAGCTGTACGACGCCGGGCTGGTCACCGGGATCCAGGATCTCGGGGGTGCCGGCCTGACCTGTGCCCTGTCGGAGACGGCAGCGGCGGCGGGCACCGGGATGCGTACGTACCTGGAGCGGGTGCCGCTGCGGGAGCCGTCGATGCAGCCCCACGAGATCCTGGCCAGCGAGTCCCAGGAGCGGATGCTGCTGATCGTCGAGCCGGACAAGCTCGGCGCGGTGCTCGATGTGGCGGACAGGTGGGGGGTGCTCGCCACCCCGATCGGGGAGGTCACCGACGGGGAGGTCGATGGCGGTGGCCGGCTGGTGATCACCTGGCACGGCACCACGGTGGTGGACGTACCGCCGGGGAGCCTCGCCGACGACGGGCCGGTGTACGCGCGTCCGTCCCGGCAGCCGTCCGACCAGCCGCTGATTCGCGTCGACCGGGCCGAGACGCTGCCCCGTCCGGAGGGTCCCGACGAGTTGCGCGCCACGCTGCTGGAGATGATCGCCAGCCCCAACCTGTGCGACAAGACCTGGGTGACCGAGCAGTACGACCGGTACGTGCTGGGCAACACGGTGCTGGCGCAGCCCGAGGACGCCGGGATGCTCCGGCTGGACGAGGAGTCCCACCTCGGGGTCGCGCTCTCCGTCGACGGCAACGGCCGGTATGCCCGGCTCGACCCGTATGCCGGCGCGAAGCTGGCGCTCGCAGAGGCGTACCGGAACGTGGCCGTCACCGGGGCGACGCCGATCGCGGTCACCAACTGCGCCAACTTCGGCAGCCCGGAGGATCCGGCCGTGATGTGGCAGTTCGCCGAGGCGGTACGCGGCCTCGCCGACGGCTGCGCCGAGCTTGGCATCCCGGTGACCGGCGGGAACGTCAGCTTCTACAACCAGACCGGGAACGAGGCGATCAACCCGACCCCGGTGGTGGGCGTACTCGGGGTGATCGACGACGTACGCCGCCGGATCCCGGTCGGCTTGCCGGCCTCGGACGCGGCGCTGCTGCTGCTCGGTGACACCCGGGTCGAGCTTTCCGGCTCGGAATGGGCCTGGGTGATGCACGATCACCTCGGTGGGGTGCCGCCCGTGGTGGACCTGGACGCGGAGCAGCGGCTCGGCGGGGTGCTGTCCGAGGCCGCGGAGGACGGGCTCGTCGCCTCGGCCCACGACCTGTCCGACGGCGGCCTGGCGCAGGCGCTGGTCGAGGCGTGCCTGCGTACCGGTGTCGGAGCTTCCGTTGCGGTACCGGCGGAGGATCCGTGCGGTTACCTGTTCTCCGAGTCCGCGGGCCGGGCTCTGGTGGCCGTACATCGGGACGCCGTGACGGATTTCGCGGCACTGTGCCAGGAGTACGGCGTACCGGCGGTGGAGATCGGATCCGTTGATCCGACGAGTGACGCCCTGGTGGTGGAGGGACAGTTGACGGTGTCGTTGGACGAGCTGGCGCACGCCCACCAGGGGACGTTGCCCCGGTTCTTCGGCTGAACCCGGCCGGCCCCGGCTTCGGCTGGCCACCGTCAGTGAGGCTCAGCAACGAGAGGAGCCGCCCTCCTGGATGGGCTGAGGCCGCGTCGACACCGGTGCACCCGACCAGGTGGAACCGCAGCGGGTGGATCGATCGTGATCCACCCTGGGCGGGCATCAGCGCCGCCGACTCTGACCGTTGTCAGTCCTCGTACCAGTCGAGGCGGCGGTCGTCGTCTCGGGCGTGCCGGCTACGACGTGGCGACGGACGGTCGTAGCCCTGGTCCCGGTACGGGTCCTGCGGCGGCGGTGGCTGCGCGTGTCGCCCACCGCCGGGATCAGGGTGGCCGTCGCCGGGTGCGGCGTGGTGGCCGTACCCGGGGTCGCCTCGGTGTTCCGGGTCGTTGCCGTACCCGGGGTCGCCTCGGTATCCCGGGTCATTGCCGTATCCCGGGTCATTGCCGTATCCCGGGTCATTGCCGTATCCGGGGTCCCGGGCGGGTCCGCTGTCGTGATAGCCGAGGTCGCCCCGGGTCGGCTCGCCGTACCCCGAGCCCGGTCCGTAGCCGTGGCCGGCGGCGTACCTCTCCCGGCCCTGGGGGTAGATGTCGTCGTCCTGGGGCACGGTCCCGTGCTGCCTCGTCGGCTGGTCGAGGCCCGTGCGGTCGATCATCGACGTGGGTTGGTCCATACCGGACCGGTTGACCATGGACGTCGGCTGGTCCATTCCCGGTCGGTTGATCATGGACGTCGGTGCTTCCCCGCCCAGTACGGTGGTCGGCTGGGTACCGCCCATCGCGGTGGTCGGCGCCCCGTACGGGTCACCCCCGTAG
>JBOGDK010000073.1:0-15248 GCA_050701795.1 Micromonosporaceae bacterium
ATGTCGCCCCCGTACGTATGCCCACGTACCCGGAACTTAGGGGGAACTGTCGACATCTGCCCGACGCCCGAGCGCCTCCTCGGTCTCTAAATTTGCCGCGTTGTTGTTGCCCGGACCTGGAGAAACGCCATGAGAGCACCCGGAGTCGGCATCCTCGGTCTGTTCTGTGGCCTGCTCGCCGGATTCATGGTCACCGAGATCGTCGCGGTGTCGGTGATGGGCCCCGGCGGCCAACTACCGGAATCGCTGCCACTGATGATCGTCCTCGGGTGGATCAGCCCGGTGATGGCGGTGGTCGGCGTCGTGGTGGCGTTGCTGATCGACGGCAGGATCCGCAGCCGGAACGGGTCGGAGAAATGACTCTGTCGCGTAGACGGCTGCTCGGTCTCGCCGCGGCCGGTGGTGCCGGGCTTGCCCTGCCGTCCGGTTGCGGCCTGGTCTCCGGCGGCCCGGTCTCGGAGGCCGAGGGAAGTGCCGGGACCCTGCTGACCAGCGGTGCCCGGCTACCCGAGCCGTTCCGGGTGCCGTTGCCGGTGCCGCCGACCCTGAAGCCGGTACGCGGCGACGGTGGCGCCGACCACTACGACATCGTCCAGAAGACGGCGCAGGCGGAGATCCTGCCCGGCTACAAGACCGAGGTCTGGGGCTACAACGGTACGTTCCCCGGGCCCACGATCGAGTCGCGGCGAGGGCGGCGTACCGTCGTCGCGCACCGCAACGACCTTCCCGTACCAGCGGTGGTGCACCTGCACGGTGGGAAGACACCGGCCGCACACGACGGCTACCCGACCGACGCCATCGAGGCCAACGACACCAGGGAGTACGTCTATCCGATCGACCAACCCGCCGCCACCCTCTGGTATCACGACCACCGGATGGACTTCACCGGTCCCCAGGTCTACCGGGGCCTGGCCGGGTTCCACCTGATCCGCGACGACGAGGAAGCCGGGCTCGGGTTGCCGTACGGCGAGCGCGACATCCCGTTGATGATCGCCGACCGGGCGTTCGCCGAGGACGGCTCGTTCGCGTACCCGTCCATGGATCCGTCGCTGACCGGCATGCCCGGGGTGAAGAAGGACTTCATGAGCGGCGTACTCGGTGACTGCATCCTGGTCAACGGCGCGCCGTGGCCGGAGCTGGAGGTCACGGCCACCCGTTACCGGTTCCGGATCCTCAACGCCTCGAACGCGCGCCGGTACGAACTAACCCTCGACCCGGCGCCGCCAGGCGGTACGGCGTTCGTGCAGATCGGCAGCGACCAGGGACTGCTGCGCGCCCCGGTACGCCACGAGACGCTCCACATCGCCCAGGCGGAACGCTTCGACGTGGTGATCGACTTTTCGAAGTACCGGGTGGGCGACAAGATCACTCTGGTGAACAACGCGGGCTCCGGCGGCACCGCCCAGGTGATGCGGTTCGTGGTGGCTCGCCGGGGACGGGACGACAGCAGGGTGCCGTCGAGGCTGGTCGATTTCCGGCCGTTGTCCCGATCCGAGGTAACGGTGGAACGCGACTTCGTGTTCGCCCGGGGCGGAGCGCAGGGGCACCACGGGGTGTCGCTCTGGACGGTCAACGGGAAGAAGTTCGAACCGGACCGGATCACCGCCCGGCCGAAGCTCGGCGCCGTGGAGCTGTGGCGGTTGCGTGCCCGGAACGTGCCGCACCCGGTACACATCCACCTGACGCCGTTCCAGGTGATCTCCGGTGATCAGGGGGACGGCGACGTCGGTCCGTACAACCGGGGATGGAAGGACACCGTCAACCTCGGCAACGGCGGGCGCGCCGAGGTGTTGATCAAATTTGACGGCTACCGCGGCAGGTACGTGTTCCACTGCCACAACCTGGAGCACGAGGACATGATGATGATGGCCAACTTCGAGGTCGTGTGAGTGTCGTCGCGGTGCCGGTACCGCCAGGACGCGGAGCCGCTGCTGTTACGGTCGCGAAATGCCTGACCAGGTGTACGTCGGCAACGCCGCAGTGGACGCCGCCGGGGATCGCGATTGGCTCCTGGGCCACTTCAAGCCGACCGGAGACGTACGGCACAGCGAGGACGTCGAGATCAAATGGGGCGTCCATCCGCGTGGCGACCGGCGTGCGGCGTGGGTCACCGGGGAGAAACGTACCGCCCTGTTGATGCTGATCAGCGGGCGATTCCGGGTCGAGTTCCGGGACCACGACGTGGATCTGGCCAGCCAGGGTGACTACGTGGTGTGGGGGCACGGCGTCGATCACTCCTGGTACGCCGAAGAGGAGTCGGTGGTGCTGACCGTACGGTGGCCGTCGATCCCCGGCTACGCCGTCCCCGAGTAGCCGGCGGCAGCGAGATGGAGACTGAGGCCCTTCCTGGCGGGGACCGGTTGGGCACTCTCATCCGATCCTCCGCCTGGATGGTGCGGGTACTCACAACAGTTCGCGCGTCCGGGTTGCCAGAGGCATGGGTCGGTGCCGGCGCCATCCGCGACCTGGTCTGGAGCGAGCTTTTCGGAGCGGGGTTCGATCCGTCCGCTGTGCGAGATGTCGACGTGGCCTACTTCGATCCAGGTGATCTCAGTCGTGAGCGAGACGATCTGGCAACTGCCCGCTTGGAGCACATCTGGCCGCAACTGCCGTGGGAGGCCCGCAACCAGGCAGCCGTCCACACCTGGTACCACCACACATTCGGGGGCGAACTGGTGCGCCCGCTGTGGTCCATCCCGGAGGCGATCGCCACGTGGCCAGAAACCGCGACGGCGGTGGCGGTACGGCTCGGCCGGGTCGGTGAGATAGAGATCTGTGCCCCGTACGGATTGGACGACCTGCTGGCCGGCATATGGCGACGTAACCCCAGCCGGGTCAGCCTTCAGTGCTCGCGCGATCGGCTCGCCCGGCACAGCCCGGCCGCACGGTGGCCGGGGGTCAAGGTCATTCCGCCCGAGTAGCCGCCGCGCAACATGTAACTGCAGACGGACGAGATGAGGAGGAGACAGGTGACTACTGATGGCTTTTCGTCGAAACGGCTGGCTCGGGTGCGAGAGCTGCTCGAGCGTCACGTCGACTCCGGCTTCGTCCCGGGTGCGATGGCCGTCCTCGCCCGCCACGGCGAGGTCCACGTCGAAGCAACGGGCAGTCTCGCGTTCGAGGGTGCGGGGGCGAGGATTCCGATAGCAGGCGACACGATCTGTCGCATGAGCTCGATGTCGAAGCCGATCGTCGCCGCGTGTGCGATGACGCTCGTCGACGACTCCACCCTCCGCCTCGATGACCCGGTCGACGACCTCCTCCCCGAGTTGGCGGACATGAACGTGCTCGCCGATCCCAACGGGCCCTTGGAGGACACTGTTGCGGCGAACCGCCCGATCACGCTGCGGGATCTGCTGACCTACACCCTCGGCACCGGCATGGTCTCTGCCGAGCCGGGAACGGTCCCGATCTCGGACGCGCTGGACGCACTTGGCGTGCCGCCGCCAGACGAGTGGATCGGCCGGCTCGGCACGCTTCCACTCGTCCACCAGCCAGGTGAGTGCTGGATGTACGACACCGCCGCCAACGTGACGGGCGTCCTCATCGCCCGGGCCACCGGCATGTCGTTCGGGAACGCCTTGCGCGAGCGGATCTGCGACCCGCTCGGGATGACCGACACCGCCTTCACTGTGGGCGCCGAGAGCCTCGGCCGGTTGGCGACGGCGTACGAGCGCGACAATGCCGCCACCGGGGAGCCGGTCGTCGAAGACGGCCCCGACGGGCTGTGGAGCCGGCCGCGGGCGTTCGAGAGTGGAGGCGGCGGGCTCGTCTCGACCGCGGAGGACTACCTCGCCTTCGCCTCTGCTCTGCTCGCGGGTGGTTCCCACCACAACGAGCGAGTGCTTTCGCGACGGTCGGTGGCTCTGATGACGAGCGACCAGCTGACCCCGGCGCAGAAGGAGGTCTCCGGGTTCTGGCCGGGGTACTTCGACGCCATGGGCTGGGGTTTCGGGATGTCGGTCCGCACCCGTCACACGCACCTCGGGCCCTCGATCGGGAGCTACGGATGGCCGGGCTACTACGGCACCGCCTGGTACAACGATCCCGCCGAGGACATGACGACGATCTTCATCATGCAGCGGGCGCACGCGGGCGACCAGAGACTGCCAATGTGGCTCGACCTGTGGACCGCTGTCTACCAGGCGATCGACGATTGACCGTGGGGCCGGCGACCGCCGTGTCACGCGGCGGTGTGCCTGGTCGGGCGGCGAAGGTGGCCGGGTCTGCCGACTTTCACTGAGCGTCAGCCGGCACTCAACCGCCTGCGTCTGGCACGGTGTTGCCATGGGACTGCGCTACCTGGGTACCGGCCTTGCGGCCACCGGATCTGGTGGTGGCTGGCGTATGAGCTCGCGGCTGCGCTTCCGTTGTGCGCGATGTGGCGACCAGATATCGGGCTCGCCCGACGAGCTGGCAACCTGCTCTTGCGGAGCAATGACCAAGGACCCCATGGGCCCACGCCAGTGTTCCGGCCGAGCCACGTATCCGCGGCACCATGATTTCGAGACGCACGCCATAGCGGCCGACACTTCAAACGCCGGACGGAGAGCAGGTAGGTCATGAGCCGATTACGCGTGCGCCTGAGGGCCAACCACCACCGCCTGACGTTCCCCCACACCATCGCGGTCCTGCACAAACTCGTGCCTGACTTGCAAGCGGTCGAACCACACTGGCTGACGATCGCCCACGCGTTGGAGACGGCCGAGCCCGGAGGAACTCGCCCACCCGGTTTCACCTGGACACGCGAAGCCACCCTCAGACCGGACGACGGTCCCGCGCAACAACACCTGACCAAGGCGCAAACCTTCGCCGCCAGATCACCCGCCTGGCTGCTGCAGATACCCCTGCCCGGCAACCCCGCCCGGCTGGGCCGCCACCAGCAAGGACTTGTCCTGCTGCCGACGCCAGAGTTCGTCCGGCTCCTGCCCCACCTCTTCACCGACCACGCGCCCGCAATCTGGGCACGCACCTGGCCCGACCTGCACAACGCCGCCATCGACATCGACCGTCTTGACCCCTGTTGCGACGGCCTGTCCGGGTACATTGTCGAGCTGTTCCACGGACTGCACGACACCGAACCGACGAGTCCACAAACAGCATCGAAACCGCGGGCAAGTAAGAACGAAAAGATCATCTAGCCGGAGCTGTTACGGATCAACTGACGCTGCTTTACACCAGCGTCCCACCAGATGCTTGACATGATCCAAACCGTTGGCTTGCAGGGCCTCCGCTCTGTGGCAGACTCCCGCCGTGATGACGGAGTCTGACGACGAGGACGCCCTGCACGTCCGGGAACTCGTTCCGGTCGAAGGGGGAACCTGGGGCGGACTGCTGTTCGACAACCCGAGGCTGGGGTTGGCTCCACACCTGACGTGGAGCTTCCGGTTTCCATTCGCGGAGGCGCACCGGGGCTACGGAAGCAGCCCGGTCTCCCTGGACATCGAATGGCTATCTCTCACCGCGGCCGGTTGGCGCAGCATGACAGGTCAAGCGGTTCGAGGCGTCGCCGAACCCGCCGAGTCCAGCGTCTACTTCTTCCAGCATCACCAGTACGACCTCATCGACCTGGAGATCTTCGGGCAGCGTGACCTGTGGACTCATGCCCGGGCCACGCTGTCCGGCGACCTGGACGGCCTGGGTATGGACTCTGTCGTCGCCGACGCCTGGTTACGCTTCGACGGCATCCGGGTTTACCTGAGTGACATCACCTCGGCTGAGTCGGCGCTCGCTCGGCTCCAGGACTTCACCGTTACCGACGGGTTGTCGTACACGCCGACGCCCAACAGCCCTTCCTTCCGGTTTGCGCCTGCGGATTCCTAGTGGCGGTCCAGGGCGTCCCACCATGTCGCACTTCCGCGCGGCGACCACGCTGCGCAGTCATCCTGACCCTGATTGATCCAGGCGATCCGTCATGGCACTCGTACGCCACCTGGTTGGTGTCCGATGGGCCGGCCATCAACCACTCTCCACCTCTACACGCACGCTCCCGGCGACTACGACGATCGGGTACGGCGGGCGATCAGCGGGTCTGATGACTTGTCGCTGACTCTGGGCTCTGAGGATGACCCTGGAGACGACGAGAGCCCCTCCGGAGAGGGGCTCTGACCTGGTGTTTCGTTGTGCGGTCCTGACGGGATTTGAACCCGCGACCCCCGCCTTGACAGGGCGGTGAGCACTCCAGACTGCTCCACAGGACCTTGAAATAGAACGTGCCCCCAACGGGATTCGAACCCGTGCTACCGCCTTGAAAGGGCGGGGTCCTAGGCCACTAGACGATGGGGACCAACCCCGTCATCATGGCATATGCCGGGGCGCTGACTTTCGCCAGCATCCGGCCTCCGTTGAGGCCACGCAAGCATACGCGACGCCCTGACAAACGACCAAACCGATACCCAGGCGGCGCTACGTGGCGCGCCTCACGAGTCGGCCGATGCGACCACGGCAGTGGCGTACCTGTCAGAGGCTGGTCAGGTCGAACCGGCGGGTGAGGTTGGGCAGGATGGTCTTCAGCGCCACGTACGTGGTCCTGCGGTCGCCGCCTCCGTCATGCATCAGCACCACGGCGCCCTTCTTCGCGTGCTTGATGACGAAGCTGGAGATCGCGCGGGCGGGCGGCTTGCGCCAGTCCTGGGTGTCGACCGACCAGTGCAGTGGCATCATGCCCAGATCGTGGCTGATCTTCACGCCGCGCGTGGTCCAGGTCCCGCCGGGTTGCCGGTAGTACCTGATCTCGGCGCCGGGGACCGCCCGCAGTATCGCCTCGTTGGTACGTGTGAGGTCCTTCCTGATGTGTGCCGCGCTGCGGGAGCCGAGTTGCATGTCGTGGTCCCACGAGTGGTTGCACAGGGTGTGGAGTTCCCGGGCGATCGCCTGTACCACCTCGGGGTGCCGTTTCGCCTCGATGCCGACGATGCAGAACGTGGCCTTGATCTTGAACTTCCGCAGCAGCGCAAGCACCTTGGGGGTCCACTGCGGGCTGGGGCCGTCGTCGAAGGTCAGGGCCACCTCGGGGGAGCCGGTGGTACGCAGCGAGCCGTGGGGGCCGGGCCGCTTGTCGTGCGCCTTACGTTCGGCCGGTGTGGTTCGGGCCGGAGCCGGCGAGGGTGCCTTGCGTGATGTCGTGGCGGACGGCCGTGGCTTGGTGTCGGAGACCCGCTCCGCGGCTTGTACGGTTCCGGAAGATCCGCACCCGGCGAGCGCCATGACACCAATCGTAAAAATAACCGCCCATCGCGGGTACGCCATCGCAAGTCTCCTCACGTGACCGATGTGCGGGTCAGCGTACCGAAGAATGCGGGTTCGTCCGGGTATCGCGGGCGTCGATTTTGATCTCTCCACGCGAATGGCACAACGGCGGGTTCATGACGGCTCTGCCATCAGGGTTCGGAGCTCAGATTCCGGCAGGGCCGCGAGGATTGCGGGTCGTGGACATCGGGTCGGGGTAGCGGCGGTCCGGCCGGGAGTGGGCCGGGGTCGGTTGCCGCGGCGGTTACGTGGCCGCGAGCTGCACCACCTGTGGCAGCCAGGGGGCGTACTGATCCGGGTGGCGATCCACGTCGTGACGCAGCTCGGCGGCGTCGACCCACCGCCACTCAGCGACCTCGTACGGGTCCGGCACCGGCTCGGCGTCTGAGCTGACGCGCCCGAGCAGTACGTGGTCGTACTCGTGCTCCACCCGTCCGGTCGACGGGTCCTCGGCGCGGTAGACGAACCGCCCGGTCTCCTCCAGGCAGGCGACCCGGACACCCATCTCGTCGTACAGCCGGGTCCGCGCAGCGCGCTGGATGTCCTCGCCGGGTCCGGGGTGACCGCAACAGGTGTTGGCCCAGCGCAGCGGAAACCGGGTCTTCACCGCGGCGCGGCGTTGTAGCAGGAGGCGGCCTTGATTGTCGGTGAGCAGCACGGAGAACGCCCGGTGTAGGCGGCCCGGCATCAGATGAGACTCGGCGACGGTGGTTTTGCCGAGCGGTACACCACTCGGATCCACGATCTCGACGAGGTGGATTTCCCTGCTCGCCGGCTCGGCATAGGAGGTGCGGGCTGGTGTCACCCGACCAGGGTACGCACTCCGCTACGGAGTGCGGCAATGACGCGGCAATAGGTTTCCTCACTCCACCGACGGGTGTTCAGCGGCCACCAGGCCGTCCCGGTACACCGTGAGTGCCTCGTCGGTACGGCCGGCGTCCTTGAGCAGGTCGCCCAGCAACCGCGCGGTGTGTGCCGTATGCGGCCCGGCCTCGGCCTGGGTGCACAGTCGGAAGGCCACCCGGAGTGAGCTCTCCGCCAGCTCGGTGTCCCCGGAGTCGTACGCGATGATCCCGCGCAGCCGGTGCGCCTCTGCCAGGGCGATCACCTCCGTGGTCTCGGAGTCGGCGAGTCGCCATGCGTCGTCGAGCGCCGCCAGCGCGTCCTTCGGTCGTCCGAGCCGCCACAACACGGTGGCCAGCTCGCTGGCGAGTGCGCCGGCGTAATACCAGGACCCGAGCGAACGCATCATGTCCCGGGCCGTGGCCAGCTCCGGCTCGGCCTCGGCGTACCGCTCTTCGCGGGAGAGCATGTAGCCACGCGACCAGTGGCAGACCGCGATCTCGAACTTGTAGTCCAGCTGCTGGTACGTGGCGCGTGCCCGTTCCAGTGCCGCTTCGGCGTCGGGGCCCCGCCCCTGTGCGATGAACGTACGCGCCACCTGTACGTGCATCGCGGCGACCTGTTCCGGGTCGCTGACCTCGCTGGCGAGCGCGAGCGCGGTCTCGGCGGCGTGTGCGGCACGTTCCGGCAGTCCCAGCTCCATGTACACGCCGACCAGCCCGTACGACAGCTGCACCAGGGCGTCCGGGGAGGCGAGCCCGTCCCGGTTGAGCCGTTCCCGGGTCGACTCCAGGGTGTACGCCGCTTCCCGCAACTGTCCGCTGATCCGCAGCAGCCGGGCCCGGGTCGCGATCAGCGGTACCTGCTCGGTCAGCGGTTCGCCGTCGAGCACCCGTTCCGCGTCGTCGAGGTGGCGCATCGCCGAACTCGGGTCGCCGCCCCGCTGGTCGCACCAGGCGAGCCCGTGCAGCGCGGCGGCCTCGATCCGGGGGAGGTTGGCCTCGCGGGCTTCGACGGCGACATCGGTGTAGCGGCGTACCGCGTCGTCGAGTTCGTCGGTGGAACGGGCGTGCCGTGCGGTGGCGAGTCGCAGCTGCAACTCGGCGAGCACGTGCGCCGGCCGCCCGGTGAGCAGCTCGTGTTCGTCGACCCCGAGCCGTTCCGCGAAATACCCGATCGCGTCGCGGGACGGATTGCGGCGCCCAGACTCGATGGTGGATACGAAAGCCGCGGAGTACCGGTCACCCGCGACGTCCTTCTGCGTCAGACCGCGCCGCTGGCGCAGCCGGTGGAGCCGGGCACCGATCGACTCATCGTCGGGTGCGTCGGTGGTGTCGACCTCAATCGCCGTCACGTCAGATCCCGGCGGTACGACGGTGCGATCGGTCGGAACCTGCGCGTCACCTCCGGCGGACACCATCCGGGGCGCGACGGACCGGCACATAAGCGGCTCATAAGGTCAGCTAAACATTTTGACCAGGTTTAGGGAAAGCCCCATTTAACAAGTCATTTACTCTGGTCACCGCGGCTGTTATACCTATTGTCAGTACCTGATCGGGTCGGCTCTCGGCTAAGGATTCTGGGGAGGCTCCGGGGCGAGAGGCGATCCGACCAGCAGCTCAGCCCCCCGTAGACCCGGGCCGCGGCACTTGAGCCCGAGCCGAGTGCCGCGGCCCGACCCACCTCAGGCGGGACGCAGTGCGGACGGCACCGCGACTTTCGGGCGCAGCGTAATCTGCACTTCCACCGGGATCTCGGTACGCAGCGCGCGGAACTCGAAGCCGCGTACCAGGCTCGCCAGGATGATCACCGACTCCAGCATCGAGAAGTGCTGACCGATGCATGCCCGGGCACCAGCGCCGAACGGCATCCAGGCGTACCGGTGCTGTGCCTTCTCGCGTTCCGGAGTGAATCGTTCCGGGTCGAACTCGTCGGGGGCGTCCCAGAAGTCGGGGTGCCGGTGCATCACCCACGGTGCGGCCACGATGTCCACCCCGGCCGGCACGTCGTACCCGCAGAGCTCACCGTCGACAGTGGAACGCCGCCCGATCACCGGAGCCGACGGGTAGAGCCGCATCGCCTCCTTGAGCACCATCGTGGTGTACGCCAACCCCCGGCTGTGCTCCGCGGTGGGCGACCCGTCGCCGACCACGGTGGCGACCTCGTCGCGTACCCGCTGCTGGATCCGGGGGTGCTGGCCCAGCAGGTGCAGGGTGAACGTCAGCGCGGTCGAGGTGGTTTCGTGCCCGGCGAGCAGGAAGATCAGCACCTGCTCGCGTACTTCCGTGTCGGTGAGCCCTTCGCCGTTGTCCCGGGCCGCCAGCAGCATCCCGAGGAAGTCGTCCTGGTCGCTGTCGGTGGCCCGCCGCCGGGCGATGATCTCGTCGCAGGCCGCGAACAGGGCCTCCTGGGCGCGGCGGGCCCGCAGGTTCGTCGGGGTCGGCCACGACAGTGGCATCCAGAACGGGCTGAACGCCCGGACTATCGCCGCCCGGCCGAGCACCGGGAACGCTGAGCGCACCACTGGGAGCACGTGGTCCGCGTCGGCACCGAACAGAACCCGGACCACGATCCGGAGCGTCAGCCTGGTCATCTCGGCGTGCAGGTCGAGCTGGTCCCGGTCACGGAGCTCGGTCACCAGGCGCGCCGCCTCGTCGGCCATCGCGTCGGCGTACCCGTTGACGCGTTTCACTGTGAACAACGGCTGCAGGAACCGTTTCTGCCGCAGCCAGTCGTCGTCCTGGCTGGTGAGCAGGCCGTCGCCGACGATGGCGCGGATCTCGTCGTAGAACCGGGTGTCCTTGCGGTACTCCTGCCAGGTCGCTCCGAACAATTGGTGCGCCCCGTCCGGGTGGCCGAGTACGTACAGTTCGCGGCCGAACCGCGACGGACCGACCTGGAACCTCACCAGGTCGCCGTACTTCTGGCAGGCGCGCTGGCAGGCGCCGAGAAAGTCCCCGCGGAGCTCCCGTGCCGAGCCGAACAGCGGACTGCCGGGGACCACGGGGGCGGCGGTGTGCACTGCGGTAGCGGTCATCGTGCGGCCCTCCTCGGCGATCGGCGTGACTTGTGGGCGACCGTAGCCCTGAGGTGGTGCGGTCACCAGTGGCTGGGGATGGACCTCGGGCTTGTATATATCAGCTTCTTGTATATGCTGCTCCTCATGACAGAGGTGCCACTGAACGAGTCGGCGTTCCTCGTGCTCACCGCCCTGGTGGCCGAGCCCCGCCACGGGTACGCGGTGATCGAGGAGGTGCGGCGGCTCTCCGATGGCCAGGTGCGCCTGGCCACCGGCAGCCTGTACGCGGTGCTGGACAAGTTGCGTACCGGCGGACTGATCGAAGTGGACCGCGAGGAGGTGGTGCGGTCCCGGCTGCGTCGCTACTACCGGCTCACCGGAGCTGGTGCCGAGCGGCTCGCCACCGAGACCGAACGACTTCGCAGACGCGCGAACGCGGCCGCCGCCCAGCTTCGACGGCTCGCGCCCGGGGGAGGGCACGCATGACAAGTCTGGAACTGCGATACCGGCGACTGCTCGCCTGGTACCCGAACGACTTCCGAGCCACGTACGAGGAGGAGATGGTGGGCGTACTGATGGAGGGGTCGCGGCCGGAACAGCGATACCCGGAGCCGAACGAGGTTGCCAGCCTGGCCGGTGGCGCCCTGCGGCGGCGGCTCGGTGGTGTCGGGGACGGCGTCGCGGGCCTGTTCGCGGACCGGCGGTGGCGCGACACAGCAGCCGTTTTCGGCGTACTCGCCGCGCTCGCGCTGCTCGCCGAACGGCTGCGGGGTGTGCTGGCCACGGTGGAAATGATTCGGGTAGTCCAGATGGGAAGTTCGGATGATCCCGCGTTCCCGCGGATGGTCACCGCTGCCATCAGCGGTCAATGGCTTCCCGTCTCAGGGGCGGTCGTCGTCGCGGTCGCGGTACTGGCCGGTTGGCGGCTCGTCGCCGCGACCGCCGCGTGGGTGACGGCGGCGGGCCTGCTGGTCATGCCGGGGATCCGGTACACCGGCTACCCGGAGGGCCTGGTGTACGAGACCGTCCCACTCGTCCTCACCGTCACCATGGCCGCGGCGCTGAGCGTGCCGAACCCCGGATCGGCCGGGCGCAGGCTGCTTGGTTGGCCGCGGATCGGGCTGTTACTCGCGGTCGGTGCCGTATGGGTCGCCCTCGGGCCGGCCACCGGGTACCCACTGCTGGCACCGGACGGCACCGACGACGTGACCGTGATAGCGGCGCTGGTCCTCGGCCCCGCGCTGCTGTGGTTCCTGCTGCGGCGTGTCGAGTCGGGGGTGTTGCGCCGTATGGTTGCGCTGATCGCGCCCACGGTAGCGGTGATTCTGCTCATCAAGATCGGGTTCGCCGGGTTCATCCAGTCCAGTCCGCGGTTCTACCCGACGCCGGTGCAGCTGGTGCCCGGGCAGTGGCTGGCGCTGGCCCTCACGCCGCTGCTGGTCTTCTCGGCTGGTGCCGTTCTGGTACGCCGCCAGGACGAGACCGAGCGCCTGGTCACGCTGGGCCGGGCTGCCGAGACGCCGGCTCGTCAGGGCGGGTTATCCTCCGCCGATGAGTGAAAAGCCGCGTGAATACACCCCCGACCGCACCTGGATCGACAAGGCGAAGGACCCGACTCCGGGTCGTCCCGGGCACCTGCGGGAGGACGGCGTACCGCCCAGCTTCGACGTCTCCCGGGACCCCACGCCCGGGGTGCCAGACCACGCCTGGCCGGAGGACGACGACGAGACGGAGACACCGGAGAAATAGCGCCACGGGCCACCTCGTGGGTACGGCTGAACCGTACTGGGTATACAGCGCACGGATCAGCTCCCGACCCGTACGAGGTGGCCCGATGGACGTCCGCGTGATGGTGTTCGCCCCGGTGCCACAACTGACGGTCACCATCGAGCAGGTGGCCAACGACACCGAGCTGCACCTGCACGCCGGCGGCCAGGGGATATGGCAGGCACGGATGATCGCGGGGCTCGGCGTACCGGTGACGCTGTGTGCGGTGTTGGGCGGCGAAGTCGGTCGGGTGCTGGAGCCGTTGATCGCCACCGAGGGAGTGGAACTCCGTGCGGTACTGCGCACCGCCGCCAACGGCTGGTACGTCCACGACCGCCGGGACGGGAAGCGCCGGGCGGTCGCCGAGGTGGCCGGTCCGCCACTCGGCCGGCACGAACTCGACGAGATCTACACTCTGGCGCTCGCCGAAGGGCTGCGATCCGAGATGGCGGTGCTCAGCGGCCCCGCAGACCCAGGTCTGGTGCCCCCGGACGCGTACCGGCGGCTGGCCACTGACCTCACCGCGAACGGTGGGCGAGTGGCGGCGGACCTCTCGGGTGACCACCTGGCGTCCGTCCTCGAAGGGCGGCCCGAGCTCGTCAAGGTGAGCCACGAGGAGATCGCCGAAGTCGAAGACCCCGTGAAGGCGCTTCACCGGCTCCGGGACTCCGGCGCCGGCACCGTGATCGTCAGCCGCGCCGAACAACCGGCACTCGCCCTCGTCGGCGACGACGTTGTCGAGGTACGGATGCCGCAACTGGAAGTCGCCGACCACCGCGGCGCCGGAGACTCGATGACCGCGGGGGTGGTGTCCGTACTGGCTCAGGGTGGTGATCTCGGGGAGGCACTCCGGGTGGGCGCCGCCGCCGGTGCCCTCAACGTCACCCGGCACGGCCTCGGTAGCGGACGGATCGACGCGATCAGAGAACTCGCCCGGCGGGTGCGGCTGGAACCGGTGGCCGCGTCATGACCCGGGTGCTGATCACCAACGATGACGGGGTCGCCGCGCCTGGACTGCGCTGGCTCGCCCGTACGGCTGTCGACACTGGACTGGACGTGGTGGTGGCCGCCCCCGCCCAGGAGACCAGCGGCACCAGCGCCGCGATGAGCGCGTACACCGCCGACGGCAGGGTCATCATCCGCCGCCACTCGCTGCCCGACCTGGACGGTGTGCCGGCGTACGGGGTCGCGGCCTCGCCCAGTTACATCGTCGTGCTGGCGATGCTGGCGACCTTCGGCGAGCCGCCCAATCTGGTGCTGTCAGGGATCAACCGGGGTGCGAACGCCGGCCGTGCGGTGCTGCACTCCGGCACCGTCGGTGCGGCGCTGACCGCCGCGGCGTACAGCATCCCGGCGATGGCGGTGTCGCTCGACGTACTGTCTCCGGCCTCCGAGCTGAACACCGGGGGTACGGCGGCGACCAGCGGAAATGCTCTGGAGTTCCTGGACACCGTCGACGACGAGGCGCGGAACTGGGGCAGCGCCGCGGCCATGGTGCCAGACCTGCTGCACGCGCTCGACGATGCCCCCGCCGGTACGGTGCTCAACCTCAACGTCCCGGATTTGCCCGCGGAACGGGTCCGTGGTCTGCGACGGGCCAGCCTCGCCCGGTTCGGTCAGGTGCAGATGGCGGTGGCGGAAACCGGGGAGGATTTCGTACGGATGGCGGTCGAGCAGAGCCGCGGCGAGGCCGTACCCGGCACGGATCTCGCCTGGCTCAGCGAGCGGTACGCCACGATCACCGCGATCCGGCCGCCCAGCGAGGTGGAGGATGTGGCGGTCCCGGGCGTTCCGCTGGACGCCGACCATGAGGCGGTGCCGGGTAGGCCAGGGCTGCACTGAGGGGTCGCGGCGGCGCGCCATCGCAAGGTCCACGCGGCCCGTCACGCGCCGGTCACACGGCCGGTCACGCGGGCCGGTCACGCGGGCCGGTCACGTCACTTGGTGGGGCGGGAACGGGGTCGACACGCCGCACCGCACGGCGTGTCGACCCGCCGGCAGCCAACCAAGTGGGAGCGCTCTACCCCGGAGTGACTGGGCGGGACGTGCGCTAACGTTGTCATGCTCGATGGTGACGGCGTCCAAGGCCGCCCGCCCGGTGTGGCGGACCTGATCGACGGAGGGAGGACACCGGCATGGATCAGCTCGATGCGGACGCCGGACCTCCGTCGCCGGGTCGTTCTCCGGTACGTCCGACGCTCCGGCCGACGATCAAGGACGTTGCCGCACTGGCGGGCGTGTCCATCAAGACCGTCTCTCGGGTGATCAACAGTGAGCCCCGGGTGAGCGCCGCAACGGCTGAGGCGGTGCGGGCCGCGATCGCCCAGCTCGGGTTCCGCCGCAACGATGGCGCCAGGATCCTGCGGCAGGG
>JBOGDK010000074.1:0-15151 GCA_050701795.1 Micromonosporaceae bacterium
GCAGTCCGGCGATCCCACGGTACGGTGTGTCGGCGGCATCGCCGAGCCGCTCCGCGGTCTCGTAACCGCCTCCGGCGGACTCCCGTCGTAGATACCCGATCTGCGCCTCCACCACCGGTGTCGCCGGCAGCGAACACCCCGCATTGTTGAGATGGATCACGCGCTCCACGCCGGGCGTCTCCGCGCGCAACTGCTCTACCGTCTTGGCCACTGACGGCTACCCCTCTTCCAGGAAGCCGCCGCGCCGGCGAGCTTCGATCGTCGTGAACGCCGCCTGGCACCGGCTATTCCGCGACCGTGCCGGCGATCACCACCGCTCATTATCGTGAACCGACCAACCGCCAGAACTGGCCACCCGCCGAGGGCGCAGAGACGGGCGCGGCCTTCATGGATCCGCGGCCGCCTTTGCAGGTCTCCGAGCCCGCCGCTCGACCTCGATCGTGAACGGCGCAATGATCCGGATGTTATGAGCCGGGTCCGACACCCCGGCCAAGCACGGCGTCGCGGACCAGGCTCAGAGCCGCGTCCACCAGATCAGGGCGGGCGGCGTCCAGCCAGTGGATCCGCTGGTCGCGACGGAACCAGGAGCGCTGCCGCCGTACGAACCGCCGGGTCGCGCGTACCGTCTCGTCTCGCGCCTGCTCCTCGGTGTACTCCCCCGCCAGGTAACGCAGTATCTGCTGGTAACCGAGCGCCCGGCTCGCGGTACGCCCGTCCCGCAGCCCGTGGGCCTCCAGATGGCGTACCTCGGCGACGAACCCGTCCGCCCACATCTGGTCGACCCGGCGTGCCAGCCGCTCGTCCAACACCTCGGTGTCGAGATCCACACCGATCTGCACCGTCTGGTAGACCGGCTGGGGGTCGGGCAGGGCGGCGGTGAAGCTGCCGGTCAACTCGACCACCTCGAGGGCCCGTACGATCCGCCGCCCGTTGCTGGGAAGGATCCGCGTTGCCGCCTCGGGGTCCAGGGTCTTCAGCCGCTCGTACAGCGGCGCGGGGCCGAGCCGGAACAGCTCCTGCTCCAGCCTTGCCCGTACCGCCGGATCGGTGCCTGGGAAGTCGAACCTGTCGATGACCGCGCGAAGGTACAGGCCTGAGCCACCAACGAGCACCGGGGTACGCCCTGCCGCTCGTAGCCGGTCCACCACGTCCCGGGCCTGCCGCTGGTACTCGGCAACGCTGGCCGGCTCGGTGACCGGCCAGATGTCCAGCAGGTGGTGCGGTACGCCGTTCCGCTCGGCTTCGGGGAGCTTCGCGGTGCCGATGTCCATACCTCGGTACAACTGCATCGAGTCCGTGTTGACCACCTCGCCACCGACGGCGTTCGCCAGGGCGATCCCGAGTGCGGACTTCCCGGTGCCGGTCGGCCCCACCACTGCGATCAGGTCCATGACGCCACGGCCCCACCCTGAAGCGACTGGCGCGGGTCGCCGCGCCCGGGGGAAGCCCCGAATCCATTGGGGACGGTGCCGGCCACGTCAGGTAGCAACTGGGGCGGATGCGGACATACCATTGCCGCCACCGGCTGATCATCCTGCACGAGCCCACCGTAGCGGCAGGTACGAACCCCCATCGCACGCGTTTCAGGTATGAGCCGGTCATACGAGACCTATTGACACGGCGTAATCGGCCCAAGAGGCTCTAAGGTCACGGTTTCGCGGCAGCCACTCGACGCACACCCGGGTCAACCTGTGACAATGCCCTGTGAGCGAGCGTAGCGAGCGAGCCAATAGGCTCAGCAGCGCGCGAGCGCGCGGCCGAGTGACGCAAGGGACGCACTATGCGCGGACACGCGCTACGTGCGTAAACCCGGTCGGGGGTTGCGCTGGTGAATGCGAGGATGACGCTGATGAGCACAGACGCCCGCGAGTGGACCACCTATGGTCGCATCGACGCGGACGGCACCGTGTACGTGAAGACCCACGCCGGGGAGCGTGAGGTCGGCTCGTGGCAGGCCGGCACCCCCGAAGAGGGACTGCTTCACTTCGCACGCCGGTTCGCTGATCTGGTGACCGAGGTCGACCTGCTGCAGACCCGCCTCGGCAGCGGCGCCGCCGACCCGCAACACTCGGTGAAGACTCTCAAGCGACTCCGTGAATCCCTCGACACCGCGCACGCGATCGGCGACTTCGATGCGCTCGCCACTCGGATCGAGGAGCTGACCGGACTCGCCGAGAAGCGGTCCGAGGAGGCACGGGAGGCCAGGGCGGCGGCAAAGGCCGAGGCGATCAGCCGCAAGGAGGCGCTCGCCGCCGAGGCCGAGCAGATCGCCGCGGAGTCGAGCCAGTGGAAAGTCGCCGGGGACAGGATGCGGGAGATCCTCGACGAGTGGAAGGCCATCCGGGTCGGCGACCGGAAGGTCGACACGGAGCTGTGGCGCCGGTACGCCGCAGCGCGGGATGCGTTCTCGCGCCGCAGGGGCAGTCACTTCGCGAGCCTGGACTCGCAGCGCAAGGAAGTGCAGTCCCGTAAGGAAGAGCTGGTCGCCGAGGCCGAGCAACTCGCCGGCTCCACCGACTGGGGACCGGCGGCCAACCGGATGAAGCAGTTGATGTCCGAGTGGAAGTCGGCCGGCAGGGCCGCCCGGGACACCGAACAGAAGTTGTGGGAGCGGTTCCGGGCCGCGCAGGACGCGTTCTTCTCGCACCGCAGCGAGGTGTTCTCGGCGCGCGACGCCGAGCAGCGGCAGCATCTGGAGACCAAGAAGGTGCTGCTCAGCGAGGCAGAGGCGCTCGACGTCGACGCCGACCCACAGGGCTCCCAGCGGAAACTGCGGGAGATCCTGGCCCGCTGGCACGATGCGGGGCGGGTGCCGCGCGAGTCCCAGCATTCCCTGGATCGGCGGATACGTGCGGTCGAGGAGAAGGTTCGCCAGGGCATGGATTCCGCTTGGCGACGTACCTCTCCGGAGGCGAACCCGCTGCTGCAGCAGATGCGCAGCCAGGTGGCCGAGGCAGAGCAACGTCTGGCCCGAGCCCAGGAAGCCGGCGACAAGGCGCGAATCGCCGCGGCGGAGAAGGCTCTGGAGAGCAAGCGAAGCTTCCTGCAGCTCGCCGAGGGGGCCGGCAGCTAGCGCCTGTCCTGGACTGGGACGAGGCGCGCCGGGCCCACGTGCCGCCTGGCGGCGACCACGTTGCGGGAGCCGCCGATTCCACTCTGACCGGCGGTCAGATGCCGGACAGCGGTTCGGAGGGTACGACCGTCGGCGTCATCACGGCAGGCCCCCCAACGAACCTCACTCTTCGTACAGGTGAGGCGACTTGGCGCTGTGACGCCGAGACCCCGCATCCGGCACCACAGACGGATGTTTGCCTATTCCAGTCTCCTTGAATTAGCCTTTGCCGCGGCAAAGATCAACGACTTCCGAATCCTGGGGGTCACTTCTTGTTTGCCCATTTCTCCGGCGAGTTCTTGTGACCCACGTCTCTCCCCGTTTTGTGGGCCAGGCCACATTTAGTCCCCGTCACAAACCGGAGAACTGTCGCCATTTCGACAGTAGTCCTTGATTGTTTACGCAGGTCAGAGCACCTGCCAGAGTCTCCTGAACGGTACGTCGCGCACGATGTCGGCCACCCCTGCAGATCGAAATCGCGGAGGACGACACCGTGCCACGCCACTCGCAGCACGACCGACGTCTCGGCGCCAGAGAACCCATTTTCGTACGGCGGAACGGTCGTAAAGGAATTCGCCGATGGACGCATTCCGGCCGGCACCGTACCGGCAGACATGGCCGCCACCGACTCGTGCTCGCCGCGCTGGTGATCCTCGCCTTGAGTGCACTCGGCCTGGGCGGCGGAGCGACCACCATGCTCGACCCACGGCAGACCTCGACCGCGTCGACCAGGAGCACCACACCGCCGGACCTCGCCGACCGCGGCGACAACCGGGCGGCGCGCAAGGACAGGCCACAGCCGCGGCGTACCGGCACGGTGAAGCCACCGAACGCCACCACGAGATCACCGAAACCCACCCCGAGCCCGAAACCGACCACACCTCCGGCACCCGCCTGGGTGGTCCCGACCCGCGACTACAACGTCACGTCCGGCTTCGGCGACCGGTGGGGCACCCTCCATGCCGGGGTGGACCTTGCGGCACCGACCGGCACGCCGATCGTGGCCGCCCGGTCCGGCACCATCGAGCTGTCCGAGTGGTACGGCGGCTACGGCAACGCCGTCGTGATCGACCACGGCGACGGCGTAGAAACCCTGTACGGCCACAACTCCGAACTGCTGGTGAGCGAAGGTGAGGAGATCAAGGCCGGGCAGCGGATCTCACTGATGGGAAGCACCGGCGACTCCAGCGGGTCACACCTGCACTTCGAGGTGCACCTGGGGGACGAGCCGGTGGACCCGGTGCCGTACCTGAGCGAGCGCGGCGTCGATATTTAGACCGTCACCGGGCGTGGGCAACAAAGGGCGAAACCAGGAATTCGCGCGCTGGGCTCAGCCGCAGCCCGGCGATGCCGGGGGTGGCAGCGGTGGCGCCCCGATGGTCGGCATCCCGAGCAGTACGCCTGACGGCTTCGGCGTCCGCGCCGCCTCCCAGGCATCGCCGGCCCGGGTACGCCGGTGCGCCACCACCGGGCCATCCGCTACCAGATGGTGTGGCGCACCGTACGTGATCACGGTGTCCACCACGTCTCCGGGCCGGATCCGCGGCGTACCGGCGCCGAGCTGGCTGTTCGCCGCTGACGCGGCACCGAGCTGGCTGTTCGCCGCTGACGCGGCACCGAGCTGGCCGTTCGCCGCTGACGCGGCACCCTGCTGGCCGTTCGCCGCTGACGCGGCACCCTGCTGGCCGTTCGCCGCTGACGCGGCGAAGTGCACCAGCCGCCCGTCGCGGGCCCGCCCGGACATCCGCCCGGTGGCGCTGTCCTTGCGACCGTCGCCCACCGTCGCGAGCACCTCGACGGTACGGCCCACCAGCGCCGTGTTTTCCTGCCAGGCGATCTCGTTCACCAGTTCCACCAGGCGGTCGTACCGCTCCTGCACCACCTGCTTGGGCAGCTGGCCGGGCAGGTCGGCCGCCGGCGTACCGGGGCGCCTGGAGTACTGGAACGTGAACGCGCCGGAGAACCGGGCCTGGCGTACCACGTCCAAGGTCGCCTGGAAGTCCTGCTCGGTCTCGCCGGGGAAGCCGACGATGATGTCGGTGGTGATCGCGGCGTCCGGCATCGCCTCGCGTACCCGGCGCAGGATCCCGAGGTACTTCTCGCTGCGGTACGAGCGCCGCATCGCCTTCAGCACCCGGTCCGAGCCGGACTGCAGCGGCATGTGCAGCTGGTGGCACACGTTGCCGGTCTCCGCCATCGCGGCGATCACGTCGTCGGTGAAGTCCCGGGGATGCGGCGAGGTGAACCGGACCCGCTCCAACCCGTCGATCTCGCCGCAGGCCCGGAGCAGCTTGCCGAACGCGTACCGGTCACCGAACCCGACGCCGTAGGAGTTGACGTTCTGCCCCAGCAGCGTGACCTCAAGGGCCCCCTCGGCGACCAGGGCGCGCACCTCGGCGAGCACGTCACCGGGCCGGCGGTCCTCCTCGCGGCCCCGCAGCGACGGCACGATGCAGAAGGTGCAGGTGTTGTTGCATCCGACCGAGATCGACACCCATCCCGAGTACGTCGACTCGCGCCGCGCCGGCAACGTGGACGGGAACACCTCCAGCGACTCGAGGATCTCCACCTCGGCCTCGGAGTTGTGCCGGGCCCGCTCCAGCAGTACGGGCAGTGACCCGATGTTGTGGGTGCCGAACACCACGTCCACCCACGGAGCCCGCCGAACGACCTCGCCACGGTCCTTCTGCGCCAGGCAGCCGCCGACCGCGATCTGCATCCCGGGATGGCTGGCCTTCACGGGCGCGAGGTGACCGAGGTTGCCGTACAGGCGGTTATCGGCGTTCTCCCGTACCGCGCAGGTGTTGAAGACCACCAGATCAGGGGTGTCCTCGCCGATCACCTGGCGGTAGCCCGCCCGTTCCAGCAGGCCGGAGATCCGCTCGGAGTCGTGCACGTTCATCTGGCAGCCGTACGTCCGCACCTGGTACGTACGCGGCTTGTCCGGGGCGTCAAGCGGGGCATTCATCTCGTCTGCGAGCGTAACCGGCGCACCGGGAGTACGCGCAGCTGCGGTGGTACGCCGCCCGCCGATCGGCATACCGCCGGTGCCGCCGTCCGATTCGGGGTGATCCGTAGGGCGTCTGCGACGCCCGCCGCCGTAGCCGATCCCTTGCCCGGGGGGTGTTACCTCTCCGTGACCGCCGACGGTCACGGACGGTGGTATTGCAGGCTTACAGTGACCCAACGGTTGGTGAGGCGCCAACCGTCGCTACTAGTTCTGCGGAGACGAGACGCGAGGCCGACGAAACAGTGGACGATACAACCGTGACCGAGGTTCCCAACAACCCCACGACCCCCGCCAGCGGCGAGCCCCTCGTGGTGCTCGACAAGGTCAACAAGTGGTTCGGGTCGCTGCACGTGCTGCAGGACATCAACCTGGACGTGCGGGCCGGCGAGGTGATCGTGGTGATCGGCCCGTCCGGGTCGGGTAAGTCCACGATGTGCCGGGTGATCAACCGGTTGGAACCGATCGACAAAGGTCAGGTCCGACTCGCCGGTCAGGTGCTACCCAGCGAGGGGCGGGCCCTGGCGAAGCTGCGTAGCGAGGTCGGGATGGTCTTCCAGTCCTTCAACCTCTTCGCGCACAAGACGATCCTGGAGAACGTCACGCTCGGCCCGATCAAGGTCCGCAAGGAAAAGGCGTCAGCGGTACGCGAGCGCGCGATGCGGCTGCTCGACCGGGTCGGCATCGCCAACCAGGCCGACAAGTACCCCGCCCAGCTCTCCGGCGGCCAGCAGCAGCGTGCCGCGATCGCCCGGGCGCTCGCGATGCAGCCGAAGGTGATGCTCTTCGACGAGCCCACCAGCGCGCTCGACCCGGAGATGATCAACGAGGTGCTCGACGCGATGGTCTCCCTGGCGAAGGAGGGCATGACCATGATCGTGGTGACCCACGAGATGGGGTTCGCGCGGCGGGCCGCCAATCGGGTGGTGTTCATGGCCGACGGCCAGATCGTCGAGCAGGCCACCCCGGAGGAGTTCTTCACCAACCCGCAGTCACAGCGCGCGAAGGACTTCCTCTCCAAGATCCTGACCCACTGACCGGGTCACCGCACACACCACGAACCACTGGCCGGGTCGGATCGAGCAACTGACCCGGGGTCCGACCCCGACCCGCTCGCCGGGTCATGACGTACTGAGAAGATTCACACCCCACTAAGGAAGGAACGCAATGCGCATTCGCACCATCGCCGCCGTACTCGGCGTCGCCGCGCTGCTCCTCACCGGATGCGGCAAAGAAGGCGGCCCCGCCGGGGGCGGCAACGGCGAGCCCGGCGCCGCTCCGGACAAGTGCAAGGCCTCCGGAGCCAAGCTCGACCCCGCCACGGACGTGAAGCTGTCCGGCAGCCCCACGTTCGACCGGATCTCCAAGGCGGGCAAGGTCGTGGTCGGAGTCAAGGCCGACCAGCCGAACCTCGGCTACAAGGACGCTGACGGCCAGCGCTGCGGTTTCGACATCGAGATCGCTCAGCTGGTGGCCGCGCAGCTCGGCATTGCCAAGGACAAGATCGAGTACAAGGAGATCCCGTCGGAGGGACGGGAGACCGCCATCAAGGGCGGCGAGGTCGACTTCTACGTCGGCACGTACTCGATCACCGATGAGCGCAAGCAGCAGATCTCTTTCGCCGGTCCGTACTTCGTCGCCGGTCAGGACCTGCTGGTACGCAAGGACGACGACTCCATCAAGGGCCCTGACGACCTGAAGGGCAAGAAGGTCTGCTCGGCCACCGGCTCCACGCCGATCCAGAAGGTGCGCGAGGACAAGCTCACCGAAGAGGAGAACATCGTCGAGTTCCAGACCTACTCCGAGTGCGTCACGCAGCTGCTCGACAAGAAGGTCGACGCGGTGACCACCGACGACGCGATCCTGCTCGGGTACGCCGGCCAGGCGCCCGACCAGCTCAAGGTCGTCGGCAAGAAGTTCAGCGAGGAGAACTACGGAGTCGGCCTGGCGAAGGACGACAAGGTTCTCCGCGACAAGATCAACGACATCCTGGAGGCGTCTTTCAAGGACGGCACCTGGAAGGCCATCTACGACGGCACCCTGGGCCTGTCCGGCGCGAAGGCTGAACCGCCGGCGCTGGATCGCTACTGACCTTGGTTAGTCGCGCCGGCGACGGCGCCACGTTGACGGGATAGCTGGTGGGCGCGCAGAACATTTTGCGCGCCCACCTGTCGTCAGAGGCCCCACGAGGGATCGGGTGTCAACGCTTCAGAGCACGAGGACACGATGAATCTGTTGAGTTCGTTCTGGGAAACCCTGGTCAACAACTGGGACCTGTTCGGCAAGGGTTTCCTCAACACCATTTACCTGTTTCTGATCTCGGCGGTCGGCTCGCTCGTATGGGGCACGATCCTGGCCGCCATGCGGGTGTCACCGGTCCCCGCGCTGCGTGCGTTCGGTGCGGCGTACGTGAACATCATCCGGAACACCCCGCTCACCCTGGTGTTCGCCTTCCTGGTCTTCGCGGTCCCCAAGATGCAGGTCGAGTTCCCCGCCACGTTCGGCGAAACCGGGTACTTCACCAGCGCGTACACCGCGCTGATCCTCTACACCTCGGCGTTCGTCTGCGAGGTGGTCCGTTCCGGAGTGAACACCGTCGCGCCCGGCCAGGCCGAGGCCGCCCGGGCGGTCGGCATGACGTTCGGTCAGGTCCTCGGCATCGTCGTGCTGCCACAGGCGTTCCGCTCGATCGTGCCCCCACTGTCCAGCGTCATGATCGCGATGCTGAAGAACAGCACGATCGCCGCCGGCTTCTCGGTCGCCGAGGCGGGCCAGATTCCAGACGCGATGTCCGAACGAGGCCAGAGCCAGATCATGACCCTGTTGTGGATCACGATCGGCTTCCTGATCCTGATCGTGCCGCTGGTGGCGTTGCAGCGCACGCTCGAACGTAAATGGGCGGTGGCGCGATGACGGCAGTGCTGTACGACATCCCCGGCCCACGAGCCCGTATCCGCAACCTGATCATCGGCGTCGTCGCCGCGGTGGCGATTGCCTTCCTGGTCGGCTACGCCGGATACCGACTCTGGTACACCGGTCAGTTCGACGCCGCGAAGTGGCAGCAGTTCCAGTACGAGAGCATTCAGTATCAGCTCCTCGGTGGGCTGTGGGCGACGCTGAGCGCGGCCGGGATCGCGGCGGTGCTGGCGCTGGCGTTCGGGGCGGTGTTCGCCGCCGGGCGGCTCAGCGACCACGCGCTGTTCCGGGCGCCGTCGAGCGGGGTCGTGGAGTTGTTCCGGGCGATCCCGCTGCTGATCCTGATGTTCTTCGCGTACCTCGGGTTCAAAGACCTCGGGTTGAACGTCAGCCCGTTGTTCGCCGTGGTCTTCGGTCTCACCCTGTACAACGGTTCGGTGCTGGCGGAGATCTTCCGGGCCGGCATCAACGCCGTACCCAAGGGACAGTCCGAGGCGGCGTACGCGATCGGGATGCGCAAGACCCAGGTGGTGACCTTCATCCTGTTACCGCAGGCCGTACGGTCGATGCTGCCGACGATTGTCAGCCAGATGGTGGTGCTGCTCAAGGACACCGCACTCGGCTTCATCATCGGCTACCAGGAACTGCTGTACGTCGGTAAGCAGATGGGCGGCCGCCTGGCCTTTGGATTCCCGTTCGTGCCGACGTACCTGGTGATCACCGTCGTCTACATCGGCATGTGCGCATTCCTGTCGTGGTTCGCCCACTGGCTGGAGCGGCGGATGCGGGAAGGTAGCCGCAAGAAGGGAATCCCGGTGCGGCCGGCGGAACCGGTCACCGAAACCGGTTCGGCAGCCATCTAACAACACCGGCAGCGGGCGAATCGGTCCGGCGCAGCCGGCCAGCGGGGCCTTGAGACACGGCCAAACGCTGATCACCGGCTCCACGGCGAAGGTGCGATGTGGGGGTGTCCCGATCCCGGGGCGCCCCCACACTCGTGTCCGGGGGCAGCCGGCCCCGGGATGGGGTCAGCGGGCGATCTCGGTGACCCGGGACTCGCGCACCACGGTGACCCGGATCTGGCCCGGGTACGTCAACTCTTCCTCGATCTGCTTCGCCACGTCCCGGGCCAGTACGGCGGCACCGATGTCGTCAACGTCGTCCGGGCGTACCATCACCCGGATCTCGCGGCCGGCCTGCATTGCGAAGACCTTCTCGACTCCGACCTTGCCGGACGCGATCTCCTCGATCCGTTCCAGCCGCTGCACGTACGCCTCCAGGCTCTCCCGCCGCGCCCCGGGGCGGCCACCGGAACAGGCGTCGGCGGCCTGGGTGAGTACCGCCTCGATGGTCTGCGGCGCCACCTCGTTGTGGTGCGCCTCGATCGCGTGCACGACGGCTTCGTCCTCACCGAACTTGCGGGCCACGTCGGCACCGATCAGGGCATGGCTGCCCTCCACCTCGTGCGTCAACGCCTTGCCGATGTCGTGCAGGAACGCACAGCGCTTGATCAGGTCACGCTCCAGACCCAACTCAGAGGCCATGATCCCGGAGATGTGCGCGGTCTCCACCAGGTGCTTCAGTACGTTCTGGCCGTAGCTGGTGCGGTACCGCAAGCGTCCCAGCAGGGTGACCAACTCCGGGTGGATGTCGGTGATGCCCACGTCCACGAGGGCGTCCTCGGCGGCCCGTTGACAGAGCCGGTCCACCTCCACGCGGGAGTCGTCGTAGACCTCTTCGATCCGGTGCGGATGGATCCGGCCGTCGAGGACGAGGCGCTCCAGGGTGAGCCGCCCGACCTCACGGCGTACCGGGTCGAAGCAGGACAGCAGCACCGCCTCGGGGGTGTCGTCGATGATCAGGTTGACGCCGGTGACGGACTCGAAGGCCCTGATGTTGCGGCCCTCCCGTCCGATGATCCGGCCCTTCATCTCGTCACTCGGCAGGTGCAGCACGCTGACCACGCTCTCGGCGGTCTGTTCACTGGCCACCCGTTGGATGGCGTCAACGACGATGTGCCGTGCCCGGTCGGCGGCGGTGTTCCTGGCGTCGGCATCAATGTCGCGTATCAGGATCGCGGCGTCCCGTTTCGCCTGCGCTTCGATCGTGTCCACCAGCTCCGCCTTGGCCGACGCGGCGGTCAGTCCGGCGATCCGTTCCAACTCACTGCGCTGCTCGGCCTCAAGATCGGCGATCCGTTCCTCACGGTCGGCGAGCCCGGCCTCGCGTTCGGCCAGGTCGCTCTCCGAGATCCCGAGCCTGCGGTCCCGGTCGGTGAGCCGCTCTGCTTCCTCGGCGGTACGCCTCTCCCGCTCGGTGAGCAGCCGCTCCCGCCGCTCGACATCCTCGGTACGTTCCCGGGCGGCGGCCACCAGCCGGGCGGCCTCTTCCTCGGCGGTACGCCGCGCGGTTTCCCGGACCCGCTCGGCGTCGCGTTCGGCCTGCTCCCGGTGCCGTTCCAGCAGCGTCTCGGCCTCTTTGCGCGCGGTATCCGCGACCCGGCTCGCCTCGGTACGCGCCGAAGCCAGGTCGGCCTTGGCGGCGCTCACCTCCGCGCGTGCGGTCGCCGCCTCCGCCCGCGCCTGATCGGCGTTGGCCGAGGCTTCCTCAGCTCCCGCACGCAGCGCGTCGAGCGCCTGTTCCCGGCGTTCCCGCTCCGCGATGAAGACGGGATCCTCTTCCGGAGTCGTGGCTCGGGCGGCACCGCCGAGGCGGCGTATCAGGAACCAGGTCGCGGTAAGGGCCGCGCCCACGGCAACCACGACGGCCAGCGCTACGAGCAACAGCACATCGACGGCAGTCATGGCCGCTCCTCCCCTTCACCGACCGCAGGTGCCTGCGGCTGCGTGAGGAGTGGCCGACCCTGGCGGGGTACACCCGGTTGAAGGGGTGTCGTCACACCATTCGAGATGGGTAAGCCCCGACATCGTCGCCCGGTGTAAGGCGGCGATGCCTTGGTTACACATCATGCGCAAATTATGACGTTGTGTATAGGTCTATATCGCGCGGCGTTGATCCCGCAGTAGTCGGACTTCATCCTCAGATCGAGGCTAAGTCTGTGGCGTTACCTGGGTCAAGCGCGCCCGATTGACACGTTCGCCGGAAAGATCCGGAATAGCGCGGGATCAATGTGGCGACCCGTACCGCTCGGTATCGCTCGCGGCAGCACTCTCGGCCTCCGCAATGTCACCAAACGCATCCAGATCTGGCCCCGCGGCATCGACGAAATCGGCCGCGTCCGGCCGGGTGGCGAGGGCTTCGCGTACCACCCGGAGTGCGAGACCAGCGGGATAGCCCTTCCTAGCCAGCATCCCGGCCAGCCGCCGGAACGCCACCTCAGGAGCGGCGCCCGAGAGGGTACGGAGCCGCCGTTCGACCAACGTACGGGCGGTCTCCTCCTCGGTATCGGAGTCGAGCTGCTCCAGCGCGTCATGCACGGTGGAACCGTCGATCCCGCGACGACGCAGCTCGTGCCCGAGAGCCCGGCGGGCGAGCCCACGCCCGTGGTGACGGCTCGCCACCCAGGCGTCCGCAAACGCCGCATCGTCGATCAGGCCGACTTCGCTGAACCGCTCCAGCACGACCTCGGCGATCTCTTCCGGTATCCCCCGGCGACCCAGCGCCGTGGCCAGCTCCGCCCTGGTGCGGGGTCGTACGGCGAGCAGCCGCAGGCAGATTCCACGCGCCGCCTCACGGGGATCAGCCGGCGGCCCACCAGAACCGGTACTCCTGGCGCCCATGCCGCCGGCCGTCGACGCGCCGCGGGTGCCGCCTGTTGGCGACCCGCCGCCGGTACGGCCGCCGCCCGCACGCGTACCGCGGCCGCCAGTCGCGGAACCCCGGTCAGCGCCCCGACGGCGGCCAGACGGCGACCGACCGCGACCCGCCATCGCCATCAGAAGTCGACAGGAACCGGCGCTGGCGCATCCGCATCGAGGGTGGGCCCGATACCGAGCTTCTCCTTGACCTTCTTCTCGATTTCGGCGGCGACGTCCGGGTTTTCTCGCATGAAGCCCCGGGAATTCTCCTTGCCCTGGCCGAGCTGGTCACCCTCGTACGTGTACCAGGCCCCCGACTTGCGGATGAATCCCTGCTCGACGCCGACGTCGATCAGCGAGCCTTCCCGGCTGATGCCCTTGCCGTACATGATGTCGAACTCGGCCTGCTTGAACGGGGCGGCCACCTTGTTCTTGACCACCTTCACGCGGGTCCGGTTGCCGATCACGTCGGTGCCGTCCTTGAGGCTCTCGATTCGGCGGACGTCGAGACGTACCGACGAATAGAACTTCAGGGCCCGACCACCGCTGGTGGTCTCCGGCGAGCCGAACATCACGCCGATCTTTTCCCGAAGCTGGTTGATGAAGATCGCGGTGGTGCCGGAGTGGTTGAGAATCCCGGCCATCTTCCGCAGTGCCTGGCTCATCAGCCGGGCCTGCAGACCGACGTGGCTGTCCCCCATCTCGCCCTCGATCTCGGCCCGGGGCACCAGCGCGGCCACCGAGTCGATCACCACGATGTCCAACGACCCCGAGCGGACCAGCATGTCGGCGATCTCCAGCGCCTGCTCCCCGGTGTCGGGCTGGGAGACCAGCAGCTCGTCAGTGTTGACCCCGAGCGCCTTCGCATACTCCGGGTCGAGAGCGTGCTCGGCGTCGATGAACGCCGCGATCCCACCCGCTGCCTGGGCGTTGGCGATGGCGTGCAGCGCGACCGTGGTCTTACCGCTGGACTCCGGACCGTAGATCTCGACGATCCGGCCCCGGGGCAGGCCACCGATACCGAGCGCGACATCCAGGGCGATGGACCCGGTCGGGATCACCTCGACCGGCGCCGCCGCACGGTCGCCAAGGCGCATCACCGAACCCTTGCCGAACTGTTTGTCGATCTGCGCGAGTGCGAGATCGAGCGACTTGTCGCGATCCGGGCCTGCTGTCATGGCTGCTCCTGGGTAGGTCTTCGCCGCGGTCTTGCCACCTGATTTCTTCACGGGCTCCACGCTAAGGTCACGGTCCGACAAAATCCGACACGCGGGGCCGTGTCTGTGGACTGATCAATGCCCTGTGGAAATTACCCGAACACGTGTTCGAATGCGACCCTGACACGCCCAGCGACATTCCGGGGCGCCCGGTGGCCGACTGACCGCACCTGGCCGGTCAGCGCAGCTTCGCCGGGACCCGGTCCGGGTACGCGGCACACACCGCCCGCCACACCACCACGGTGTCCTCACCCTCGGCGAAAGCCTGATTCACGGTACGGCTGCCAAGCTGCGGAATCGCCTGGTCGGCGGCCACGCTCTGCACGTACCCCCGACCGAAGGCCTGTTCCATCCGGGCCCAGAAGTCCGTCAGCCTCACACCGCCCCCTTACGACCTGGTGCACAGGCACCTTACCCACCAGCCGCTGGCCTCTGGCCGACCCGGCGCGGGCGAACCGCGGCCACCACCGCCAACGGTACGGCGATCAGCCCCGCCGCCAGCGCCAGCGTCGGATAGCTGGTCCACTCCACCACCGCGCCCGACAACGCACCTGCCAGTGCGCCGGACAGGCCCATGGTGAGGTCGCTGAAGCCCTGGACGGACGGGCGTACCCCGGTGGGCACCGACTCGGACAGCAGGGTGCTGCCGGCGACCATGGTGCACGACCAGCCGAGCCCGAGCAGGAACAGTCCAGCGGAGAGCCGTACCGTGTCGGCGCCGGACGTACCGGCCAGCACGCACGCGGCCGCCAGCAGCACCGCTCCGGTGAGCACCACCGCTCGACGGCCGTACCGGTCGGAGGCGTACCCGACCACCGGGGAGAGCGCGTACATCCCGGCGACGTGCAGGCTGATCACCACTCCGACCACCACCAGTACGTCGGGGCCGCCGCTGGCGTGATGGTGGTGCGTTGCTGAGAGCACGGTGTCGATGTGGATCGGGGTCATCACCATCACCGCGAGCATCATCGCGTGACCGGTGGCCACGGCGGAGATACCGAGCAGGGCGGTGCGGTTGCGGCGTACCTCCGCCAGGGCTCCCCGCATCGTCCGGGATCCGCCCGAGACACCCGAGGCCGTCACCTGCAGTCGCCGGGCCAGCAACAGCGGATCCGGCCGCAGGAATACCACGAGCAGCACC
>JBOGDK010000075.1:0-15034 GCA_050701795.1 Micromonosporaceae bacterium
CGCGGCACCGGATCGAACAGGCCCGCGGCTACCAGTTGGACGGCCAACCAGACGCAGCGATCGCGACGCTCGCACAGGCGTACGAGACCGCTCCGGAAACGATCCGGTACAACGGCTACGCCCGCCGGATCATCCTGGAGGAGGTCGAGGCCCGGTCTCCAGCTCGCCGGCAACGCGCAGGCGAACTGGCGGTCAAGGTCGGCGTACTCGCGGCCTAGTCGAACCTTTGTGTGAGGGGCAGATTCTCTGCCCCTCACTGTCTACATGCTCCTTACCTTCGGTAGTACACCCCCGGCACCGGTAAGGCTATGGCCCTCGGTGCCGGGAGATCAGTTGGCAGGTCGAGCCGAGCGTCCCCCGTCGCGCAGCTCGGGCCAGCCCTGACACGGAGGGGAGCGTGATGGGCGTACGTCGCAGTGGCAGAGGCCAGTGGCGGGACACGTGGGACACAAGCGAGCGGCAGGGGCTCTACCTCGAGGCGGGCTTGACGGTGATCGCGGCGGCGCTGCTTGCCGTCGTGGTCGTTCCGGTGCTCCTCGATGTCTGACCGCGTCGAGTACGGGTTGGACAGTCCACCGCCAGCCGAGCCACCCACCGAGCTCGGCCTGACGCCCGGTTTCGGACTCGCGATCTGGCACGTCATGCACAGCGTGTGGATGGACCACCGGCCGGTATCCACCGATCCCGAGCGAGGTGGCCGGTGTCGGGAGCCACGATGCGGCCGCCTGTGGCCGTGCTGGGGATGGCGTGCCGCCCGGGACACGTTGGAGCACATGCACCGGTACCCGGACGGCGCCGGGATCGTGGGCGACGACCAGATGCCGCAGGTGTTGCTGTCCGTCCCGCTGTGCCTGACCCGACCCCGGTGCGGCTGTGATCGCTGAGCGGCGCCCGCCCAGTCCCCACCCATCGGGGGAGGACGCGGAGCGGGTGCGGGAGATGGCCATGGAACACCAGCCCAGCATGTTCCCGTCCGCCGTTCTGTCGGCGCGGCAGTGCCTGGCCTGTGAGAACTCGTGGCCGTGCCCGGCATACCGCAGGAACGCGAGGAGCTGAACACACCCTGGCCAACACGACGCGGCTGTCGACAAGAGGGGGGTGAGCAGAGATGACCAGGGAGCAACGCGACCACGCGGGCCGAGCGCTGACGAACTGACGCTCCGGCCGCGGCGTTGGGCTCAGTCCACGTCGGCGGGGAGGGCAGGGTCGAGGTGGTGCTGGTGTAGCCGGTGAAGCTGCTCGGCACTGGTACGACGGCGGGACAGCTCCGGCAGCGCGTCCAAGGCGAAGAAGTCCACCGCGGTGGTCTCCTCGTCCAACCCGGCGGTCGGTACGGCGTCGTCCAGCCGTTCCATCAGGAAGAACATCTTGTAGATGTGGAAGGGGGCGGCCGGATGCGCGTTGCGGCGGAACCCGTCGTACACGGCGGCGAGTCTGGCCGCGCGTACCTTCAGGCCGGCTTCCTCGGCGAACTCCCTGGTCACGGCCTCGGTCGGGGAGTCGAGTGCGTCCGCCCAGCCGCCCGGTAGGGTCCACCTGTTGTCGATGCGTTCCCGTACCAGAAGCACCTTGCCGTCCGGGTCGAACAGCGCTCCCCGTACGTCCACCTTCGGGGTCGCGTGGCCGGTCTGGGCGGCGATTTCGTAGTGGAACTCGGCGGCGTCGACGCCGGACGTGATACTCATCAGTTCGGCGCTGATTTCCTGGAGCCGGCGGTAGCGGGCGACCTCGTACCGGTTGGCGACGCTGTCAGGTCCGGGGCGCCGCCCACCGGCGCCTTTGTTCGCGTAGGTGAGGCCGTTCTGGGCCAGCGCCGCGATCTCCACCGCGAGCCGGTGCAGCCGCCTGCCGGGTTCGGTTGCCTCAGCCACGTACCGCACGCTACCCGACCGGGCATCGGGCAAAGCCCGGCGGGAACAGTGAGTCCGTTCGATACGGTCGGGACCATGTCGCCGCCAGATCTGCCTCAGTTCCGTGTATCGCTGCGTGGCTACCACCGGGCCCAGGTCGACGAGCTGGTGGCGCGGGCCCGCCGTGGCGAACTCACCTCAGAACAGGTTCAGGGCGCCGTATTCGACATGGTGTGGCGCGGTTACGACTGCGAGGAAGTCGACAATTGCCTGGAAGGGCTGGGGACCCGCTGAGGGACGAGGACGTACGAATCGGCCGGCCAGGGCATCGCGTCCCGGCCGGCCGATTGTGGTCAGGTCACTTGCCGAGCGTCGTACCGGTGGAGCGCAGGTTTTCGCAGGCGTGCGCCACCCGGGCGGCCATCCCCGCTTCGGCTGCCTTGCCCCAGGAACGCGGGTCGTACGCCTTCTTGTTGCCCACCTCGCCGTCCACCTTCAGTACGCCGTCGTAGTTGGCGAACATGTGCGCCGCGATCGGGCGGGTGAACGCGTACTGGGTGTCGGTGTCGATGTTCATCTTGACCACGCCGTAGTCGAGGGCGGCGTGGATCTCCTCCAGCAGGGAGCCGGAGCCGCCGTGGAACACCAGGTCGAACGGCTTCTGCCTGCCGTACTTGGCGCCGACCGCGTCCTGGATCTCCTTCAGGATCTCCGGGCGGAGCTTCACGTTGCCCGGCTTGTAGACGCCGTGCACGTTGCCGAACGTGAGCGCGGTGATGTAGCGGCCCTTCTCGCCCAGGCCGAGCGCCTCGGCGGTGGCGAGCCCGTCGCCGGGGGTGGTGTAGAGCTTCTCGTCGATGGCGCCGACGATGCCGTCCTCTTCGCCGCCGACCACGCCGACCTCGATCTCCAGGATCACCTTCGCCTCGGCCGCGGCGGCCAGCAGCTCCTCGGCGATCTGCAGGTTCTCCTCCAGCGGTACGGCCGACCCGTCCCACATGTGCGACTGGAACAGCGGCTCCTCACCGGCCTTGACCCGCTCGGCGGACAGCGCCAGCAGCGGACGAACGAACTTGTCCAGCTTGTCCTTCGGGCAGTGGTCGGTGTGCAGCGCGATGTTCACCGGGTAGTTCCTGGCGACCTCGCGGGCGAACGCGGCGAATGCCGCCGAACCGGCGACCATGTCCTTCACGGTGGAGCCCGAGAGGTAGTCGGCGCCTCCGGTGGAGACCTGGATGATGCCGTCACTTTCCGCCTCGGCGAACCCGCGCAACGCGGCGTTGAGCGTCTGCGATGAGGTCACGTTGATCGCCGGGTACGCGTACGCGCCGGCCTTGGCGCGGTCGATCATCTCGGCGTAGACCTCGGGTGAGGCGATGGGCATGGGTTCGCTCCTCGGTGCGTGTGTCTGTGGTGCGTACGTCGGGCCACCGCGATGTGTCCTCGTCGCGAGTATCCCTCAGCCCATCGAGATGCCGCAGGCAGGCTGGCCTACCCGTCGGTAGTAGGGCATCGGTTGCCGGCTTGGAACGCCGACCGGGTGGGTCCCGCTCGCAGGGGCAGGAATTGGTCAGCCACCGGACACCGGAACCCGGGTGGCACCGGAGCACGGCGTGCCAGTCTGGCGGTATGTCGCTTCGAGGGGAGTCGGGCGATGGGACGACACGTACCCGCCGGTGACCTCGACATCTGGGTCGAGCAGGTGGGTGAGGGGTCGGACGTACTGCTGATTGGTGGGCTCGGGGACACCGTCGAGTCGTGGCAGTTCCAACTGGACGGCCTTTCCGGGAAGTACCGGTTGACCGCGTTCGACAACCGTGGGGCAGGTCGTACCGCGATGCCGGGTGGGTCGGTCTCGGTGGAGGCGATGGCCGATGACGCCGCTGGGGTGCTCCGGGCGCTGGACATCCCGTACGCCCATGTGGCCGGCTTCTCCGGAGGGAGCATCATCTCTCAGGAGCTGGCACTGCGGCATCCGGATCGGGTGCGCAGCCTGGTGCTGCAGAGCACGTGGCCGGTGATGGATCGGTACCTGCGCTCCTGGGCGTTGTTCATACGGTGGCTGGTTGAGGTGGCGCCGAGCGAAAGGGCCTTCCTGGAAGGTTTCTTCCTGGCCATCTACACGGCGCGGGCACACAACGACGGCACAGTCGATCAGATCATCGAGGAGGTCCTCGCGTTTCCGTACAAACAGGAAACCAAGGATGTGCAGCGGTTCCTCGACGCGTTCATCGATCACGACACGACTGATCGCCTGCCGCAGATCGCGGTGCCGACCCTGGTGCTCGCTGGCGAGCGGGATCCGACGAGCCGTCCGGAACTGTGCCGGGCTGTCGCCGAGCTGATCCCCGGTTCGCAGAACGAAGTGCTGGAGGGCGAGTCGCATCAGCCGTTCCAGGAGGTACCGGAACGGTGGAACGCCCGGGTCGATGCTTTCTGGCGCGAGGTGGACGCGGGGGTGTGAGCGCCCGCTGTCGCCGGTGTGTCATTGCCGCCCCGCGCGTCACCCGTCCCTGACATGACCGTGGGGCCGCGCGGTGGCGCTGTCGTTCACCTTCTCAACCAGCTGGTTGACAGTGCCGGGTCGGTGACATAGCGTCCTTATCAACCGATAGGTTGAGGAGGACTTGTGGCTGAGACCACGGAGCAGCTCAACCGGGTGTTCGCGGCACTGGCCGACCCGACCCGGCGCGACCTGGTGGCCCGGCTGGCTGGCGCGGACGCGACCGTGGGCGAGTTGGCGGAGCCGTACGACATGAGCCTCCAGGCGGTCTCCAAGCACGTGAAGGTGCTCGAGGAGGCAGGGCTGGTGACTCGCAGCAAAGATGCGCAGCGCCGGCCGGTCCACCTGGACGCGGCGGTGTTCGACCTGATGTCGAAGTGGATCGAGCGCTATCGCCGGGAGGCAGAGGAGCGGTATCAACGCCTCGATGCCCTGCTGGGCCGGATGGCCGACGACACGGACCAGAAGCAGACCTATACGAAGGAGGCATCTTGACCATGACCAGGCATGAGACCGAGATCGTGGCGGACAAGAAAGTTCCGACGATCGAGATCATCCGGGAGTTCGACGCAACTCCCGAGCAGGTGTTCCGCGCCCACGTCGACCCCGAGCTCTACGCGCAATGGGTCGGGCCGCGTTCGGTGACCACGAGGGTCACCAGATGGGAAGCTCGCACGGGCGGGGCGTGGGCCTTCGCCAACGATCGTGACGGCGAGGAGATCGCCTCCTTCTACGGCAGCTTCCACGAGGTGCGGCCGCACGAGCGGATCGTGTGGACCTTCACCTATGAAGGCGAGCCCGACGGAGTCGCGCTGGAGACGCTGACGCTCGAGAAGTTCGAGGGTGGGGGTACGCGGCTGAGGGCGCTGAGCCTGGTGCAGGACTTCGAGACCCGCGACGGCATCCTGTCCAGCGGCATGGACGTCGGGGTCAACGAAGGCTTCGACAAGCTCGACGAGCTGCTCGCGAAGGGGGCCTGAGATGGCGCCCGAGAGCCCGGCCCAGCAGCACGCGTACGACGCGGGCCGGTTCACCGAGCTGGTCGAGTCCGCCTCAGCCGGCGACTGGGCGCGGCCCAGCCCGGTCGCGGCGTGGACAGCTCTCGACATCGTGCAGCATCTGGTCGAGTGGTCCCGCGGGTTCCTCAAGGGAGCCGGGATCGAGCTCCCGCCCCTCGACGTCGAGGCCAACCCTGTCGCCGCGTGGAAGCAACACGTCAGCGACATCCAGGCGATCCTCGACGACCCCGCCGGGCGGGTACTCAGCAACCCGCACACTGGCGACAGACCCGTGGACGAGGCGATCGACCAGTTCTATACGGCCGACATCTGGATGCACTCCTGGGACCTTGCCAAGGCGCTCGGCCGCGAGCCGGACCTGGGTGAGGAGCGCTGCCGTGCCGCGCTGGCGGGCATGATGCCGATGGAGCATATGCTGCGCGACAGCGGTCAGTTCGGTCCGGCGGTGCCCGTCGCCCACGGAGCCTCCGCGCAGGAAAAGCTGATGGCCTTCATTGGCCGCGACCCAGCCTGGCAACCCGAAGCCCGGGCTGCCACAAACGCTCCGCCAGGCGATGCCGTCCGGTAGCCCGTACGGTGGGGTGTGCGGTAACGGCCGGCACCCTGTGGTGAGGAGGTCACCGATGACGCGGCCCGAGATCACCGATCCCGACTGGATCGACCCCCAGGAGGGGGAACTGCTCCCCGAGGGCCCCACATCGCGGCCGATCGAGGCACCGGAGGCCGATGCCGCCGAGCAGTCCCGATCGGTACGGCCGGACGGCGACGTCCGCCCGTCGGTGAGTCTCGAGGTCAACGAGGCCGACGCGGTCGAGCAGAGCCGCGCCGTGGCCGACGACGACGAATACGACCGCTAGCCTCCCGGGCTGGCCGCAGCCGCCTGGGTCCCGCCTCGCTCGACCATGATCGACAGGAAGCGCCGGACCCGGCGCCGGATCACTCGCCGGCGTGCAGCACCTCAGTGGCCTTGCGTGCCGCGACCAGGACCGGATCCCACACCGGCGCGAACGGTGGTGCGTACCCGAGGTCGAGGGCGGTCATCTCCTCCACGGTCATCCGGTTCCACAGCGCGACCGCCAGGGCGTCGATCCGTTTCGCCGACTCCGTACGCCCAACGATCTGGCCGCCGAGCAGACGGCCGCTGCGGCGTTCGGCGAGCAGCTTCACGTACATCGGCTCGGCGCCCGGGTAGTAGGACGACCGGCTCGGGGACTTCACGGTGGCGGTGACGTACTCGAAGCCGGCGGCGGTGGCGTCCCGTTCCCGCAGCCCGGTACGCGCCACCTCGACGTCGCACACCTTGGTGACCGCGGTGCCCACCACGCCCGGGAAGGTGGCGTACCCGCCGCCGATGTTGATCCCCGCGACCCGGCCCTGCTTGTTGGCGTGGGTGCCGAGCGGGGTGTACACGGGGTGCCCGGTCACCAGGTGCGTGGTCTGTACGCAGTCCCCGGCGGCCCAGACGCCGTCGTGCCCCGGGACCCGCATCCGCAGGTCGGTGACGACGCCGTCACGTACCCCGAGCGGCAGCCCGGCCTTCGCCGCAAGAGTGGTGCGGGGACGTACCCCGAGGCCGAGTACCACCAGGTCAGTCGGGATCTCACCGGCGTCGGTGGCGACGGCGGTCACTCTGCCGCTGTCGGTGACGAACCCGGAAACCGTCTCGCCGGTACGCACCACGATTCCCATCCGGCGCATCGCGTCGGCGACCAGGGCACCCATGTCAGGGTCCACTGTGGCCATTGGTTGATCGCCCTGCTCGACCACGGTGACGTCCAGGCCACGCTCGATCAACGCTTCGGCCATCTCCACGCCGATGTACCCGGCGCCCACCACGACCGCGCTCCGCGCACCGTTGGCGAGCACTTCGCGTAACGCCGCGCCGTCCCCCAGGGTCTGTACACCGTGGATCCCGTCGGCGTCCGCGCCCGGCCAGTCGGGGCGTACCGGTACCGCACCGGTGGCGTACATGAGCTGGTCGTAGTTTTCCCGGTACTCGCGGTCGCCGTGCCGCACCGTGACGGTCCGGCTCGTGGTGTCGATGCGTACCACTTCGTGCCGCAGCCGTACGTCGATCGCGTACGTGTCGCGGAAGGTCGCCGGATCCCGGGCGATCAGCTCGTCCGGCCCGGGCACCACATCCCCGACCCAGTACGGGATGCCGCACGCCGAGTACGACGTGTAGACGCCCTGTTCGAACGCGACGATCTCAAGGTCTTCCGGTCCGCGTCGCCTGCGGGCCTGGGAGGCCGCGGACATGCCGGCCGCGTCTCCGCCGATCACCACCAGTCGTTCCACATGCCCATCATCGCCTACCCGGCCGGCCGGCTGGTCCGCTGTCGCGCCGGAGGGTGCCGTTGTCGCGCCGGAGGGTGTCAGTGGAAGGCGAATGCGGGGTAGCCGACCACCCGGTCCGGTGTGCCGTAGGTGTCGGCGGAGGTACGGAGGTCGAGCAGCTCCGGTGTGAGGCCGCGCTGTCGCGCCCACCCGACGGTGCCTCGCAGTGCGAAAACCCCGCAGGCGTCATGTACCCCGATCCGGTCCGGGTCGAGGTCGAGCACCGCCTCGGCGGTACGCCGGTCCTGATGTTGCGCGGTCGCCTGGTCCTGGTAATGGGACAGGTCGGTGCTGCAGATCAGGACGGTGCCGCCGGTTGTGGCGTTCATGGTGCGATCGACGATATCCACAACGTTTTCCACAGTGGACACGCCGATCGCGATCGGCAGAATCGGCACCTCGCCGAGCGCCCGGCGGAGGAACGGCAGTTGCACTTCGAGGGAGTGTTCTCGCTGGTGAGGGCCGTCGTCGGGAACCAGGTACGGCCCTGGAAGGAGGGTCTCGCGCAGCGCGGTGTCGACCGGCGTGTCACCGAGTGGAGTCGTCCAGTTATCCACAGTGGGCACCGCGCCGTCCTGGAGCCGTACGAAGTGCGACGGACCCACCAGCACCACCCGCCGGACCTGCCCGGCATGCGCCCGCAGTCGGGCGTACACGTGGGCGGCGATCGGCCCGGAGAACCGGTACCCCGCGTGCGGCACCACGTACGCCGCGGCGAGTGAGTCGTCGTCCGGCACCGTGACGGTGTCGAGCATTCCGTCGACCATTTCGGTGAGCGTGGTGACGTCGTCCGGGTAGAACCGCCCCGCGACAGCGGCTGGCCGCACCGTCGGGCCGCCGCCGGCCGCCTGGTCCTTCATCCGCCCGCCGCCTGACCCGTCCTTCATCCGCCCGCCGCCGGCTCGGGTGTGTCGGTGGTCGCCCGCGGCTCGGTGGTGGTCGCCCGCGGCCGCGGATCGGGAAGCGGCTGCGCCCGCACCGGGTGCGGCAGTGGTACGGCGCCGCGCCGGTCGTGTGGCCCCGGCTCGGTACGCCGGTCGGCCAGTCGTACCGGGCGTCGCTTGGCGCCCCAGTCGCCGACCGGGCCCTCGTACACCCCCGGGACGGCGGTGCCGCAGTGCCGGCAGGAGCCGCCGTCTGTGAGGTCGTACCGGTTGATGACGTACCAGTCGCGCGCGACCACCGGCTCGCCACATCCGGGGCAGTACGTCGTCTGCCCGTCCGGGTCGTGGACGTTGCCGGTGTAGACGTACTTCAGACCGGTGTCCATCGCGATCCGGCGGGCCCGGCTCAAGGTGGCCGGCGGGGTACGCGGCACATCCATCATCTTGAAGTCCGGGTGGAACGCCGAGAAGTGCAGCGGTACGTCCGGCCCCAGGTGCTCGATCAACCACGCGCACTGCTCGGTGATTTCCGCGTCGGAGTCGTTGTGCTCGGGGATCAGCAGCGTGGTGATCTCCAACCACACGTCGGTCTCGTGCCGCAGGTACTCAAGGGTCTCCAGGGTCACCCCGAGCTTGGAGAAGGTGATCTTCTTGTAGAAGTCCTCGGTGAACGCCTTGAGGTCGATGTTCGCCGCGTCCATGTGCTGGTAGAACTCGGCCCGGGGCGCCGGTTCCATGTAGCCGGCACTGACCGCGACGGCCTTGATTCCCCGGTCCCGGCAGGCGTCCGCGACGTCCATCGCGTACTCCATGAAGATCACCGGATCGTTGTACGTGAACGCGATCGACCGGCAGCCCAGCCGCTCGGCCGCGTCGGCGAGCGCGTCCGGGGACGCCGAAGACGTCAAGGTGTCGATCTCCCGGGACTTCGAAATGTCCCAGTTCTGGCAGAATCTGCAGGCCAGGTTGCAGCCCGCGGTGCCGAACGAGAGCACCGGCGTACCGGGAAGGAAATGGTTGAGCGGTTTCTTCTCGACCGGGTCCACGCAGAAACCGGACGACCGACCGTACGACGCCAGCACGATCTGGTCGTCCAGGCGCCCCCGTACGAAGCACAGACCCCGCTGCCCTTCGCGTAGTTTGCACGCCCGGGGACATACGTCGCACTGGATCCGCCCGTCGTCGAGCGGGTGCCAGTGCGTGGTCGGCACGGTATACGCGGCATCCCCGCGTAGCTCCTCGACACCGCCCGGTGCGGTCATCGGTATCGCCCCCTCGCTGGCGGCCGGCACCACCGCTGTCGATCCCACGTTAGTGCCTGTATGGAAACCGCCGACCGGCCAGCACCGGCCCGACCGGCCACCGGACGGGCGGCGACCGGGATGGCGCGGTGCCTACCGGGACGGCAGGGCGAGGGCGCGGAGGAAGATCTCACCGATCTTGGACGGGTCCGGGACGAGATAGACCGCGCCACCGGTGGCCTTGGTGACCGCGTTCATCTGGTGTCTGTCGACGTCCTTGCCGATGCCGATCACCACCAGATGGACCGGTCGATCCGGGTCCGACAGTCGTGCCAGCTCGCCCAGCAGCTCCCGCTCGGACATCCCACCCGGGTCCTGGTTGCGGCCGTCGGTCATCACCACGATGGTGTTCGAACGCTCCGGGTCGTACTCGTCGACCATGGTCCGGTACGCGGCCCCGATGGTGTCGAACAGGCCCGTACCCCCGCCGCTGACGACGTCGACCCGTTTCAGCGCGTGATCGAGCCGTTTCCGGTTGGACTGCAGATCCGCCACCGGCACCACTTCGCGGTGGTCCTTCGTACCGTCGAGTCCCGTGGAGAACACCCACAGGCCCATCTGGGTGTCGTCGGTGAACAGCGGCAGTCCGGCTGCCGCGGCACGGCGGGTCACCTCCAGCCGGCTCAACCCTTTCGCGGTCGGCACCGGCTCCGCCATCGACGGCGACACGTCCAGTACGGCGAGCACCCGCGACGACATGCTCAACTCCGTCCACAACCCCAACGCGGTGGTGACGTCGTCGGCGGTGACCGAACGGGGTGGCGGCACCGGCTCGGGAGTGACCCCGTCCCCGGTCCGGAAGTTGGGACCGGTGGCCCCGTCCGGGGTACGGAACCCGTGCCCGGTGACGAGCCGGCGGGACTTCCTGCCGAGCAGCCAGCGGTGGAACTGGCCGGCCGCCTCGGATTCCGCGGTGGACAGTCCCGCCACGGTGGCGTACGGGTAGTCCAGCGCCGGTGCGGCAGGCTCCGGGTACACCGCGGCGAGCCGTACGTCCGGGTCGCTGGCGTCGTACTCCCGGACTTCGTGCTCCGAGAGCAGGGCCGCGCCGAGCCGCCCTTCCGATTCCGACGCGTGGCGGGGCAGCCGCCCGAGCAACTCGTCCGTGGTGGCCGCACGGGACAGCGACAACCCCCGGTACGTACCGAGCACCGCGGTTTCGGCGTCACGATCGGAGATCTTCGCGGCGGAGGCGGCCAGTTTTCCGGTGAGCAGCAACCCGGACAGCCCGACGGCGGAGCGCCGTGGTTCCACGATCCCGAACCGCAGCGGTGGATCGGCCTTCATCCCCGCGAGTACGTGGTCCCAACCGATCGTCTCGGCGGGCCACCCTTCGGCGCGGGCGGCGGGCTCGGGGAGGGCCAGCACCACCGGGCTCATCGCGATTGAAGGCACGTCACCGACGAACGCCTGACGATCGATGGTGCGCACCCGGGTCAGCCACGAGGACGAGTCCGGAATCCACACGTCCGGCACGTCGGTCCCCTCGGCCGCCACCTCGGCGACGTCCAGGTCCCCTCCGCGGTCGCGGTTCAGCGCGGCGGCCACACGCGCCGGGTCCACGGTGGAGATTCGCGGTGCGACGCAGGTGCCGCCGACATGTGGTTGCCCGGTGACCCATTCAGCGGCGGACTCCCGTACCGCCGGGGCGATGTCGGGAGCCGCGCTGACGGACAGCCGCAAGGTGCCGTCGCAGCCTGTGCCGACAGCGACCCAGACCAGCAGGCCGCTCGCCATCGCGAGCACAGTCGTGCCCGCGACCAGCAGCCACACCCGGCTTCTCGGCAGGATGTGTCCGGTCACGCGACCCCCTGGGCAGAGACGACCCGCTCAGCGTACGGAGCGTGCCGTCCAGCGCAAGGCCCAGGCAATCCCGTGGCGACGAATCGCCGGCACGACAACCCGGGGCTGCCCGGAATGCGGCCTGCCAGTGTCTGCCGGGTCTGACCCGGAGCTACCGGCGACCGCGGCGGCGCGGCGGCGTAAGCAGATCCGCCACCCGGTTGAGGGTGTGCGGCACCAGCCGGTAGTACGCCCAGACCCCCCGCTTCTCGCGCCGCAGCAGCCCCGCCTCCGAGAGGATCCTCAGGTGGTGGCTCACTGTGGGCTGGCTGATGCCGAGCGGCTCGGTCAGCTCACCCACGCAGGCTTCGGAATGGGGGGACGACTGGACCAGGCTGAGCAGACGTAGCCGGGTCGGATCGGCCAACGCCTTCAGGACGAGGGCCAGGCGCTCGGCGTCGCTTCGGCTGACAGGTTGGCCAGCCAACGGGGAACTCGGACTAGGAGAGTCGAGGCTGATCGCCTCGTGTGTTGGCGAAAGGAGGGCTGCTGTACTCACCACCCCATGGTGGCAGCCTGTTCATCCATTTGCTCGAATATCAGTAGTTTCGTTTGGATTTCGGACCACGAAGTGTGACGAGCACGACCGTGAGGCCCCTCTGTCAGGGCGTGGATGCGCTTCGGGTCCTCGCGATCCGGGTCAGCCCGCCAGGAGATCATCCGCGGAGTACGCGTACCGGTACGGCAACCCGGTCGCCGCCACCGCATCGGCGGCCCCGCGCTCGACCACGACGGCGATCGCGACCACCACGGCGCCCGCCTCCCGCAGCGCCGTCACGGCGGTGAGCGGGCTACTGCCGGTGGTGGAGGTGTCCTCCAGGACGAGAACCCGGCGGCCGGTGACATCCGGCCCCTCGATCCGGCGCTGCAGGCCGTGCTGTTTCGTGGACTTGCGTACCACGAACGCGTCCAGCTTCCGGCCACGCGCCGCGGCGGCGTGCAGCATGGCGGTCGCCACCGGATCGGCGCCGAGCGTGAGACCCCCGACAGCGTCGTACTCGAGGTCACTGGTCAGGTCGAGCATCACCCGCCCGACCAGCCCCGCCGCCGCGTGGTGCAGTGTGGCGCGGCGCAGATCAACGTAGTAGTCGGCACGCTGGCCACTGGAGAGCACCACCTCGCCGTGCACCACGGCGAGATCCTTGATCAGTCGTAGCAGTTCGTCGCGGTCGGACACGCCTGCCACAGTAATTGCCCCGGCCGCGGGTCAGCGGCCGGGGCATCGACGGTTCAGTACCTGGGGGTCGCCATCACCTTCGGCGGGTTGAAGTACCGGTTCGACGGGGAGGTCAGCAGCAGTGCCACGATCGCGATGCCGACCAGCATCAGTACGCCGTCGATCGCCGCGGCACCGTACATGAACGGCAGGGCACTCTCGATCGGGCGGAGACTTTCTTCGGCGGGCGCCGTGACATTCACCGTCCAGTAGCCCCCGCACATCAGCTTCCAGCCCGCGAACAGGCCGCACAGCACGCACAACGTGATCCGGGCGCCATTCGAGCCACGCATCGCGAGGATGGCGCAGATCGCGGCGCCGATCCCGGCGAGGAGGTTGAAGCCGGCCGCGACGAAGGTCAGGGCGCCGGAGAACGAGTCGAAGGTCTCCGTCATTTCAGACGGTGCACCCTCGCCTGCCGTGTCCAGCACCTCCGCCCAGAACAGGTGGAGGAGCACGGTGCCGAGGAACGCCAACCCGATCCCGAGGAATGTCAGAACCACCGCGACGGTCACCAGCGATGGCCGTTCACCCGGGTCCACCCGTGCCACCACCTGACCGGCCGGGTACGCCGGGTACCCCATTGGCCCCCCGTACGGGGGTGAGGCGGGTGGACCTGACACGCCTGGCCCGGACACAGGTGGCCCCGACATCGGCGGCTGGCCGTACGGTGCGGCCGGCGGGAAGCCGCTGACGGGTTGACTCACGTCCGGCACCGGACTCCGGTCGGGTGCGAACGCTGGTGGCTGGCCGCCCGGCGGCTGATTGCCGTAGGGCTGGTTGCCGTACCCAGGGTCGTACGTCATGGTCGCCTTCTTTCTCGGGCCGCCCGGAGTCGGCGCTAGAAGTACCGAGGTTGCGTCGGAGGGCTGAAGTACCGGTGTGAGGTGCCGATCAGCAGCAGTACCAGAATGCCGATGGCCAGCAACATGAGCACGAGGTCGATCGCGGAGGCGGCGTAGCCGAGGCCGATCGAGTATCCGGGCGGCGGCGCGGCGCTGTTGTTCATCAGGGACAGCCCGAGCAGTCCGATCCCGCCGCACGCCAGTTTCCAGGCGGCGAACACGCCGGTCAGCACGCACAAGGTGATCCGGGCGCCATTCGACCCGCGCATCGCGAACACCGCACAGACCGCGGCACCCGAGCCGGCCATCAGGTTGAACCCGGCGGCGAGCAGCGCGCCGATGGCGCTGGACATCATGGCGGCATTCGCCTGACCGGCGGGCGAGACCACGTCCGCGTTCGCCAGGTACCCCAGCAGCACCCCCAGAAAGGCGAGCACGATTCCGCTGAACGTGAGAGTCACCGCGAGTACCACGGACACCGGCCGTGGCCGGGGGGCGGTTGGTGCCGCCTGCGGCACCGCCGCTGTGGGGTAGAGCGGGTACGGCGGCGGATAGCCGCTGCCCGGTGGCAGCGCCTGCGGCGGCGCGAGCGGTGGTGGCGCGAGCGGTGGTGGAGGAACCGCACCTGGCGATGCCACCGGTGGCGTCACCGCGACCTGGCCAGGAGAACTCCCACCGTCGACCTGGCTCCCGGACTCGTTCCTCACGTCGACGCCTCCCCGCTGCGTGGATCCCGCTTCAGCCGCCCCCGTGCGTCCCGGGTGAGCCGGTTGATCAACCCGTGCGGAAGGTGCCGCATCGCGGCGACGATGAGCTTGTACCGGACGTCCGGCACGCTGACGAGCTTTCCGCGACGCAGGTCGCGTAGGCCATCGCGCACCACGTCGTCGGCCCGGAGCCAGGCCCGGGTGGGGATCGGCGCGATGTTGATACCGGCTCGCTGATGGAACTCCGTACGGGTGTAGCCGGGACACAGGGCCATGACGCGTACCCCGTACTCGCGCAGGCCCGCCCCGACCGACTCGCTGAAGTTGATCACCCATGCCTTGCTGGCCGAGTACGTCGATCCGGGCTGCGCCGGGCCGAAGCCGGCAACCGAGGCCACGTTCAGTACGTCGCCCCGGCCCCGTTCCAGCATCTGCGGCAGTACGGCGTGGGTGAGCCGCATGACCGCCCGGATGTGCAGGTCCAGCACCCGTTCCTCGGAGGTGACGTCCGCCTCGGCAAAGGAGCTGTT
>JBOGDK010000076.1:0-15025 GCA_050701795.1 Micromonosporaceae bacterium
GGAGACCATGGCTGCATCCACCGGCGTACCGGGCCCGTCTGTGCGGGTGCTCAGCGCCGGTGCGACGTCCCTGGTGGTGGACGTGGGTACGGGGGTGCCCCAGGTGCTGCACTGGGGAGCCCGGTTGCACCCCGATACGCCGGACGGCGTCGATGCCCCGTTCCTGGCGACCCTGCACGAGTCCCAGCACGGTGGCGACGGCCTGGAACGTGATCGCCGGTTTCCGGCCGTCCTTCCGGAGCAGTCCGCCGGCTGGATCGGTACGCCGGGCCTGGAGGGTCATCGGGGCGGTGCGGCGTTCACCACCCGGTTCACCCCCGCGGGCGTCGAGTGCTCCGGCGGCCCGGACGCCGATCAGGCGCTGACCGTACGGGCGGTGGACGCGGCGGCCGAGCTGTCCCTGACCACCCGGATCGAGCTCTCCGGCCACGGGGTGGCCCGGCTGCGGGCGGTGTTGACGAACACCGCGCCGGACGAGGACTTCACCGTCAACGCGATGCGTCTGGTGCTCCCGGTGCCGGCAGAAGCCGACGAGTTGCTCGACTTCTCCGGCCGCCACCTGCGGGAACGCACCCCGCAGCGGCACCCGTTCGGAGTCGGTACGTACACCCGGGAAGGCCGCCGCGGCCGTACCGGCTCGGACGCGACGCTGCTGCTGTCGGCCGGCACTCCCGGCTTCGGGTTCCGCGGTGGCGAGGTGTGGGCCGTACACACCGCGTGGAGCGGCAACCACGTCACCTTCGCCGAGCGGGAGCTGACCGGGGTGCGGGTCCTCGGTGGTGGCGAGCTGCTGCTTCCGGGCGAGGTCGTCCTGGCGCCGGGCGAGACCTACACCACCCCCTGGCTGTACGCCGTGCACGGCGTCGGTCTGGACGCCGTGGCCGCCGCGTTCCATCAGGGGCTGCGGTCCCGTACTCACCATCCGGCCTCGCCCCGGCCGGTCGTGCTCAACACCTGGGAGGCGGTGTACTTCGACCACGACCTGGAGTCGCTGGTGCAGCTCGCCACCCTCGGCGCCCGGGTGGGTGCCGAGCGGTTCGTGCTCGACGACGGCTGGTTCCTCGGCCGCCGCGACGACCGGGCCGGCCTCGGCGACTGGCGGGTCGACCCGGCGGTGTGGCCGCAAGGGCTGGGGCCTCTGGTGGCCGCCGTACGCGGGCTGGGCATGCAGTTCGGGCTGTGGTTCGAGCCGGAGATGGTCAACGAGGACTCCGAGCTGGCACGGGCACACCCGGAATGGATCATGGCACCGGGGGAGCGGATCCCGCTGCCGGGGCGCCACCAGCAGGTGCTGAACCTGACGATCCCGGAGGCGTACGGGTACGTCCTGGAGTCGATGAGCGCGGTGATCGCGGAGCACCGGATCGACTACGTGAAGTGGGACCACAACCGCGATCTGGTCGAGGCCGGTGACCGCGCCACCCGGCAACCCCGGGTGCACGCACAGACCCTCGCGACGTACGCGCTGATGGATGAGCTACGACGTCGCCACCCCGGTCTCGAAATCGAGTCCTGCGCCTCTGGCGGTGGTCGCGTCGACCTGGAGATCCTGCAGCGTACCGACCGGGTGTGGGCCAGCGACTGCATCGACGGCCTGGAACGGCAGCGGATCCAACGCTGGACCGGCTTGCTGCTACCTCCGGAGCTGATCGGCAACCACGTCGGCGCTCCCCGCGCCCACACCACCCACCGCACACACTCGTTGGCGTTCCGGGCCGCCACGGCGCTGTTCGGGCACTTCGGTATCGAGTGGGATCTGCGGGACGCCTCCGCCGCCGACCTCGACGAGCTTGCCCAGTGGGTGGCGCTCTACCAGCGGGAACGCGGCCTGCTGCACACCGGCACCACGGTGCACGCCGACTGTCCCGACCCCGCCTACTGGGCGTACGGCGTGGTCAGCCCGGACCGCCGCCAGGCGCTGTTCAGCTTCGTCGCGCTCGACACCTCGCCCGCAGCGCAACCCGGGCGGATCCGGCTCCCCGGGCTCGATCCGGACGTGGCGTACCGGATCGAGCCGATCGAACTCTCCGCCGGCGCGCTGGTAGGCACCCCCACTGGCTACCCGTCGTGGTGGACCGATCCCACGGTCGTCACCGGTCGCGCGTTGGAGGCGGTCGGACTGCAAGGACCGATGCTCTACCCGGAGCAGGCGCTGCTGTTCCGGCTGGTCACGAACGATTCCGACAGGTAGCCGAGGCGATTCGGCTATGCCAAAGCGAAGTAGCGCAGCCACAGGTACGGCACCGCCAGGGCGACGGTGACGACGGTGACGATCAGGCCGTACTTGGTGAATTCCCAGAAGCTGATGGGCTTGCCGGCTCGTTCCGCGATGCCGAGCACGACGACGTTGGCTGAGGCGCCGATGGCGGTGGCGTTGCCGCCGAGGTCCGCCCCGAGGGCGAGCGACCACCACAGCACCTGGGACTGGTCGCCTTCGCCGCTGGAGTTGACCATCTCGGCGACGACGGGGCTCATCGTGGCCACGTACGGGATGTTGTCCACGATCGCGGACAGTGCTGCCGAGCCCCACAGCAACACCATGGAGGCGAAGAACAGCCGGTCTTCGGTGGCGTCGGTGGCGGCGCGGGAGATTTCACCGATGACGCCGGTGGCGACCAGTGAGCCGACCATCACGAACAGGCCAGCGAAGAACACCAACGTAGGCCACTCCACGTCGCCTGCGACCTCACCGACGTCCAGCCTGGACAGCGCCAGCAGCGCCAGTCCACCGACCAGGGCGACCACCGATGGTTCCAGGTGCAGCACGGTGTGCAGCACGAACGCGGCGGTGACCAGGGTGAGGACGACCAGGCTGACGCCGAGCAGCCGGCGGTCGCGGATCGCGTCCTGTTCGCGGAGGGTGGCGATCTGCTCGGCGCGTTGCGGGTCGTAGGTGAACGCGGAGCGGAACAGCACCCGGCACAACCCGACGAACACCACCAGCAGGAGCACGATGAACGGCGCGAGGTGGATCAGGAAGTCGTTGTACGAGAGCCCGGCGCGGCTGGCGATGATGATGTTCGGCGGGTCGCCGACCAGGGTCGCCGTGCCACCGATGTTGGAGGCGAGGACCTCGGCGATCAGGAACGGAGTCACCGGTACGCCGAGGCGTTCGCAGACCAGAAACGTCACCGGGGCGACCAGCAGCACCGTGGTCACGTTGTCCAGCAGGGCGGAGGCGATGGCGGTGACCAGTACGAGCAGCACCATCACCCTGAAAGGGCGGCCCTTCGCCCGTTTTGCGGCCCAGATCGCGAGGTACTCGAAAGCCCCGGTCCGTTTCAGCACCGCGACGATCAACATCATCCCGACCAGCAGGAAGATGACGTTCCAGTCGATGCCTGCCGCTTCGGAGAAGAACGCGTGCTCTGCATCGGTGGCGCCGATGAGCAGCATCACCGCGGCCCCGCCGACCGCGGCGGCGACCCGGTGCACCCACTCGGTGGCGATCAGGATGTAGGCGGTGGTGAAGACCGCGATCGCGGCCCAGGCGGTGGCGCTCATGCGCTTAACATCCGGTCCAGCAGGGCGTCCAGGGTGATCGCACCGGTCATCGCCTGACCGTCAGTGGCGACCGCGGCCAGGGGGCTGCGGCTGCGCGCCATGACGGCCGCGATTTCCAGGACGGTCGCGTCGGGGTCGACCACCGGCAGTTCCCGGTGTTCCCGGGGCAGCAGTTCGGCGACCGTGCGGTCGCCGACACCGCGTAGGAACACGTCGGCCGCGGCCTCGTCGATCACGCGTGCCAGGGTGGGGTCGTCCTGGACGTACGCGGGGACCACCATCCGTAGCACCTGGGTGCCGGGCAGGATGGTCTTGGGTCGGTCGGCGTCGTCGACCACGATCAGGCCGGGAAGGTTCTGGTTCGCTAGCAGGCGTGCCGCTTCGATAGCCGGGGTGTCGAGTCCCACGGTCGGAAACGGCGCGGCCACGTCTCGGGCTCGCATCGAATTGCTCCCAGTCAGGTGGCGTGCGGACATCACGCCGACCAGACTTCCCGGCACACCTGCCCCACAACCTATCCCGCCGCGGGGCCGAAGCGCTCACCCACCCCTCAGCCGGGCCACGTACCGGTCGCGTCGAGACCTGTTTCCACGCGGCCGGGCGCCACCCTCAACAGCGCGCCTGCGCGGTGCCGCTGCTGCCGCCGCGTCACCCGCGGCGAGTTCCTCCGGCACGAAGGCTTCGTTCGACTCGACCAGGTCCGGGGTTGACTTTCGTCTACATGATTGTCAACAATGCTGGCTACGTTTTCGTTAACAAGGATTGTTCTGGGGGTTGCGTGACCACCATCGCGGTGTTGGGCCTGGGCGAAGCCGGCCGGCGGTACGGGCGTGACCTCGCCGCCTCCGGCTACCACGTACGGGGCTTCGATCCGTACGTTCAGCTCGACGACGACCACGTCGAGCAGGTCCCCACGGTCGAGAACGCGGTGGCCGGAGCCGACCTCGTGATCAGCCTGGTGGGAGCACGCGCCGCGGAGAAAGTGGCCCGACGGGCGCTGCCGGGGTGCCCGGAGCACGCCGTGTACGCCGACCTCAACACCGCCTCACCGGCATTGAAGCGCGCCCTGGCGCAGGCGGCCGCCGCCGAAAAGGTGGCCTTCGTGGACGTCGCGGTGATGGCCCCGGTACCGCGGCAAGGTGCCCGTACCCCACTGACGGCGAGCGGTACGGGTGCGGAGACGTTCGCCGAGCTGCTCCGGGCCGCCGGCGTACCCGTGGAGGCCATTCCCGGCGGAGCGGGCGCGGCCGCCTCCCGGAAGCTGCTGCGCAGCGTCTTCATGAAGGGCATGGCCGCACTCATGCTGGAGTGCGATGCGGCCGCGGCCGCCGCTGGACAGCGGGACTGGCTCCGGGCTCAGATCGTCGGCGAGCTCGCAGGCGACGTCGACCAACTCATCGACCGGCTCATCGACGGCAGCAGGGTGCACGCCGCCCGCCGGGTCCACGAAGTCGAGGACGCCGCGGCGTACCTCGCCGAACTCGGACAACCCGCATGGGTCATGGACAGCACGCGTACCTGGCTGTCGTCCCTGGTCCCCGATGACGGACCCGTACCCCCGACGAAAGGCAACAGCGAACGATGACCGCACGAAAAATGCTCGTCGTCGGCGCCCACAGCGCCGACTTCGTCTGGAGAGCCGCAGGTGCCATCGGCACACACACCCTCGCCGGTGGGCAGGCGCGTGTGGTGACGCTGTCATACGGCGAACGCGGCGAATCCGGGGAGCTGTGGAAGGAACCCGGGCAGACCGTGGAGAACGTCAAGCGGATCCGCCACGACGAGGCCGCCGCAGCCGCCGACGCGGTAGGCGCGTCGTACGAATGCTTCGACCTCGGCGACTACCCGCTGCGGGTCGGGGACTCCGACGTGGACCGGCTCGCCGAACTGATGCGCGACTTCGCGCCGGACGTGGTGCTGACCCACTGCTCCGAGGACCCGTTCAACCCGGATCACCCCGTGGCGTACCAGGTGGTGCGCCAGGCGCGCCTGCTCACCTCCGGCGCCGTGGTGGAGGCGGGGTTCCGTACCGCTCCGCCGTCGGAATTCCTGGTGTTCGAACCGCACCAGCCCGAACTCTGCGGCTTCGTACCGTCGGTGTTCGTCGACATCACGGAGGTGTTCGACGCCAAGGCCAAGGCGATGGAGGCGATGAGCGCGCAGGCGTACCTGCGGCAGTACTACACCGAGCGTGCCGAGCACCGGGCGAACCACGCCCGCAAGGTGACCGGCAACAAGGCGATCCGGCATGCGGAGGCGTTCCAGCGGATCGTCCCGAACGTCGTCGGCGCGCTATGAGCGAGCGTCAGCGAGCGAATCAGGTAACACAGTGCGCCGGTGCCTCATGCCGCGCCGGAGCGAAGCGAGGCGGGGCATGAGCGACCAGCGGAATGACGTGCTGGCCCGGCTCGGCGTCGCGACCGTCTACGAGGCGTCCGGGCGCGAAGGGCTGGTCGACGAGGACTTCATCCAGCTCATCCCCGGTACGAGGGTCGCCGGCCCGGCCCGGATCGGGCTCTGTGGACCAGGCGACAACCGGACCGTGCACGAGGCGGCGGCCCGTACCCGGCCCGGCGACATCGTCGTGCTCACGATGCACAACCCGGTGCCGGTGGCGCTGGTCGGTGACCTGCTCGCGACCCAGTTCAAGGCACAGGGGGCCGCGGGTCTGCTGATCAACGCCTCGGTACGCGACGCCGACACCCTCCGGGATCTCGGCCTACCGATCTGGACCCGCTGGATCCGGGTACGCGGGGCGGCCAAGGAACACCGCGGCGCGGTCGACCACCCCGTGATCGTCGGCGGTGCCCGGATCCGCCCCGGCGACACCGTCGTGATGGACGGCGACGGCGTTGTCGTCGTGGCCGCGGAACGTGCCGACGAGGTGGTGGCCGCCAGCCGGGCCCGCGAGGCGAAGGAAGCCACCGCACGCGAGAAGTACCTGGCCGGAGCCCTCTCGTACGACCTGCACGGGTTCCGTGCCGCCGACGAAGGGAACTCGGCATGAACGTCGATGTCCGGTCACTGACCCTGAGCTACGGCGACGCCGTGGCCGTGTCCGGCCTCGACCTGACCGTGGACGAAGGGGAGTCCCTGGTCCTGCTGGGGCAGTCCGGGTGCGGCAAGACCAGCACGATGCGGTGCATCGCCGGATTGGAGACGCCGACGTCGGGCGTCATCACCATCGGTGAACAGACCGTGTTCGACAGCGCCACAGGCGTCAACCGGGCACCGAACAAGCGCAACGTCGGCATGGTGTTCCAGTCGTACGCGATCTGGCCGCACATGACGGTCTTCGAGAACGTGGCCTTCCCGCTGAAGATGAAAGGCCGCGGGAAGGCGGAGATCCGCGGGGCCGTCACCGAGACCCTCGATCTGGTCGGGCTGGCGCATCTGGCGGAACGGGGCGCCAGCCTCCTCTCCGGCGGGCAGATGCAGCGGGTGGCCCTGGCACGCAGTCTCGCCATGCAGCCGTCCGTCCTGCTGCTCGACGAGCCCCTGTCGAACCTGGACGCGCGGCTGCGCCAACGGCTCCGGCTCCAGTTGCGGGAGCTGCAGCTCCAGCTCGGTGTGACGTCCGTGTACGTGACGCACGATCAGGACGAAGCGCTCGTCCTGGCCGACCGGATCGCACTGATGCAGGACGGCCGGATCGTGCAGGTGGGCAGGCCGGACGAGATCTACGCACACCCGGGAAGCGCCTCGATCGCGGAGTTCCTGGGAGTCGACAACATCTTTCCGGTGACCCGCCAGGACGCGACGAGCGTACGGCTCTCCGCGAACGGCGAGAAGCTCAAAGTCGAGCCGTACCAGGCCAGCGAGTCGCTGCGGCTGTGCATCCGGGCCGAGGACGTGCTGCTGGCCGCGCACCCGGTCGGCGACGTCAACACCCTCCGCGGACAGATCGTCAGCTTCGCGTTCCAGGGATCCACCGTCGCCTACCGGATCCGGATCGACGACGGGTTCGAGGTGAACGCGCTCCAGATGATCTCGGCCGGGCAACGATTCCAGATGAACGATTCGGTCAGTGTGTGCCTGCCGTCCGCGGCGATTCGCGTCGTACCCGCGGAAGTGGCCGCCTGATGAGCGCCGCACTTGCCGACCAGCCCCGTACGGCGACCCCCGGCGCCCCACCCGAGGTGCAGAGACGCCGCCGTCGGCTGCGCGCCGCCACGCTGCCCGTGACGCTGCTGGCGATCCTCGCCGTCCTGATCCTCGCGCCGGTGGCCCTGGTCGCCCTGGCCGCATTCACCACCGACACCCCGCGGCCGGGAAGCCTCGGCCTGTCCGACTTCACGTTCGACAACTTCGCCACGGTGATCAGCCCGGGCTCGCTCGGCGCCACCTGGAACTCGCTCAAAGTCGGACTGTGCGCCTCCGTTCTCGCTCTGCTGATCGGCGGCTTCCTGGCGTTCGTCACGGCACGTACCAATGTGTACGGGCGCCGGTTCCTCTACCTCGTCGGGTTCGTGCCGATGCTGCTCCCGTCGTACGTGGGCGCCCTGGCGTGGTCTGTGCTGGGTGGGAAGAACGCCGGCCTGCTGAACATCACGATGCGGGACCTGGGACTGCCCGGCTTCTTCAACATCAACAACCTGCCAGGACTGGTGCTGGTGCTCGCGCTCTACTACGCCCCGTACGCGTTCCTGCTGATCCACGGCTCCCTGAGCCTGATGAACCCGGACCTGGAAGAAGCCGCCAACGTGCACGGGGCGCCACTTTGGCGGGTGCTGCGGAAGGTCACCCTGCCGCTGGTGACCCCGGCGCTGCTCGGCTCCGCCGTACTGATCTTCGTGTTGACGGTGGAGAACTTTCCGGTCTCCCAGATGATCGGCGGCGCGGCCGGCGTGGACACGCTCCCCACGTACATCTACCGGCTGATGAACTCCACGCCGTCACGCGGGAACGAGGCGGCCGCGGTCGCGATCGCCCTGGTGGCGGTGGTTCTGGTGGTCACGGCGCTGCAGCGGCGGGTGCTCGCCCGGCGGAAATTCACCACCGTCTCCGGTAAGGGGATGAAGCCCCAACGGATCGACCTCGGGAAGTGGCGGCTTCCCGCTCTGATCGCCGGCCTCGGGTACTTCGCGCTGTCGACCGTACTTCCGGTGTTGGCGCTGCTGTTCGTCTCGCTGCACTCCTCGCCGTACGTCGGTTCGGTCACCGGAGCCTTCAGCGAGTCGGGGGCGTTCACGTTCGAGACGTTCACCGACGTCCTCACCTCCAGCATCGCCCACCAGGCGACGGTGAACAGCGTCGCCGTCTCCATCGCGGCGGCGCTGCTCGGCACGGTGCTGGCGTTCGTGGTGGCGTACGTGGTGCACCGCACCGCCCTGCCGATCACGCAGCCGCTGGAGTACGTGTCGATGCTGCCGCTGGCGATCCCGGCGATCGTGCTCGGCCTGGGTCTGCTGTGGACCTGGCTGATCATGCCGGTTCCGGTGTACGGCACCCTCGCGGTGATGGTGATCGCGTTCATCGCGGCGCAGATGCCACAGGGGTTCCGGGGTGTGGCGTCGTCCATCGTCCAGGTGGACCGGGATCTCGAAGACTCCGCCGTGATGCACGGTGCCTCGCGTGCCAGGGCGATCACCGCGGTCACCGCGCCGTTGCTGCGGGTGGGCCTGACCTCGACGTTCCTGCTGCTGCTGATGCTGTCCATGCGGGAACTCACGGTCCCGCTGTTCCTGTTCACATCCGACACCCGGCTGCTGTCCATCGTGATCTTCGACGACTTCGACAACGGGATCCTGCAGCGCGCGGCCACCACCAGTCTCCTGTACTGCGTGGTGATTCTGGCCCTGTCCCTGTTGGCGAGGCGATTCGGCGCGAAAGAACCCAGGTAACGAGCCCCCACACCCCCCGTAGGGAGAGGTACATGAAATCGAATCTGGCGTGGAAAGGCTTCGCCGTGGCGGTGGCCGCCGCGGTGGCGATGTCCGGCTGTGGTGAGACGAGCAAATCCGCCGAGGCCGAGAAGTTGGTCGTCGGAGGCGAGCTGATCGCCGGCGAGAAGCTGTACTCGGCGGCGAAGGAGGAGGGCTCGCTGGTCTTCTACACCGGCGGAAGTGAACAGTCGGAGAAGCAGGTGACCGAGGCCTTCACCAAGAGCACCGGGATCGACGTGGAGATCGTACGGCTCGCGCCGAACAAGTTGTCGGAGCGGATCCTGGCCGAAACAGGTGCGAAGAAGCTCGGCGCGGACGTGATCCGTACCTCCGGCGAGGACATCATCGCCTCGCTCGCCGAAGCGGGAGCCTTCCAGAAGATGTCGGTCCCCGCGCCGGTCGACAAGGCGGTCGGCGACGCCGTCAAGGAAGACGGCCTCTACGCCTCCAGCTTCGACCGGGTCTACTCCTTCGCGTACAACAATGAGGTCGTCCCCAAGGGCAAGGCGCCCAAGGACTGGGCCGACCTGTTGGACCGCGAATGGCGCGGCAAGGCCTCGATCGTGCAGGTCGGGGCGGGTGGCAGCACCGCCGCGTTGACCCGCTTCCAGTTCGACAAGCTGGGGGAGGACCACCTGAAGGGGTTCGCCGCAAACAAGCCTCGGATCTTCGACTCCTCCGCAGGACAGACCGATGCGCTGGCCCGCGGCGAGGTCTCGGTGGCGACGATGCCGGTCGCGACCGGCGTGGGAGCGATCGCGGACGGTGCTCCGTTGACGATCGCGGTGCCGAAGGAAGGCGCTGTCGGCTACCCGTTCTACATCGGTGTGGGGGCTCAGGCTCCGTCGTCGAACGCGGCGAAGGTGTTCTCGAACTGGCTGCTGTCGAAGGACGCGCAGGAGATCGCGGCGGAGCAGGGTGACTATCCGGTGCGTAGCGATGCCAAGGCTCCGAAGGCTGGCGACACGGACCTGCCCTCGGCCGACAGCGGGTGGCTCTACCGTACGGACGCCGAAACCACGCTGGCTCACGTGGAGGAAGACGCGAAGCGGTGGCGAGAGATCTTCGGTTACACCGGCTGATGACCGCCACCATCGTGGTCCGGTGGCCGCGGCAGGAGGTAGCCTGCCGCGGCTGCCGGCCGTGGCAGCATGACGTGATTGTGGAGCTACGAGCGGGGAATGCTCACTGATGACACTTGTGGATCGGATTCGCGAAGCCATCTTCTCGGGAGATCTGGCTCCGAACCAAAGGCTTATCGAGGCGGATCTGTGTGCCCAGTTCGACGCCTCCCGGTCGCACATCCGTAATGCGCTGGCGGACCTGGTGAGTGAAGGACTTCTGGAACGTGTTCCCAACAGGGGCGCCCGGGTCAGGGCGATCACGGTGGCGGAGGCGGTGGAGTTCACCGAGGTCCGGATGGTGGTGGAGGGCCTGTGCGCGGCGAAGGCGGCGGTACGGATCACCGACGCCGAGGCGGAACGGCTTTCCGCCATCGGGGAACGTATGAAGCGGCAGGTCGCTTCCGGTGACCTCATCGCGTACTCGGACAGCAACAAGGAGCTGCATTCGTTCATCCGGCGGATCAGCGGCCAGACGGCCGCGGGAGCCATCATCGAGCGCCTCCGCGGCAACCTGGTACGCCATCAGATCCGGCTGGCGCTGCGGCCCGGCCGGGCGGCGGCGTCGCTGCCACAGCACCTGGAGATCATCGGGGCGATCTGCGACCGCGACCGGGACCGGGCCGAGATGGCGATGCGGGAGCATCTGCGGAGCGTCATCGAGGCGCTGGAAGCCACCACGCAGGCCTCGGTCCCCAATGGAGCCCTCCGATGACTGCCGGGTCCGGCGTTCCGTACGCCATGATGCGCGGCGGGACCTCCAAGGGCCTCTACTTCCTGGCGTCCGACCTGCCACGCTCCCCGGAAGAGCGCGACGACCTGTTGCTGCGGATCATGGGCTCCCCGGACGAACGGCAGATCGACGGTCTCGGCGGCGCTCATCCCCTCACCAGCAAGGTGGCGGTGGTCGCCGCCGGTGCCACCACGGGATCGGTGGATTACCTCTTCCTTCAGGTTTCCGTGGATCAGCCGCTGGTTTCCGCCCAACAGAACTGCGGAAACATTCTCGCTGGCGTGGGGCCGCACGCGATCGAGCGAGGGCTGGTTCCCACCGAAGGCGACGTCACACAGGTACGTATCAACATGGTCAACACCGGGGGAGCCGCGGTGGCGACGGTGCAGACCCCGGACGGCACCGTCCGGTACGACGGTGACACCGAGATCGCGGGCGTCCCCGGTACCGCGGCACCCGTGGTGCTCGACTTCGAGGGCACCGCCGGGTCGTCCTGTGGTGCGTTGCTTCCCACCGGTGAGGCCAGCGAGGTCATCGACGGTGTCACCGTGACCTGCGTCGACAACGGGATGCCTGTGGTGGTGATGCCCGGTCACCAACTCGGGGTCACCGGTACCGAGCCGCCAGAGGTGTTGGAGGCGGACCGGGAACTCCGCCGCAGGCTCGAGTCGTTGCGGCTGGAAGCGGGCCGCCGGATGGGGCTGGGCGACGTCACGGACACCACGGTGCCGAAGCTGACGATGGTCGCCCCGCCCCACGCCGGTGGCGACTGCAGCACCAGAACGTTCATCCCGCACCGGTGCCACACCTCGATCGGAGTCCTGGGGGCCGCGAGTGTCGCCGCCGCGCTCCGGCTACCGGGCAACGCGGTCGCCGCACCGGGCGCCTCCGGCGGGGCGGCCCGAGCGGCGGGGTCCCGGGTTCGGGTGGAGCACCCCACCGGGTACCTCGACGTCGAGGTCGAGCTCGACGGTGAGCGGGTACGGCGTACCGGTGTGGTCCGTACGGCACGCAAGCTGGCCGACGGGGTCGCGTTTCCTCGATGAGCCGCCGAGGACGGCCGCTGTTCTGGCCCCTGCTCGTCCTGCACGCGATCCTGCTCCAGGTCATCAGCTACGGACTCCGGCCGTCGCTGTCGTACGCCGTACTCGACCTCGGGTACGGGTCCGAATGGCTGGCCGTCGTCGCGGCCATGTTCGCCGTACCGCCTCTGGTGTTGACGGTCGCCACCGGGCGTCTGGTGGACCGGGTGGGGGAACGCCCCAGCATGGTGGTCGGTGGGCTCGCGCTGATCGGTTCGGCGGTGGTGGCCTACGTCGGGTCGACCCAGCTGTGGACGCTGATCGCCGCCACGGCGCTGCTGGGAATCGGCATCATTTTCTCCATCGTGGCCGAGCAGTCGGCTGTCGCCGGACGTGCCCGGCGGCCGGGGCCCCGGCGGCAGGGGATGGAGACCGTCTTCGGGATCTACACGTTCACCACGTCGCTGGGTCAGGCGCTCGGTCCGATGCTGCTGCTCATCCCCGGGGAACCCGGTTCCGTGTCGCCCCCGCTGCGGCCGGTCGCGTTGTGCTGCGTCCTGGCGGGGGTGGTGACGCTCGTCGCCTCGTTCGGGCTCGGCAGCCACCATCGCGGGGCGCGGGCCCCGGTGTCGGGTGGCTCCTGGCCGACGCGTCGCCTGCTCGCCATCCCGGGGATGTACCGGGCACTGTTGGTCGGTGGACTGATCCTGGCGTCCATCGACGTGACACTGGCCTACCTTCCCGCTCTCGCGCACGCCCGTGGGATCGCACCCGGTTGGGTGACGGTGATGCTGACCGCACGGTCGTTGATGTCGATGCTGTCCCGGATCAACCTCGCGTACCTTGCCCGTACTCTCGGCCGCAGAAGGCTCACGATCGGCGCGTGTGTGGTGTCCGCGCTGGCGGTGTGCGGGCTGGCGGCGCCAGTTCCGGCCGCCGTACTGGTGTGCCTCACCGCGACGTACGGGTTCGCGGCGGGGGTGTGCCAGCCGATGACGATGGTCTGGGTCAGTCAGTTGTCGCCGCCGAAGTCCCGGGGCACCGTGTTGTCGCTGCGGATCGGGGGGAACCGGCTCGCCCAGTCCGTCATACCCGGGGTCTCCGCCGCGGCCGCGGTGGTGGGGGGTGCGGCCGGGGTGCTGGTGCTCACCGGGGCCGCGCTGGCGGTCGCCGCGTGGTCCTCGTCGGCGATCCCCGACCACGAGGTGTGATCGGCTGCCCCTGCGCTGCCATCTGTAGCGCCGCGGATTCTTTGAGATCCGCCAGGAAATTGGCTCGGTGGGATGTCGAGAACCCGAGTCCGGCCCCGTCCCAGGGGTGAACACGGCCACAATGGGCCGTACTCGTATCAAGGAGAACATGATGAAGTACTTGCTGCTCAAGCACTACCGCGGCGCGCCGGCAGCAGTGAACGACGTGCCGATGGACCAGTGGACGCCCGACGAGGTCACCGCGCACATCAAGTACATGGACGACTTCGCCAAGCGCCTGGAAGGCACCGGTGAGTACGTCGACGGTCAGGCGCTCTCCCCTGAGGGCACGTTCGTCCGGTACGACGGTGAGGGGCGGCCGCCGGTCACCGACGGCCCGTTCGCGGAGACCAAGGACCTGATCGCCGGCTGGATGGTGATCGACGTCGAGACCTACGAGCGGGCGCTCGAACTGGCCGGCGAGCTGTCCGCGGCTCCGGGTGCGGGTGGCAAGCCGATCCACGAATGGCTCGAGGTGCGCCCGTTCTACGGCGTGCCCCCGACCGTCACGGAGTGACGCACGGTGGACGAGGCCCTGCTGAGGACTCTCACCCCCACCGTGATCGGGGTCCTCGTCCGCCGCGGAGCTGACTTCGCGGCGGCCGAGGATGCCGTACAGGACGCCCTGGTCGAGGCCGTACGGGTGTGGCCGGACGACCCGCCGCGCGACCCCAAGGGATGGCTGGTCACCGTGGCCTGGCGCAAGTTCCTCGACACCGTCCGCGCTGAGACCTCCCGGCGGCACCGCGAGGACGTCGTCGACGAGGAGCCGGTGCCCGGGCCCGCGCCCGTGGCCGACGACACGCTCCAGCTGTACTTCCTGTGCGCGCACCCCTCCCTGACACCGGCCTCGGCCGTCGCGCTCACGCTCCGCGCGGTCGGCGGCCTGACCACGCGTCAGATCGCACAGGCCTACCTCGTGCCGGAGGCGACCATGGCCCAGCGGATCAGCCGGGCCAAGCGGACCGTCTCAGACGTCCGGTTCAACCAGCCCGGTGACGTCGCCACCGTGCTACGCGTGCTCTACCTGGTCTTCAACGAGGGCTACTCCGGCGACGTCGACCTCGCCGCGGAGGCGATCCGGCTCACCCGCCAACTGGCGGCCAAGATCAATCACGAAGAGGTCGCGGGCCTGCTCGCGCTCATGCTGCTGCACCACGCACGGCGCCCGGCACGGACCGGTCCCGACCGCAGGCTCGTGCCTCTTGCCGAGCAGGACCGCGGCCTGTGGAACACCCGCCTGATCGCCGAGGGTGTCGACGTACTCCAGACAGCCCTCGCCCGCGACCGCCTGGGCGAGTTCCAGGCCCAGGCCGCCATCGCCGCGCTGCACGCCGACGCCCGTACGGCCGAGGAGACCGACTGGGTGCAGATCGTCGAGTGGTACGACGAACTGGTGCGCCTCACCGACAGCCCGGTGGCCCGCCTCAACCGGGCCGTCGCGGTCGGCGAGGCCGACGGGCCACGGGCCGGCCTGGCCGCCCTGGCGGGCCTCGACCCCGCCCTGCCG
>JBOGDK010000077.1:0-14962 GCA_050701795.1 Micromonosporaceae bacterium
GAAGCCTGGATCGCCGGGCAACTCGGCAACCTGGGAGGCGCGTACCAGAAGCGGGCCGACGAAGGGCGCATACCAGCTCGCCCGGTGCGTACGGTGCGCGGCTATCGCGTCGCCGAGCGGCGCGTTGCCGGGCGGAAAGACAGCGGCGTCGTCGACCAGACCCTGGAACAACGTGGGGATACGACCGGTGGACACGGTCAATCAACCTATCCGAACCCCGAATAAGGGACAAGTACGTACGAATATCGGACGCCCTGTGCCGTCAGCCGGTGCTGACCCACGGCGCCGCCGCGCTGCCACGCTCACGGCACCGCCGTGCTGTGCGCCAGATACCACAATGCCGCCCGCTCCCTTCGGAGCGGGCGGCATTTCCAGCATCAACTCGGGCGACGGATCAGAGCCGGCCGCCTCCGGGTACCCCTACCTGAGGTACCTCTCCCACCAGGTGAACCCGACCCGGTACGCCTTCGGGGTGTTGTCCCTGGCGTGGCTGGCCAGGCCGTTGCGGCCGTACCAGTAGTCATGCACCTGGTTGCGGGCCTGCCGCGAGGCGTCCGTGTCGTTCACCGCGATCGCGTGGATGTGGTATCCCCAGTCACCCTGCGACGGGGTACGCAGCCACGCGGCGAATCCGACCCGCCGCAGTTCCCGCACCATCCGCCACCGGTTGGTCGAGGACAGGCCACTGACCGAGATGTCCACCGCGCCGCCACCGGCGTGGGTCCCCGCGGAGTTCGGGTTCGAGCTGGTGTACGAACCCTGGGTGAGCCGGATGCTGAACGACAGCTTCGAATCCGCCCTCTTGATCATGTTGTACGTACGGTGGTTGACCCGCTCACCGCTGATCGAGTAGTTCCGGGAGCCAGGGTTGGTGGTACGGACGACGGCGAACCGCTTGGATCCCAGCTTGTTCAGCGACGTGCGCCCCGGAATCCCGTTGGCGTCGATGCCGGAGTAGCCGAGCCGGCGCTGATACTTCCCGTACGCCGTCACCGTCGACGAGCCGTAGTGTCCGTCCACGTAACGGGAGGCGAGCAGACCCTTGGCCTTCAGCGCCCGCTCCACCCGCAGCACGTCGTCCCCGGCTTCCGGGGTCTTGCCGGTGCCGGACTTCGGAGGATCGAGCTGGGAGGCAAGCACCACCCGCTCCATGTCCACCTTGGGCAGCGCTGAAGCCGAAACCCCGGCACCGCTGGTGCCGGCCGCGGCGACGGTCGCCGAGATGGCGAGCCCGCCCACGGCCGTCAACACCCCTAGACCCAGAGCCAGCCGTCGGGTGCGACGGCTCACAGACGTTTTCACGATCGAACCTCCACTTCCGGTAGGCGCGCCCCCGTGACGCACCTGGCCACCACAGTGGCGAGCGGCGCTGCGAAATCGCTGCGAAAAGATGGAGCGCCGGCAACCTGTCAGCCCACGGCCCCACGGTGCACCTCGGCGTCGTCGAGCTCGGCGAGCAACTGGTCCACCTCGCTGAGATCGACCACACCGGCGCCCCGCAGACAGTCGCGTTCGGCGAGCAAGGTCCGCCGCGCGTCGTCCCGGCGCCGTTGTCGCCGGAACAGCAGCGCCAGGTCGCGCAAGGTCGCCGCGAGACTGAGCGGCCGCCCCATTGCCTCGAACCCGGTGACGCTGTCCCGCAGGGACTCCAGCGCCTCGTCGTACCTGCCCAGTCCGGTGTAGACCCGCCCCAGGGTGCGTTGTGCCCGGTGCAGCAGGAACGGGTCCTGCGTCTGGGCGGCCCTGCGTACCGCCTCGGCCGCGTCCGGGAACGCGCTCCGCGGATCACCCATCTGCGCGACCAGGTCAGCTCTGCCGTCCAGCATCGCGGTGTGGCTCTTGCGGTCTCCGAGCCGGAGGAACAGCGCGATGGCGGAGTCGTACAGGGCGACGCCCTCGGCGTACCGGCGCTTGCGCCGCATCACCAGGCCGAGCGCACTCTGCGCGGTCGCCGTACCCGACCAGTCGTCAGTGTCGGCGAACAGCGACACCGCACGCTGGTAGTGCCCGAGCGCCGTATCGAGCCGGTCGTAGTCGTTGCACAGACTCCCCCAGGCCAGGGCGAGGTATCCCCGGGTGGTCGCGGGAACCCCGGTGCCACACCGACGGTCCGCCCAGCGCAGTACGGATTAGGCCCGTTCCCGGTCACCGGTGGCCCGGTACGCACGACCCAGCACCACTGCGGCGGCCAGAGCGCCCGGGAGTTCGCCGTCGATCCGCAGTTGATCCCGGGCGCGACCGGCCAGGCGGATGCTCACGGCCGACTCCGCCCACTCATGCCGCAAGGACGCCTCGACAAGGGACAGGTACGACCGGCCGCGGCGTCCGTCCCGGGTATCGCGGGACAGCGCCGACCGTACGGCCTCCGCGGCGACCAACCAGCCCCCCGGATCAAGCGCGGTGTGTACGTGGTTCCCGGTCAGCGCCAGCAGTCGCCAGGCCACCTCGGGCCGGTCCTGGCACACCGTACGAGCGGTGATCAGGAGGTTCTCGTACTCGGTACGGAAGAACCGCAGCGCCTGCTCTGGCGACGGCCGTACCTGCGGCCGCCCGGTGTCCCGGGCGCGGGGCGCGTGCGGCGGTGCCGGGATCAACTGTGCCGGAAACACCTCGGCATGGGACTGCGCCAGACCCAGCACGCGTTCGGCCACCAGCCCGACCGTGCCGCGTCCCGGATGTGGCGAACTCCGTATGTGCAACCGCACCAGGTCGTGCAGCTGATACTGGGGGTCGTCGCCCTCGTGCAGTACGGGATCGACGAACCCGGCTTCGAGCAGTTCGTCCAGTGCCCGGTCGCCGGCGCCCGGGGAACCTCCGAGCGCGTCGAAGACCCACCGGCCGCACCGGTGGAACGGCAGTCCGGCGACGTCCCGCAGCACCGTACGGGTCGGTACGGGCAGTGGCGCCTCGGCGATTTCGAGTCCGGCCAGCACCGCCGCCTCGGGCTCCGGACCAGCGACCTCCTGGGCCAGCTGGGCAGCGGCCTGGCCCAGGCCCAGGTCAGGGCGGCTCGCCAGACGTTGCCCCATCACCCGCAGCAGCAATGGGACACCGCCACAGGTGCGTGCCAGGCGTTCCGCATCATCGCCGGCTTCCCGCACCCGTTCATCGCCGAGCAACGCCCGGAGCAGGGATATCGAGTCCGTGGTGTCGAGCGAGGACAGGCGCAGGTGCAGGGTGGGTGCGGCATCGTTGGCTGGGCGCCGGCTGGTGAGTATGGCCATCGATCCGGGCCTGGTCGGCAGCAGGTCCGCGACGTCGAATCCTTCCGGCAGGTCGTCCAGAAGCACCAGGATCCGCCGGTCGTCGATGACCGAGCGGAACATGGCGGCGCGCGCGTCGTACCCCTCCGGGATGTGTCCTCCGGAGACGCCCAGCAGCCGCAGGAACAACGCGAGCACCTCTGAAGGCCCGGCGCGGCCAGTTTCGCTATCCATGGCGAGATACAGGCTGCCGTCGCTGAACCGGTCGCGCAGCCGGTGCGCACACTCGATCGCGAGGGTGCTTTTGCCCACTCCCGACAGGCCGGTGATGCTGACGACGGCGGGGCCGTTGCCGGTGGCCTCGGCGGCCCTGGTGACGGCGGTCAGCTCCGCGTCCCGCCCGACCAGCGTGGCTACGGCGCGCGGCACGGTACGTGGGATCGGTGGGGTGAACGGTCCCGAGGCGCTGACCGTGTCCACCGCATGAGCCTGGCCTGGCGCACTGCCGGTGTCCGGCCGCGGCGGCCCGATCTCCCCGCGCAGGATCTGCACGTGGACCGCGGTGAGGGTGCCACTGGGAGGCAGTCCCAGTTCGTCGACGGCACGCTGGTACGCCCGCCGGTACACGGCCAATGCCTCCGCCGAGCGGCCGGTGAGCGCCAGCGCCCGCATCAGCTGGCTGGTGAACGTCTCGTCGTACGGGTATTCCTCAGTCAGCGATCGCAGCTCGGCACCCAGGTCGACCCACGACCCCGCCGCCAGGTCGGCCTCGATGCGATCTCCGAGCAGCTGACGTCTCTCCTCCTCGTACTGGATCCGCTTGAGCTCCACCAGCGGGCTGTCGAGACAACCGTCGAGGGGTACGCGAGTCATCAGCGCGGATGCCCGGCGCAGCGCGGCTGACCGTTCGCCCGGGTCGGTGAGCCTCTGGGCGTACCGCCGGATCTCGGAGCACTCCGTCACGTCACAGCTGACCGCCGGGGCCAGCCGGTACCCGGAGCCCACCGTGATGACGACTCCGGTCCGCGAATCGGCTTTCCTGCGGATCCCCGAGACCAACGCATGCACCCGGTTGCGCGGCGAGGCGTGAGGTTGATCGCCCCAGATCCACTCCGCCAGTGAAGCCACCGACACCGGTTGGTCCGGCAGCACCGCGAGACCCGCGAGCACGGTTCGTTCCAATCGGGTCAGTGGGACGTCTTTGCCGTCGACCGTGAGCTGAACCAGACCCAGAACAGCGAGTCGTACTGCCTCCCCGGCACGGCCCATAGCACCCTCATCCCCGTTGGTGCAACTCCGGATGTGCAACGTATCGGACACTGACCACACCTGCTAGCCGCCCTGCGACAAATCGCCCGGAAAACCGGACGACCCCGCTACGGCTTGACACCGCCCTCCTGGTGGACGAGTCTTCAAATAGAGGACAGTTCCGTACGATAATCGGACGATTTTCTACTGGGACCGCGAGGAGGAGTCATGCCCTACTACCGCCGTGTCGGTGAGATCCCACGTAAGCGGCACACCCAGTTCCGGCAGCCGGACGGCAACCTGTACGCCGAGGAGCTGATGGGGCAGGAAGGCTTCTCCAGCGATTCGTCACTGCTTTACCACCAGCACCTGCCGACCGCGATCGTGGCGAGCGAGGCGTACGATCCACCGGCCTGGTCCCGGATCCCGAACCATCCGCTCAAACCACGCCACCTGAAGACCCACAAGCTCGACGCCGGCGGCGCCGATCCGATCCTCGGCCGGCAGCATCTACTCGCCAACGACGACTGCCGGATCTCGTACGCCGTCGCGGACCGACCCAGCCCGCTCTACCGCAACGCGATCGGCGACGAATGCCTGTACGTCGAGCACGGTGAGGCCACCATCGAGACCACATTCGGCGCGCTCGACGTCAGCACCGGCGACTACGTCGTCATCCCGACCTCGGTGATCTACCGGGTGGTACCGCGCGGCGCCGTGCGGACCCTGGTGGTCGAGGCCACCGGCCACATCGGACCGCCCAAGCGGTACCTGTCGGTGCGGGGCCAGTTCCTGGAACACGCGCCATACTGCGAACGCGACCTCCGCGGCCCCTCGCAGCCGATGCTCGAGCAGGGCGACGACGTCGAGGTGTACGTCCAGCACCGTCGTGGTTGGACGCGATTTGTCTACGCGCACCACCCGTTCGACGTGGTCGGCTGGGACGGCCACCTCTACCCGTGGGTGTTCTCGATCCACGACTTCGAGCCGATCACCGGACGGGTGCACCAACCGCCGCCGGTGCACCAGACGTTCCAGGGGCCGAACTTCGTGATCTGCTCGTTCGTACCGCGGAAGGTGGACTACCACCCGGATTCGATCCCGGTGCCGTACAACCATCACAACGTGGACTCCGACGAGCTGCTCTTCTACACCGGCGGCAACTACGAGGCCAGGAAGGGTTCCGGGATCGAGCAGGGGTCGATCTCGCTGCACCCGTCGGGGTTCACCCACGGGCCGCAGCCCGGTTCGCCCGAGGCGGCCATCGGGGTGGACTTCTTCGACGAACTGGCCGTCATGGTCGACACGTTCCGGCCGCTGGACCTGTGCGAAGCTGCCTTGGAGTGCGAAGACACCGGGTACGCCTGGAGCTGGGCCCGCCGGCAGCTCGACACCGGCCCGTCCGCGGGCTGATCCGAACCGACCGTGAGGGCCCGGTGTTCGACACGAACATCGGGCCCTCACGATCGCGGGAGGCAGCGGGAGGATCAGGTGCGCTGGTACTTCTCCCACCAGGTGAAGGGGACCCGGTAGGAGGTCGGGGTGTTGTCGGGGGCGTGGTTGGCCAGGCCGTTCCTGCCGAAGTAGTAGTCGTGGACCTGGTTACGGGCGGCGCGGTGGGCGTCCGGGTCGGACACCGCGATCGCGTGGATGTGGTAGCCCCAGTCGCCCTGATCCGGGGTACGCAGCCACGCCGCGAACCCGACCGTACGCAGCGCCTTCACCATCTGCCACCGCTGCGTGCTCGTCAGGCCGCTCACCGAGATGTCAGCCGCGCCGCCACCGCAGTGGGTGCCCGCCGAACCGGGATTGGAGCAGGTGTACGAGCCCTGGGTGAGCCTGATGCTGAAGCTCAGCTTGGCGTCGGCCGCCGCCAGCATGTTCCGGGTACGGGTATTGACCCGCTCCCCACCGTAGGAGTTGGTCCGGGACCCGGTGTGGATGAGGTTCGAGACGCTGAACCGGCCCTCGCCCAGCTTGGTCAGCGAGGTGGGTCCCGGGACCCCGTTGGCGTCGATGCCGGAATAACCCAACCGCTCCTGCCAGGCCGCGTACGCCGTCAGCGTGGACGTCCCGAAGTGCCCGTCGACGTACGAAGGCGAGAGCAGGTTCTTGGCGTCGAGCGCCTGCTCCACCAGCAGGACGTGACTCTCCGCCCCCGGTGTGGTCCCGGTACCGGACTTCGGCGGGTCGACCTGCGCGGCCAGAACCACCATCTCCATGTTCACCGTCGCCAGGACCGTGGGAGAGGAGGCGGAGGCAGCCGCCAGGCCAGCCGGCACACTGAGCCCGAACGCGGCGACGACCGCGGCCAGAGATAGTCCCCATCGCCTCGTCCTACGGCCCGGGGCGGTCATTGAAAACCTCATGAAGCAACCCCCATCTCAGTGCTCAAGCGCCATTTGTCACGTATCGGGTGGAGATCACGGTGGCAGCTGCCGCTTCGATGGCGCTGCGGATTCTTCGCAGCGCCTGGGGGATCCGGCGTCGGGCCAACAATGGGCCCAAATCATGAACTCGCCCGGCGTGTTTCATGATTCAGGTCCACTGTCGCCGGGGAGTGCCCGTCCGTGCCGGGGCACCCCGCCCGCGATCGCCGTGGTCGAGGCCGGCGATGAGCAGGTCGACCTCGTGCAGGTCCTCGACCCCGGCGCGGCGCAGACACTCCCGTTCCCTGATCAGGATCCGCCGGGCGTCGGCGGCGCGGCCCTGCGACTCGTACAGCCGGGCCAGGTCCCGCAGGGTCGCGGCCAGGCTCAGCGGGCGGCCGAGCGCTTCGAATCCGGCAGCGCTGTCCCGGAACGTGGCCACGGCGGCGGCCACCCGGCCCAGACCCGTGTAGACCCGCCCCAACGTGCGTTGCGAGCGGTGCAGCAGGAAGGCGTCCCGGGCCTGGGCGGAACGGCGTACCGCCGCTGTCGCGTCCGGCAGGGCTCTGGCGGGTTCACCCATCTGCGTAACCAGGTCGGCCCTGCCGTCCAGCACGGCCGTGTGTCCTTTCCGGTCCCCGAGCCGCAGAAACAGCGACAGTGCCGAGTCGTACAGAGGCAGGCCCTCCGGATACCGGCGTAGCCGTCTGTACACCAGACCCAGCTCCCGCTGTGCCGTCGCGAGACCGGACCAGTCATTGGTGGACTCGAACAGCGACACGGCCCGCTGGTGGTGGTCGAGTGCGGCCTGGAGCCTGTCGTAGTCGTTGCACAGGCTCCCCCACGCGAGCCGGACGTATCCGGCCGTCGACGCCGGTGTGTCGGGTCCACAGGACTCGTCGGCCCAGCTCAGGATCGCCTCGGCGCGGGCACGGTCGCCGGTGGCCCGGTAGCCCCGCCCCAGGACCACGGCCGCGACGAGCGCGCCCCGGGTGTCCTGCTCCTGTTCCAGGCAGCGGTGAGCGGCTGCGGCCATCGGAATGCCGGCCGAGGACTGCGCCCACTCGTGGCGCAGCAACGCCTCGACCACGCTCAGGTACGCACGCCCCTGGGCACCGTCCGGGACGGACGACGGGAGCCCGGAGACCACGTCGTGGGCAGCGGAGATCCACAACCGCGGATCCAGTGCGGTGTGGACGTGGTTTCCGGTCAGGGCGAGCAGCCGCCAGGCCAGCCCGGGCCAGGTCGGGGCCACCTCGCGTGCGGTGATCAGGACGTTCTCGTACTCGGTGCGAAAGAACCGCAGCGCCTCCTCCGGAGATGGGCGCGGCGTACCGGACGGATCGTCGTACGGCCTGCCACGCTCGTCCGGTGGTGCCGGGATCAGCTGTGCGGGGAACGCCGCCGCGTGCACCGCCACCAGGTGCAGCAGCCGATCGGCCACCACCCGCACCGGGCCGTACGGCGCCGGGCCGCCCTCGCCTGATCCCCGGGCGTAGAGCCGCACCAGGTCGTGCAGCTGGTACTGCGGGTCAGCGCCTTCGTGGAGCACCGGATCCACCAGACCCGCGTCAACCAGCTGGTCCAGCGCCTGCTCGCCGGCACCGGGGTCGCCGGCACCGTTGTCGCCAGCACCGGGGTCGCCAGCACCGGGGTCGGCGGCGAGGGCCTCGAAGACCCAACGGCTGGCCCGCGGGAACGGCAACCCCGCGACCTCACGCAACAGCACACGAGTGGCGTCCGGCAACGAGGCTTCCACGATGCCGAGCCCGGCCAGCACGGTGGCCTCCCGGTCGTCCGGTACGGCCCTTCCGGCGATCTCGTCCGACAGCGCCCGGGCCGCCCGGCTCAGACTGAGGTCCGGACGCTGCGCGAGGCGTTGCCCGCTCACCCTCAGCAACAGCGGCAAGCCCCCGCAGGTACGTGCCAGTTCCGCCGCCTCGGCGGGCGCCTCGGCGATCCGCCGTTCCCCGATCAGGGTCCGGAGCAGCGCGACTGAATCGCCGACAGTCAGCGAGGACAGCCGCAGCTGCAGCGTCGGTTCCGCCCCGGTCACCGGCCGTCGACTGGTCAGGATGGCCAACGAGGAGGCGGTCGTCGGCAGCAGATCCGCGACGGGGAAACCGTCGGGTACGTCGTCCAGCACGATCAGGATCTTCTTGTCGTCGATCACCGATCGGAACAGCGCCGCACGGGCATCGTGACCTTCCGGGATGCTCAGTCCGGAGACCCCCAGCAGCCGGAGGAACAGGGCGAGCACCTCACAGGGACCGGCCCGCCCGGTTTCGCTGTCCAGGTCGAGGTAGAGGCTGCCGTCAGGGAACCGGTCGCGGAGCCGGTGTGCGCTCTCGATGGCCAACGTGCTCTTGCCGACTCCGGGGAGCCCGACGAGGCTCACCACCGCGGGCCGGATCCCGGTCGCGGCGGCCGCGTCGATGGCGGCGAGTTCGGAGTCCCGGCCGATCGCCTCGGCCACCGCGCGGGGGACCGTACGCGGCGCCGGAGGGATCACACCACCCGTGGCGGGGCCGCCTGACGCGGGCCCGATGTCGTCGGTGAGGATCCGTCGGTGGATCGCCGTCAGGACGTCGGAGGGCGGGACCCCGAGCTCGTCGACCACCTGTTGGTACGTGTGCCGGTACACCGCCAACGCCTCCGCCCGGCGACCGGTGAGTGCCAGTACCCGCATCAGTTGTCCGACGAGGCGCTCGTCGTACGGATGCTGCCCGGTGAGCGACCGCAGCTCGGCCGCGAGGTCGGCATGGTTGCCGGTCATGATGTCGGCTTCGATCCGGTCGCCGAGTACCCGCAGCGCCTCCTCCTCCAGTTGCGCACGCTTCTGCTCGACCAGCTCGGTCTCCAGGCATCCGTCGAGCGGCGTCCCGTCCACCAGGCCGGCCGCCCGGTGTACCAGTACGGTCCAGTCGGCCGACGCCGGTGTGAGCCGGGAGATCTGACTGCGGAGCTGCTGCCACTCCGCGATGTCGCAGGCCACCCCCGATGCCAGCCGGTACGACGATCCTTCGGTCCGTACGACCTCGTCGCCCGGGGTCGTCTTCCTGCGTATCCCCGACACCAGGGCCTGCACCCGGTTACGCGGCGAGGCGTGCGGCTGGTCCCCCCACAGCCATTCCGCCAACACCGACACGGCCACCGGGCGGCCCTCGGAGACCGCGAGACGGGCGAGCAGGCTTCGCTCCGACCTGGTCAACGGCGCGCTTCGCCCGTCAACGGTGAGCTTGACCAACCCGAGCACGGAGACTCTGACAGACGGCTGCCCGACTCGGCCCACGGACGTTCACCGCCTCCCCGTTCCCTGGAGCGCAGTAGCCCGCCAGTGTATGGCGACGCTCACCTCATCAGGGGGCTGCGGCGGCTCGGATCGGGGGCTGCGGCGGGCCGGGTCGGGTCAGCCAGCTCTGCTTCTCAGTCGCCGGCCCACTCGCCGCGTACCACGAACAACAGCACCAGAGCGGCGGTCCCGGCCAGGATCATCGCCGCGAGGACGTACGGCTGGCCGGTCACGGCGTACCCGAGCAGGATCACCGGTGAGATCGCCACCAGGCCGGCGGCTACCGCGAGCCAGCGGTCCTCGCGGTACAGCGACTCCACCTCACCCAGTCCCGGGAGCCGGGTCGACGCCACGGCAAGTGTCACCAGGCCCAGGACGCCGAGCACACCAGCGAACAACTGGCTGCGACCGAACACCGCCACCAGGACCGGCGCCACCCAGCAGTACGCGCCCCCCGCGAGCACCAACCGTACGAACGAGTCTTCCCGCGCCGGCATCCGCTCACCCTACGGCGTCGGCCGGTAGACCAGTGCGGTCGCGATCGCGGCCAGGCCCTCGCCCCTGCCCGTGAGGCCGAGACCGTCCGTGGTGGTCGCCGACACATGCACCGGCGCCCCGAGCGCGGACGCCAGCACCTGCTCCGCCTCGGTACGTCGGGAGCCGAACCGGGGGCGGGAGCCGACCACCTGGATCGCGAGGTTGCCGATCTCGAATCCCGCGGCGCGTACCCGGCGGGCGGTTTCGGTGAGCAGCGCGACCCCCGAGGCGCCGGCCCACTCCGGTTGGGAGGTGCCGTAGTTGGTGCCCAGGTCACCGAGACCGGCGGCGGAGAACAACGCGTCGCAACCGGCGTGCGCCGCGACGTCGCCGTCCGAGTGCCCGGCGAGCCCGTCCTCGCCCTCCCAGAGCAGCCCGGCCACCCAGCACGGTCTACCGGACTGGTAGGCGTGCACGTCCGTGCCGACACCGACTCGCGGAACGTTCATCGTTCCCGCCCCAGCAGCAACTCCGCCACGGCGAGATCGTACGGCCTGGTGATCTTCAGTGCGCGTTCGTCACCCGGGACGGTGTGCACCGCGAGCCCGAGTCGTTCCACCAGACCCGCGTCGTCGGTGACCGGCCCGGTGTCCACGGCGTGTGCCTTGGCGAGCACCGTACGGCGGAAGCCCTGTGGGGTCTGCACCAGCCGCAGTACGGACCGGTCCACGGTGCCGACCACCCTGCCGTCGCCGTCGACCTGCTTGACGGTGTCGACCACCTCACGTACCGGGATGACGGCGTCGTGGCCACCGCGTACCGCCGCGGCGACCCGTTCGGCGAGATCAGCTGGGGCGAGCGGGCGGGCGGCGTCATGAACCAGGACGATCTGGTAGCGCTGCGGAGCGGCGGTGAGCGCGGCGGCCACGGACGCCTGCCGTACGGCACCGCCGGCCACGACCGACACCTCGGCGGAGGCGACACCACGTAGCAGTCGCCGCACCTCGGGCTCACTACCCGCAGGTACGGCGACCACCACATGACCAATCGACGGCGCCGCGGCGAGGCGACGTACGGCGTGCTTCAGGAGCGGCTCGCCACCCAACTCCCGCAACGCCTTCGGTACGCCCCCGCCCAGCCGTACGCCCATGCCAGCGGCAGGCACCAACGCCACCGTGTCACTCAAGATTCAGCCCCGACTTCGCGAAGCTTTGACAGTAGAAAGACTCGGCTGATCCAGCGTGCCGCTGGCAAGGCCGCAGGGAGCGCCGTGTGCGAACTGTGCACACAAGCGACTCGCCCGGGCGCGGGTGCCCCGCACTAGCGGAGCGCCGCCAGCGGCGCGCTGGGCAGTCGAGATCAGGCTTGGCCTAGGACTTTGTCCAAGAGGTTCTCAGCCTCGTCCTTGGTGCTCTTCTCCGCGAGGGCCACCTCACCGACCAGGATGTCCCGCGCCTTGGCGAGCATTCGCTTCTCGCCAGCGGAGAGACCACGCTCGCGCTCCCGGCGCCACAGGTCACGCACCACTTCCGCGACCTTCAATGGATTGCCAGACGCCAGCTTCTCCAAGTTGGCTTTGTACCGCCGAGACCAGTTGGTGGGCTCTTCGGTATGAGGGGCGCGCAGGACATCGAAGACCTTGTTCAGGCCTTCTTCGCCGACCACTTCGCGAACACCCACAATTTCTGCGTTCTCGGCAGGCACCCGCACCGTCAGATCACCCTGGGCAACCTTGAGAACGAGGTACTGTTTCTCCTCGCCCCGGATGGTGCGGGTCTCGATCGCCTCAATGAGTGCGGCCCCGTGGTGGGGGTAGACAACGGTCTCGCCGACACTGAAACCCATAGGTTCGAAACCCCTTTCGCTGTGCCCAGTTTAACACGCAAGGGATCTGGCCCACGAGGCCGCGTCATCGCATAACCGCAGGTCAGAGCGCATGTGAGCCGGTCGTGCCAGCTTGACAAACGGGCACCGCTTCTGCTTCCGGCGGGTTCAGCGAACGGATTGTCACCGCGTGATGACCGTTCCGTGGTGTGGCGGGTGTGCGTCCACAGACTTTCCACAGCCCTCAGCCTCGTCCAGGCGATCGGTGAAATCTCGTCCTTACGCACCGGATTCACGTGGCGCGCGCCCACGGTCTGCGCGACAGTAGTACCAGGCGAAGGGGACCACTCTTGGGTGCTCTGATGGGAGACGACGACCGCCGTCGGCCACCCGGCCCGGACGGCCTCGCCAACGTGCCTGAGCAAGCCCCCCGGCCGGTGCCGAGCCCATGGGGCCAGGTGATCATTCCAGACGACCTCTCCGAGCTGGACGAGGAAGTTGCCCAGGTACGCGACCAGATCCGACAGGACAAGCGGCGACGCAGGTGGCACCGGCTGCTCGGAATCTCCGACGAACCCGGTCAGCCCGGCGTGATGGGTCCGGTGCTGATCGTGGTGCTCGCCGTAACCGTGGCGTTGGCGAGTCTGATCGGGAGCTTCTGGCCGTACCGGTCGGCCACGGACAGGGCCAGCGAGTCACCCGCCCACGCCATCGGGCAACAGGTCCCCGAGATCACCCTGATCGCCACCACCGGCGCGGAGGTACGTCTCGACAGCATCCGGCCCTCCGTGGTGCTCGCGACCAACCGCTGCGACTGCGATGACCTGATCGCGGAGGCCGCCGCGGTGGCCAGGCAGCAGAACGTGACCCTGGTGGTGGTCGGCGAACCCACCGCACCCACCCTGCCCCCGAGCGTGGAGGGCGAGGACCCTGATTCGGTACGCAGTCTCGGCGATCCACCTGGCGCCCTGCGTGAGGCCGTGGCGCCGGACCGCCCGACCCGCGACGGCACCGCGCTGGCGTTGCTTGTCACCGCGGAGGGGACGCTGAATCAGGTGCTGATGGACGTACAGTCCGCCGAGGAGTTCGCCTCCGGGGTGCGCCGACTCCGATGACCGCCCCTCAGGCGTGCTCGCCCGGTGCGAGGGCGCCGGCCGGCAGCCGCCCCTCAGGCGTACCGGGCGCCGTTGACGTTCAGCAGGATGGCGTACACCGAGGTCGTGGCGGTGACGAACAGGTGATTGCGCTTCGGACCGCCGAAGGTCAGATTCGACACCACCTGGGGGATCCGTAACTTGCCGATCAAGGTGCCGTCCGGGTCGAAACAGTGCACCCCGTCGCCCGCGGCGGCCCAGAGCCGGCCCTGGTCGTCGAACCGGATCCCGTCGAAGGTACGGGCACCGCAGGTGGCGAACACGTCTCCGCCGCTGAGTACGCCACCATCCCCGACATCGAACCGCCGGATGTGCCTGGCGCGGGTGTCCACCACGTGGAGCCGTCGCCCGTCCGGGGTGAACGCGAGCCCGTTCGGGCGTACGAAATCGTCGGCGACGATGCGTACCTCGCCACCCGGATCGATCCGGTAGACGTGGCAGGCGCCGATCTCGCTGTCGGCGCGTACCCCCTCGTAGTCGCTGTCGATGCCGTAGCTCGGGTCGGTGAACCACACGGACCCGTCAGCATGCTCCACGACGTCATTGGGGCTGTTGAACCGCTTCCCGTCGTACCGGTCGGCGAGCACGGTGACCGACCCGTCAGGCTCGGTACGGGTCACCCGCCGGTTGCCCTGTTCACAGCTGACCAGACGGCCCTGCCGGTCGATGGTGTGGCCGTTGGCGTACCCGGCGGGCTGCCGGAACACCCCCACCTGGCCCGTGGTCTCGTCCCAGCGCAGCATCCGGTCGTTGGGGATGTCGCTCCACACCAGGTAGCGGCCCGCGGCAAAGTACGCCGGACCCTCGGTCCAACGCCCGTCGCTGAACAGCACCTCCAGGTGTCCGTCGCCGTCGACGCCGTCGAACCGCTCGTCCAGGCGCTCCCACTCCGCTTTGACCTTGTCCACCACTACGCCTCCCTGGCGATCCGGGTTCCGCGGCGCCTCTAGCCGCGAAGCAGGGCGGCGTACAGGGTGAGCCCCGGACCGAAGGCCATCGCGACCAGGTAGCCGCCCGGCGGGACCAGGTCGCGCCGGATCATCTCGCGTACCACCAGCAGGATCGTGGCTGAGGAACAGTTGCCGTGGTCGCGGAGCGTATCGCGGGAGGTCTTCAAAGCCCCCGGCGGCAGCGACAACTCCGACTCCACCACGTCCAGAATCCGCGGCCCGCCCGGGTGCACCGCCCACGCGGCGACGTCGGCCGGCGCCAGGCCGTGCCGGGCCAGCAGCTTGCCCACCAGGTCCGGTACGTGCTTCGCGAGTACATCAGCCACCCGCGGCGAGAGCCCCATCCGGAACCCGTGGTCGGTCACCTGCCACGTCATGTGGTCACCGGTCGCCGGATCGGTGAGGGCCACCAGGTCCAGCAACGCCAGACCCGAGGGCGCGGCGC
>JBOGDK010000078.1:0-14768 GCA_050701795.1 Micromonosporaceae bacterium
GGCTGACCGCCGGGGCCACGAGTGACGGCACCAGGCTCAGCCGGTGAACGGTACGAGCAGGAAGTGGGTGATGACCGCGATCAGCGCGGCCCCCGGGAAGGTGAGGATCCACGCGGTGACGATGTTGCCGGCGACGCCCCACCGTACGGCGGACAGCCGCCGGGTCGCACCGACGCCCATGATCGCCGAGGTGATCGTGTGGGTGGTCGAGATCGGCGCCCCGAAGACCAGCGCGTTCGCGTACAGCACGGAGCTGGCGACGGTCTCGGCGGCGAAGCCCTGCGGTGGGTCGAGGTGGATCACCCGGCGGCCGAGGGTACGGATGATCCGCCAGCCACCCGCGTACGTCCCGAGCGCGAGCACCGTGGCGGAGCTGAAGAAGACCCAGATCGGGATGTGTTCCGGGCTGTCCTGGAAACCACCGGTGTACAAGGCGAGTGCCACGATGCCCATGGTCTTCGCGGCGTCCTGCATCCCGTGGCCGATCGACATCATGCCGGCCGAGATGGACTGCGCGATCCGGAACCCGCGGTTCAGCTTGCCGGGGTGGCCGCGCCGGAACAACCACATCACCAGGAGCATCGCGAGGTAGCCGAGGAGCATCCCGACGATCGGCGAGAGCACCATCGGGATGACGACCTTCGCCAGGATGTTGTCCCACTTGACGAAGCCGGCGACGGCGATGGTCGCGCCGACGACGCCGCCGATCAGGGCATGCGACGAGGACGAGGGGATGCCGTAATACCAGGTGAGCAGGTTCCAGCCGATGGCGCCGAACACCCCGGCGAAGATGATCCACAACGCGTCGTACCCGACCGGCAGCTCCACCAGGCCGCCGCCAACCGTGGAGGCGACCTTGCCCCCGAGGAAGGCGCCGACCAGGTTGCCGACCGCGGCGAGGGCCAGGGCAGCGCGCGGAGTCAGGGCGCGGGTCGACACGGACGTGGCGATCGCGTTGGCGGCGTCGTGGAACCCGTTGGTGTAGTCGAACAACAGGGCTACGGCGACGACCGCGATCACCCCGATGAGGAGGGGATCCACCGGTCAGGACTCCTTGACCGCGATGGTCTCGACGGTGTTCGCGACGTGCTCGAAGGCGTCCACGGCCGCCTCCAGCTCGTCGGCGACCTCCTTGAGCTTCATGACGGTCAGCGGGTCGTACTCACCGGAGAAGAGCCGTACCAGCAGCATCCGGTACGCCTTGTCGCCGTCGTTCTCCAGCCGGTTGATCTCGATCCAGTACTCCTGGAGGTTCTTCAGCGACCTCAACCGCGGCATCGCGTCCGTGGTGACCTTGGCCTGTTCGTTCAGCACCTCGACCAGGTCGGTCATCTCGCGCGGCAGCGCCGGCAGCTCGGACAGGCCGTACAGGTAGACCAGGTTGCCCACCGCCTCGATGTGGTCCATCACGTCGTCGAGGTTGGAGCCGAGCCGGTAGATGTCCTCCCGATCGAAGGGAGTCACGAAGGTCGAGTTGATCTTGTTGTACAGCTCGTGGGTGATCTCGTCGTTGTCGTGCTCGGCCTCGATGAGGCGTTCGCTCACCGACTGTACGTCGGCGTTCGGCTGCACCAGTTCGGTGAGCAGTTCAGCGCCGCGGACCAGGTTCTGGGCGGCGCGACTGAAGAACTCGTAGAAGGAGTCTTCGCTGGGACGGAGCGAGAATCGCACGTGAGGACCTCATCGATGGTCGCGGTTGGCTACGAGGCGTGAGCGGTACTGCGCTGAGTCTGTGCACACTGGGTCGTGGTCTGCCGAACGTGGCCGCCTGACAGCGGGACACCGGGCACATGCTAAGCACACCGCGTGACCAGGCGAAATTCGCAGCCGCCTGTCCGTCCGACCTTCATGTGTCGTTCATCCCCCGTTCACGTACTGACTACTTAAGTGCACTAAGCCCCTCGCGCTCCGCAGCGGTTGCTCGGCGTGACGCCAGATAGCGCGGCGGTATCACCGAAGGGTTCCCCACCGAGGATGCCGGAACCCGCGAAACGCTCTCAACCAGGAAGTTCGTACACGATGCGGTGCCGGTCGCCCCGCAGCACGGTGCGGGTGACCCGTACCGGCGTGGCGTCCGCGTATCCGGTACGGATCTGGATCAGCACCGGGATTCCAGAACCGATTCCCAACCGTGCCGCGTCGTCCGGTTCGGGCATCCGGGTGGAAACTTCATCGACGTACCGGTTCTGCACCCAGCCGTGCTCGGCCAACCACGCGATCACCCCGGGCCTGATGTCCCGCGGCTCCATGATCGGGGTCTGCTTCACCATGTCGTACGGGTAGAACGAGTCAGCGATCGAGCAGGCCACCTCGTCCAGGAACTGGGTACGCCGGCGTACCACCAGAGTGGTCTCGGACGGTAGCTCGAGGCGCCCCGCGATCTCCGACGCCTGCACCATGCCGACCTCGATCCGCATGCTCGGGATGAACCCTCTGCCGTGCATCTGGTCGATGAACGGGCTGTCCTCGGCGCCCTGCACCGCGGCACCGTCGTCGACGTGGGCGACGTGGATCGGCACCAGCTCACGGAGCCGGACCATCCTGCCGGCCCGGCCCCGGCCGGGGGTGATCAGGCCCTCGGAGGTGAGCAGGTTGAGCGCGAGCCGGACGGTGTTGCGCGAGACGTCGTACTCCCCCATGAGTTCCTGCTCGGTGGGCAGCTTATCGCCGGGCCGGAGTTGGCCTCCGCGGATTCTGGCCCGCAGGCGGTCGGCGACTACCTGGTAGAGGGGCGACTCACTCATCGGGTGCACGCTATCGCCGGCTTTCACAGCCGCACTCCTCTTTGAGGCCAACAAATACATCAGTACCACTTGACAGGTTTATTGGCAAACCAGACACTAGTTTATGTTGGTACATAACCACTAATTGGTTCTGTTCCAGAGAGGAGGATATCCGATCGAAACCGCAGAGGAGCCACATCGAAGGGCAGGCCGCGCGACCCGCTACCTGCCCTTCCGTTGTTCTGAAGGGAAGGAGGCCACACGATGACCACCCCCGGAACGACAGTCACACGCGTGCTCGACTACCTCGAACGCCGACTGTGGGGAGCGCAGGACCAGCCACTGACCGCCGCTGGATGGGAGGTCACCCGAATCGGGCGCTGGCGCCGCCGCTACCGGCACCCCCACCGGTACGCCGCGAGCAACGCCGCCGGCCCGGCCCCCACGAGGCACGCCCCGATCACCGCCGCGAGCAACGCCGCGAGCAACGCCGCCGGCACCGCCCGGGCCACCAGCCCGGCCCCCGCAGGCAACCCGGACGCCGACAATCCCGGCGCCAGTGCCCCGGGCCTGACTGAACTGGTCTTCGGCCGGCCAACCGCCGCAACGGCGCGCAGCGCGCGTCTGGTCTTCGTCAGCGCATCTGGCCAGCTCGCCGACAGTCCCCCGTATCTGCCGGGACCGCTGGTGGGTGGCATGCCGGCCTGGCCCGTGGCCGGAACCCAGCCGGCCGGCCGGACTCTGACCACAGCGCCACCGCCTTCGTCACGGCGGCCGGCCACGGACCAGTTCGCTGCCAGATCCACACTCCACACCGAGCCGGACGCCGTCGACCGGCTCGTCACCGGGCTGCTCGCCACCTGCCGCGAGATCGCGGGCTACTTCGTCCGGAGCTCCTGATGACTCTGGTAAGCCGTGTCTCGAAGTCCCCGGCCAGCGGGGCTCTGAGACACGGCCCAAGACTCGCCGTCACCCTGCTTCTCCTGGCGGTGGGTTGGACGCTCCGGCGGCGGCCGATACTCGGCCCACTGGTGCTGTTGCTGATCGGCGCCGCCCTGTCCAGGTTGTGGCGGGACACCAGCCACGACGCCGTGGTGCACCGTGGCTACCAGGCGTTGACCCGTACCGCGGCACGGGCACGCCGTTGACCGCCGTTGCCGGATATCAGCTCACTGAAGATCAGCCCGCCACTTCCGCCAGCCAGCGGCGATACACACCTGCGAACGGCTCCGCGTCGCCCGACAGGGCGCGCTCCAGCCACTCCGCGGCCGCCCGGGCGTTGCTCACCACATCGCCCGGGTAGCCGTACCTCACCTGGTGTTCGGCGAACTCGTCCTCGTCGAGGAGCCGCACAGTGCCGTCCCGGCGGCGCATGACATCCAGGTCGAGGTCGACCATCGTGACCTCACCGTCGTGCCACTGCGGCACCGTACTGATGTCGCAGTAGATCTCCGTACGCTGCGGCTCGGCGTTGAACACCGCGGTCCACCAGACGTCCCGCGGGAACAACAGGACGTGCGCCTGCGGGTGAACCACCGGCGGCTCATGCCCTCGCCGGGCCGGTGTGTCCGGCGGACACCCGACCCAGACCCCGTGCTCGTCCTCTCCCAGCCAGCGGCCCTCCTGGTTCCAGTGAAGGCTGCCGTCGTACTTGCGAAAGACCACACGTACCGTCCCGTCGACCACCCCCGCACCGTACGCGAGCCGCCCAACACCTGTCGGCCACGGCCGGTACGGTCGACCCGTGACCACCGCCCCCAGCACCAGCGCCCCGACGGCTCAGGAGTTGCTTGCCGCGGCGGTGGCCGCGGTCCCCAACGGGGTCACCCGACCGGGTCAACTGGAGATGGTCGAGGCGGTCAGCAAGGCGATCGGGACCGGGGAACACCTCCTGGTCCAGGCCGGTACGGGCACCGGTAAGTCGTTGGCGTACCTGGTGCCGGCGCTCCTCGTGGACGGTCCCGTGGTGGTCTCCACCGCCACGCTGGCGTTGCAGGCGCAGTTGATCGAGGTTGACCTGCCGAGGCTCGCCGACGCCGTGGAGCCCATCCTGGGGCGGCGCCCGACCTATGCCGTGCTGAAGGGCCGGCACCACTACGCCTGCATGGCGAAGCTGGAGGCCGCCGACGAGCCAGCCGACGACGGGCTGTTCGGCGACCCCGGTTCGGGCAGCGGAAAGACCGTGTGGCTCGGCGAGGTCGGGCGGACAGGCCAACAGGTCACCCGGGTACGCGAATGGGCCCTGGAGTCCGAGACCGGCGACCGGGACGAGCTCGACCCCGGGGTGGACGACAAGGTGTGGCGTACCGTCTCGATGCCGGCCCGGGAGTGCATCGGCGCCACCCGCTGCGAGTACGGCGAGGACTGCTTCGCCGAGCTGTCCCGGGTACGCGCCCGGGAAGCCGACATCGTGGTCACCAACCACACCCTGCTCGCGATCGACATGCTCAACGAGGGGCGGATCCTGCCTCCCCACCAGGTGCTGATCGTCGACGAGGCACACGAGCTGGCCGAACGGGTCACCTCGGCGGCGCAGGCGGAGCTGTCCGCGGACGTGGTGGACCGGGCGGCGCGGCGCGCCCGTACCCACCTCGACCCGGACGCGTACGAGCAGCTCCGCGAGGCCGCCGACGCGCTCACCGTGGCGCTGGCCGACGCCCCGGTGGGCAGGCTCCACTCACCGCCGACCCCGATCGCCGAAGGGCTCACCCTCCTCGACGCGGCCTGCCGGGCCGCCACCAAGAGCATCGGCGAGATCCGCGCGGACGACGCCGACGCGGTACGCCGGCAGCAGGCCAAGGCGACGCTGGAGGAGCTGACCGAGGTGGCACAACGCCTGCTCGGGTTCGCCGAACACGACGTGGTGTGGACCGAGGGCGACCGCCGCGGTGGGATCTGGGGGGCCGCGGGTGGGGCGCCCGCGGTAGGCGCCTCGTCGCTGATGGTGGCGCCACTGTCCGTCGCGGGCCTGCTCGGCTTCCACCTGTACGACGAACGCACCGTGATCGCCACGTCGGCGACCCTGACGTTGGGCGGCAAGTTCGACACGGTGGCGCGCACTCTCGGGCTGACCATCGGGGACGAGCGGCCCGAGTGGTCTGAGCTGGATGTCGGCTCCCCGTTCGACTACGCCAAGCAGGGCATCCTGTACGTCGCCGCCCACCTGCCGCGTCCCACCCAGTCCGGCCTGTCCGACGCCGGTGCCGACGAGCTGGTCAGCCTGGTCAAGGCGCTGGGTGGCCGTACCCTCGGGCTGTTCTCGTCCCGGAAGGCCGCCGAGCGGGCCGCCGAGGTGGTACGCGACAAGACCGACCTCACGGTGCTGCTGCAAGGCGAGGAGTCCCTTCCCGGTCTGGTACGCCGATTCAGGGAAACCGAAGGGACCTGCCTGTTCGGCGTGCTGTCGCTGTGGCAGGGGGTGGACATCCCCGGCGACGCGTGCCAGTTGGTCGTCATCGACCGGTTGCCCTTCCCACGTCCCGACGAGCCCGTGGCCGCGGCCCGTACCGCGGCCGTCGACGCCGCCGGCGGTTCCGGGTTCGCCGCGATCAGCGTCCCGATCGCGGCGGTACGCCTCGCCCAGGGCTCCGGACGCCTGATCCGCCGCGCCACCGACCGCGGTGTCGTGGCGGTCCTCGACTCCCGGCTGCACCACTCCCGTTCGTACGGGACGTACCTGCGGCGTTCCCTGCCACCGTTCTGGTACACCACGAAACCCGACGTGGTCGCCGGAGCCCTGAAACGCCTCGCCGGCTCCTGACGTACCCGCCATGACACCGCCCACAATCGACGGTGACCCGGCCGCATGAACCGCTCCGTCTTGATGACCTCGCACAGCGCGGAACTACGCTGAGTAATCGACGCAGGCCACGCGTCACCCTGGTGCGACAACTGGAGTTTGTGATTACGTAACCTCCACCCCTTGCACTGTGGGAGACCCGACGTGAGCTCGTTCATCGCTATGGCTGTTGTCGGAGGGCTGGTCCTGGGCTGGCTGACCGGGCGCCGCTTCCAGAGGGCGCATCGCGCCTGGTTCGAGTACCGCACCACGAAAAACTCCCTGGCGACGTTACGTACGGTTGCCTGGGCACTCACCAGGCCCGCCGCCGGGTTCGTGGTCCTCGTGATCGTGGTCGCCGGGTACGCGCTCTACATGACGACCCAGTCGAACTAGCACTCTCCGACCCGCGCTGGCGCACCAGCCGCCGAAACACGGTGGCGGTGCCAGGAACCGGGCGGGACGATGCCTGTCGTGACAGACAGGCGCCAACTCCGGATGACGTTCGACTCCGCCGCCCAGTCGTACCAGCGGGTCCGACCGGACTACCCCACCACGTTGTACGAAGAGTTGCTCCGATCAACGCAGTTGCGACCGGGCGACCCACTGCTGGAAGTGGGATGCGCGACGGGCAAGGCGACGGTCCCGCTGGCCCGGCGCGGATTCCCGATCACCTGCGTCGAGATCGGTCCGGCGCTGGCCGCCGAGGCCCGGCACAACCTCGCGACCTTTCCTGACGTACGGGTGGTGGAGGCCGACTTCGACACCTGGCGACCACCGCGACGGCATTTCGCTCTGGCGTACGCCGCCACGGTGTGGCACTGGCTCGATCCGGCCACCCGGTACCAGAAGGCGTCCTCGGTGCTGCGCCCCGGTGGGCACCTGGCGTTCTGGACCGCGAGCCACGTGTTCCCGGACGGCGGCGACAGCTTCTTCCCGCAGATCCAGCCGGTGTACGACGAGATCGGGGAAGGCCAGCCACCCGGGGAGGGCTGGCCGCGGCCCGGTGAGCTACCTGACGACCGTGCCGAAATCGAGTCCAGTGGCCTGTTCGACGTGATGGCGGTACGACACTTCGACTGGGAGATCAGCTACACCGCCGAGGCGTACCTCGGGCTGCTCGACACCTTCTCCGGCCACATCCGCATGGATCCGTGGAAACGAGATCGCCTCTACCACGAGATCCGGCGCCTACTGGGCACCCGGAGGCTTCGCCGGCATTGGGGCGCCGTGCTGCACGTCGCCCGGCGACGACGCTAGGCCGGTGCCCCGGAGACGGTGCCACCCGCTGATTCGTCCGGCGCCAGCGCCCCTGCGGATTCGGCCGTCCGTTCACCGTGCAGGTGCCGGAACGCGGTGTTGAGTACGGCGATCGTTGGCACCGCGATCAGCGCGCCCACGATCCCGGCGACCACGACACCCGCGGCGATCGCGAGGATCACCGCCACCGGATGCAGCGCCACCGCCCGGCCGAGCAGCAACGGCTGCAACACGTGACCTTCGACCTGTTGTACCCCGATCACGATGATCAGCATCACCAACGCCGCGAAGGGGCCTTTGGCCACCAGCGCCACCAGCACGGCCACCAGGCCGGAGATCGTGGCACCGACGATCGGGATGAACGACGCGAGGAACACCAGCGCGGCGATCGGGAACGCCAACGGCAACCCGAGCAGTGCCGCGCCGACCCCGATCCCCACCGCGTCGATGAACGCGACCGCCACGGTGGCGCGGACGTACGAGGTGAGGGTGCGCCAGGCGGCGTTGCCGGCGCCGTACACGGACTGCTGCGCGGGGCGAGGGAACATCCCGGTGAGGAAACTCCAGATCCCTCTGCCGTCGCGCATGAAGAAGAACGTCGTGAACAGCACCAGGAACAGCCCGGCGATCATGTGACCCACGGTGCTGGCGGTCTGAGTCGCCGTGTCGACGGCTCCGGCGGTGAAGCTCTGGCGGTTCTCCTCGAGCCACTGAGAGGCGCTCGCGAATCCCTCGTTCAGCTGGCTCTGGGACAGGTTGAGCGGGCCGTCGCGTAGCCAGGTCTCGATCTGCGAAATGCCCTGCTGGACGTTGCCCAACAGCTGCGGGAGGCCGTCGATGAAGGCCTGCACCACAGCGGTCAGAGTCCCCACCACCGCGGCCAGACCGCCGATCAGGACGATCGCGGCGGCCAGCGAACGGGGCACCCCGATCCGGCGCAGCCACGCCACGGCCGGTTCCAGAAGAGCCGCCAGCAGCAGTGCCACGATCAACGGCACCACCACCAGCCGCAGGTACGCCAGCAACCACAGCCCGGTGCCGACGGCCACGCCGATCACCAGCAGCCGCCACGACCAGGCCGCCGCGATCCGCACCCCCTGGGAGACCAGCACGTCATCGTGCCGGGACAACGGCACCAGCGGGTGATCATCAGGCACCATCGAGTTGTCCTTCGAAACGGTCGCGTTCGGCGACTCCGACGCTGTCCGGGTCGTGTCGGGCGCCGTTCCCCCCGGCGGTGGCGGGGTGGATTGATCGGTGGTGTCCTGCTCCGCGCGCCGCATCGACCGCCATGCCTGTCGCATCCGACCTGTCGCCTCAGAAAACCGACTCACGCGATCACCGTAGTCGCTGCGTGGTAGTCCCAGCCCGTCAAGTAGCGTGTCCGCGTGACCGGCAGGAACTCACACGCGCCTCCAGAGCTGACAAAGCCGTCCGATTCAACCGATCAGGGACTGCCGATCCGGTTGTTGCACGACCGGCTCCTGGTCAGCATCGAGGCTGAAGGCGAGCGCCGTTCGGCGGCGGGCATCGTGATCCCGGCGACCGCCGCGGTGGGCAAGCGCTTGTCCTGGGCGGTCGCGGTGGCGGTGGGCCCGCTGGTACGCACTGTGAAGCACGGCGACCGGGTGCTGTTCGACCCGGATGACCGTTCCGAGGTGGAGCTGCACGGACAGGACTACATCCTGCTGCGGGAACGTGACGTGCACGCGGTCGCGGCGGCCCGGGTCGAACCGGACGCCACCGGCCTCTACCTGTAACCGCCCGGCGGATACCCGTACGGCGCCTGCGGACCGTACGGTGCCTGTGGACCGTACGGGTTCTGCGGACCGTACGGCGTCTGTAGGCCCCACTGCGGCCTGGTCGGCACCGGCATCGCGTACGAACGCGGTGGCTCCACCCGCCGCTGCTGTCCGTCCGGGAAGGTCAACAGGTAGCGGCGGCCGTCCCACCAGGCCGTGGGCACCGTACCGTCGCGACCGGTGAACGCCTGCCGGTACGCCGTCACCTGCCCCAACAGCCGCCGCTCCGGGTCACCGGGCTCCCAGTCGCGCACCCCTCTGGTACGGGCCTCCCGCAGCAGAGCCAGCCGGGTACAGGCGATCTGGTAGCCGCGCATCGCGCGGGAGCCTTCCTCACCGGCCACCTGCTTGGCCCACCTGCGGGCCCACAACCGGCGCCGCAGCGTCAGTAGCGCCCCCACCTCGGGCGGACTCAGCCAGCCGGCACGGACGTACTCCGGGAGCACTCCGCGTACGGTCCGCCCGGGGCCGCCGCGGATCCACAGCCCGAAGATCACGAACCCGAACAGCAGCGGCAGCGCCACCAGGAAGTACAGGTAGCCGATGAACCGGGGATCCCGCTGCCCCAGGGTCGCGGTGTAGTTCCAGGTGCCGTGCAGCAGCATCGCCAGGAACAGCCCCACCGCCGGGTAGGCGATCTTCTGCGCCAGGCTGTTGGTACGCGCCGCCATCCCGACCCCGACGCCGGTCATCACCGTGAACAGCGGATGCAGGAATCCGGTGAAACCGAGCCGTACCACGATCAGGCTGACCACGCCGAGTACGGCGCCGAACTCTCCCTGCATCTGTTCGCCGGAGACATACACGCCGCCGAGATAGAGGACGTTCTCTGTCATAGCGAAACCTGTGGCCGACAGCCCGGCGTACATCACCGCGTCGGGGATTCCGATCACCTCGCGCCGCCACAACCACAGCAGCAGCAGCGGCGCCAACCCCTTGGTGATCTCCTCACTGACCGGAGCCACGAAGACCGCCGTCCACCAGGCGGGCATCCCCTGCTGTTCGAAGATGTACCCCCCGAGCGTGTTGGCGCCCAGGGAGAGGGACGTCGAAACGCACGCACCCCAGCCGAACGCGAACGCCAGGTACTCCCACCGGGCGGGGTCGAACCGGTCCAACCACGCGAACCAGAAGACCAGGAACGGCACCGGGAGCAGAGCGATCGCCGCGGTGGCGGTGAGCAGGCCGAACCGGAAGCCGGAGGAGAGCGCGAGCATGAACCCGATCACCACGGCGCCGACCGGGACCAGCACGATCACCAGGATCCGGAACACGACCACGAGCCAGTGCCTGCGGTCGGAACCCAGGCCGATCAGGTCCAGGATCCGCCCCCCCACGGACGGCGGGCCCGACACCTCGGTGGAGGCCGCGGAGCCCTGGTGAGTCGCGGTGCCCTGGTGAGTCGCAGCAGGCACCGCACCGGCCGGGCCCGGCGACCCGACGTGCGGTCCCGCCTGGCCACTGACCGGGGCGGGTACGGCGGGCTGACCGCCCGTCGACCATTGGGAGCCGGTGGCCGGCGGCGGCTGGCCCATGCCGAATGGAGGCGGCTGGCCCGTGCCGGATGGAGGCGGCGCCTGAAACCCGCCGCTCGGAGCCGCGGACGCTTCGCCCGGCGGCGGTCCAGTGGCCGGGGTGGGTCCGGGGGTGCCCGGCATACCGGCGTCCGGTGTCTCATCCGGTGGCTGCGACGACATGGTGCCCAGAGTAGTAGTCCCCGCCGCACGGCCGTCGGCCATGCGAGGCCGTCGCCGACGCGAGTCCGGCGCGTCGTACCCGCCTGGCGCGTACCACGCCGGTGGTCGTGTCGGTCGCCACGTACCGCGTACCGCCGCGGGCCTGTGTCGGCACCGGCCGGTGCCGCTATCGTGTACGGCAGGTCATGAGCGCCAGCGTCAAGCCCCGGCTTGCTGGCCGGCAACCCTCGCTCCGCGGTGGGGTGCCCCGGGTGAAGACCGGGCCCGGCACACACGTGTCGGGCAAGCGCGGACCCCGTGTCCCTGTGGGGTCCCTACCCCGGGAGTACGGCATGTCATCAACTGTCCTCAGCGGCGCCAGCACCCCTCAGGCCGACGTGGGCGCCGCCCACGGTGGGCGCGTGGTGCCCGATTCGGCGCCCGAGCCGGAGGTACTCGGGGGGCACCATCTGGTCGACCTCCCGGGCGGAGATCGCGTCGAGTACGCCAACTTCGACTACGCCGCGAGCGCACCATGCCTGGCGGCGGTCTCCGGCGCGGTCACCGAAGCGCTCAGCGAGTACGCCAGCGCGCACCGGGGTGCCGGCGTCCTGTCCCAGCGCACCACCCACAGGTACGAGCAGGCCCGTACCACCGTGGCCGGTTTCCTGCGATGTCGACCCGACGACGCCGTGGTGTTCACCCGCCACACCACCGACGCCACGAACCTGCTGGCGGGTGCGCTCCCGCCCGGCACCGCGACGGTGGTGTTCGGCAGCGAGCACCACGCCGCGCTGTTGCCGTGGCGTCGCCCGATCCGGCTGCCGATCCCGGCCAGCCCGGGGGCGGCCGTCCGTTCGGTGGCCGCGGCACTGCGGGAACTGCGGCGGGGTGATGACCCGACGCCCATCCTGGTGGCGGTCACCGGCGCATCGAACGTCACCGGGGAGCTGTGGCCGGTCGCCGAGATCGCCACGGTCGCCCGGCGGTACGGCGCCCGGGTGTTCCTCGACGCGGCCCAGCTCGCCCCGCACCGGGCCGTGGATGTCGCCTCGCTCGGCGTCGACTACGTCGCGATCTCCGGCCACAAGCTGTACGCGCCGTTCGGTTGCGGAATGCTCGCCGGCCGGCCCGGCTGGCTGGACGCGGCGGCACCGTACCTGGCCGGCGGCGGGGCGAGCCAGCATGTCGGGGACGCCACGCACGACGTACGGTGGGCGACCGGGCCCGCCCGGCATGAGGCCGGTACCCCGAACGTGATCGGCGCGGCGGCGTTGGCCGCGGCGTGCCGGACACTCGTCGCCGCCGGCCAGGATCGGCTCGCCGCGAACGAGGACATGCTGCTGGGCCGGCTGCGCGACGGCCTGTGCCGGATCCCGGGAGTACGGGAGCTGACCGCCTTCGGGCCCCGACCACCCGAGGGTCGGGATCGTCTCGTTCGTGGTGGACGGGATCGACCCGGACATCGTGGCGCGCCGCCTGTCCGACGAGTACGGCATCGGGGTACGCGCCGGCCTGTTCTGCGCCCACCCGTTCACCCGCAGCCTGACCTGGAAGGTCGGGCAGGCCGAACGTACCGGCTCAGCGGTACGCGCCAGCCTCGGTGTCGGCACCACGCCGCACTCCGTGGACCGGCTCCTCGCCGCGGTCTCGGCGATCGCCACCAGTTGACGGCTACCGTCCGGTCAGCTACTCGACCACGGGAATGCCGCAAAGGTCATGGCCGCCGCTATGCCGGGCGGCCATGACCTGCGATCAGCCGGCTTCAGTCCTCGGCGAGCATGCCGTCCCGCAGCTGTTTCAGCGAACGGGCGAGCAGGCGTGAGACGTGCATCTGCGAGATGCCGATCTCGTCGGCGATCTGCGACTGTGTCAGATTCCCGAAGAACCGGAGCGCGATGATGCGGCGTTCCCGCTCGGGGAGCTTGTGCAGCAGCGGCCGTAGCGTGGCGCGGTCCTCAACCCCCTGCAGTCCAGGATCCTCGTCGCCAAGCAGGTCCATCACCTCGGGGCCCGACTCCTGGCCGGCCACCGGGGTGTGCAACGACAGCGCGCTGTACGCGTTTGCGGTGTCGAGGCCGGACAGCACCTCGTCCTGGGAGAGCCCGAGGTGGGTCGCAAGGTCCGTGACGGTGGGCGACCGCTTCAGTACCTGGGTCAGCTCACCGGCGGCTTTCGCGATCTCGAGCTTGAGCTCCTGGAGCCGGCGCGGCACCCGTACGCTCCAGCCCTTGTCCCGGAAGTGCCGCTTCAACTCGCCCACGATGGTGGGTATCGCGTAACTGGCGAACTCCACCCCACGGGACGGATCGAAGCCGTCCACCGACTTGATCAACCCGACCACCGCGACCTGGGACAGGTCGTCGTACGGTTCGCCGCGGTTGCGGAACCGCCGGGCCAGGTACTCGGCGAGGGGCAGGTAGAGCTCGATGACACGTCCCCTGATCCTGGCCCGATCGGGGTGGTCCTTGGCGAGATCGCTGAGTCCCACCAGCAGGATCCTGGCGTGTGCGTCGATGGCTTTGTCCGGCCGTACCCCGGATCGACTTCGTTGTTCCGGTACCACCACCGCGGTCGCCTGACCAGCGGTGTCGTGCGTGGACAGTTCCTCAGGAAGCAGAACGTTCATGGTCGCGCCTCCTAAACCCGGCGGCACCTCACAGCCGACGCGTCGTGAGACGGTCAGCCGAAGCGGTATGCCGGTTGGAGAGGTGGCTGAAGAACAGCCCGGTATGAGCTGCCGCAGCTCTTCGAGCACCCACGTCTTGAGTGCCCAGCTTCACGTTGTGCTGGCCCCGATATCTCCCCCTGGGACCGTTCCTCCCCCGCCGGGGAGCTTGTTCACATCACCGTACGCGCCGAACCGGCTCTCTCAAGCCGGTTCCCAGAACTCGGACCTGACGAGGCCGCTGCCAGCACTTATGGTGGTCAACATCCGGAACCTGCCTCCCATATAGCAGGATGGATCCCCTCTCCGCCAGCACATGACGCGGGCATCGCGAAGGCCCCAGCACGGTCAGGAGACGGGGACGCGGGGTCCGGGGTCGCAGACCGGGGCCATCAGGTCTCCGTACTCATCGACGCGCTCCAGCACCTCGGCGGCGGTGAACCGGGGGCGCCCCCCGGCGGCCACCTCGTCCCAGGTCAGCGGCGTGGAGACCGTCGGATCCTGCTGCGCCCGCAGCGAGTAGGGCGTCACGGTGGTCTTCGCCGCGTTGTTCTGGCTCCAGTCGATGAACACCTTCCCGGAACGCAGCTTCTTCGCCATCCGGGACACCACCAGTTTCGGCTGCTCCCGCTCGATCTGTTCGGCGAGACGCTTGGCGAACCCGGAGATCACCCGGTCGTCCTGCCGCCCGGACACCGCACACACCAGCTGCATGCCCTTCTTCCCGCTGGTCTTCGGGTACGCCACCAGCTTGTCCGCGGCGAGCCGTTCCCGGAGCAGCAGCGCGACCTGCAGGCACTCGGGCAACCCCGCGGGGGCACCCGGGTCGAGGTCGAAGACCAGCCGGTCCGGGTCCTTTCC
>JBOGDK010000079.1:0-14722 GCA_050701795.1 Micromonosporaceae bacterium
CGAGTGCACCATCCACATGGCCGCGCGGATCGTCGTCCCGGAGAGCGTCGAGAAGCCGTACGAGTACTACCGCGACAACGTGTCGAAGTCCCTGGAGCTGTTCGACACCCTGGTCGCGCTCGGCAAGGCCAACGTGGTGTTCTCCTCGTCTGCCGCGCTGTACGGCATGGTCCCCGGGTTTGAGGTCACCGAGGATTCCCCCCTCAGCCCCACCTCGCCGTACGCCCGCACGAAGCAGGTGATGGAGATGGCGCTGCAGGACGTGGCGGCCGCCAGCGACCTGCACGCGATCATCCTTCGGTACTTCAACCCGATCGGCGCGGATCCGAAGTACCGCAGCGGTATCTACGACCCCTCACCCACGCACGTGCTGGGGCAGTTGGTGGCTGCCGCCCAGGGCGAGATCGACGCGTTCACGATCACCGGCACTGCGCACCCGACCCGCGACGGCACCGGCATCCGCGACTACATCCACGTCTGGGACCTGGCCAGAGCGCACGTGGCCGCGGTGGAGAAATTCGCTGAAGCGCTGGATCACGCCAAGGGTCCGAGCACGATCATCAACCTCGGCACCGGCGAAGGCGTCACCGTACTGGAGCTGATCGAGTCGTTCGAGCGGGTCTTCGCCAAGAAGGTGCCCACGCGGACCGCGCCACCCCGACCAGGCGACGCGGTGGGTGCGTACGCGAACGTCGACAAGGCCGCCACCGTCCTCGACTGGCGCGCCGAACACACACTGGACGAGGGCATCGCGTCGGCTCTGGAGTGGGGCAGACGCCGCCGCGCCATCCTCGGCCTGTGACCAACGCTCCAAGCGGCGTCAGTCGAGGCAGAACTCGTTGCCCTCGGGGTCGGTCATCACGATGTGGCCGCCGCTCAGCGGCGGAGCGGGCTCGTGGCGACGTACCCGCGTCGCTCCCAGCGCGACGAGCCGGTCGCACTCGGCCTCCAGCGCGGCCATCCGTTCTTCTCCCTGTAGCCCGGGGGCCGCGCGTACGTCGAGGTGCACGCGGTTCTTGGCGACCTTGTCCTCCGGTACCTGCTGAAAGAACAATCGTGGGCCGTGCCCTTCCGGATCCTCGACCGCCGATCTCGTGTTGCGGTCCTCCTCCGGTACGCCGATCCGCGCGAGGAAGTCGTCCCACGCGGCCAGCGGGTCGGCACCCTCGGGCAGGTCAACTCCGGGCGGGCCGGGATGGACGTAGCCCAGTACGTCACGCCAGAAGGACGACAGCGCCCGCGGGTCGTGGGCGTCGAAGGTGACCTGGATGTGGCGGCTCATCGAGTTGCTCCGTTCTTGACGTTCTCTCCGTCCTATTGGACGGAGATACCCTCCACGCTGCGTGTGGAACACGCGGCGTCTGGGTGGATTACCGCTTCGCCGCACGCTGCCACCATCGCTGGTGGTCTTACCCGCGCTCCACGGTGCGTTACGGCAGGTTTTGTGGTTCTTCCTCAGCCCTCGGTGAACCCGGCCACGAGCGGGTCACCAAGCCATGTCACGCGAGACCGCGACCCGCGCGGTGATGGCTGGGCCGCGCCCCTACGCTGGACCGATGGCGCCGGTCAAGCAATTCCAAGTCACCTTCGACTGCGCAGATCCTGAGCGCGTCGCTCGTTTCTGGTGCGAGGTGTTGGGGTACGTCGTACCGCCGCCACCGGAAGGGTTTGCTACCTGGGACGATTTCGATCGCTCGCTGCCGCCTGAGCGTCAGGGTTCAGCGTTCGCCTCCATTGATCCCTCAGGTGTGGGCCCGCGACTGTTCTTCCAGCGCGTTCCCGAAGGCAAGGTCGTCAAGAATCGGCTGCATCTTGACGTGCGGGTTGGCACCGGGCTCGTGGGTGACGAGCGCCTGGCCGCACTTGAGGCCGAATGCGCACGACTGGCCGCGCTCGGCGCGGTACGCGTGCGACTGCTGCTTGCCGATGGCGTCAACGAGTCGTGCCTCGTGATGCAGGACATCGAGGGCAACGAGTTTTGTCTCGCCTGAGTGGGACTTTGGCTGTGACCGGCCGACGTCTCAGGGACTCGTGAGGACGACGAGTCGCTGGGTGGCTCGGGTCATCGCGACATAGCGGTCGACCGCTCCTTCGGTGCCGTTGCCGAACGTCTCCGGATCGATGAGGACGACCAGGTCGAACTCGAGCCCTTTCGACAGCTCAGGGGTCAGCGACCGGACGCGGGCCCTCGCCCGGAACGAGCCGTCTTTGATGTCTCCAGCGCCGATGACGCAGGCGATCCCCTCGGCGTTCGCGGCGAGCCAGCCGTCGAGGATCGCATCCAGCTCCGACGTAGCTCCGGGTACGACGGGAATGCCGCTCTCGCGGATGGAGGTAGGCACGTTGGCGTCCGGGAGTACGGCCCGGATGACCGGCTCGGCTTCGGCCATGACCTCCGCCGGCGTCCGGTAATTGATGCTCAGGGACGCCAGGTTGATCCGGTCGAACCCGATCCGTTCCAGCCGTTCCTGCCATGACTCCGTGAACCCGTGCCTGGCCTGGGCGCGGTCCCCGACGATGGTGAAGCTGCGGGACGGGCAGCGCAGCAGCAGCATCTGCCACTCCGCGTCGGTCAGTTCCTGAGCCTCGTCCACGACGATGTGCGCGAACGGGCCGGCGAGCCGGTCGGGTTCGGCGACGGGCAGGGCCGACTCGTCAACCAGGGAGTCCCGCATGTCCTGTCCGTGCAGCATTACCAGGACGCCTTCACCGTCGTCATGAACCCGGGAAGCGAGCAGGTCATCAATGACCGTGGCCATGCGCTCGCGTTCGGCAGCGATGGTGGCGTGATGCCGGCGCCGCCGCCGCGACGCCTCCGGGTCGCCAAGTCGCTGCCGTGCCGCGTCCAGCAGCGGCAGGTCGGACACCGTCCAGGTCTGGGCGTCCTCACGTTGCAGCTTCCGAATCTCGTCGCGGCTGAGCCAGGGAGCGCATTTGCGCAGGTACGCGGGCACCGACCACAGGTCCGCGACGAGATCGGTGGCTTCGAGCAGCGGCCAGGCACGCGTGAAGGCCGTGAACAGCTCCCGGTTACGCAGCAGCGACCTGCGGACCATGTCATCCGGCTCGTCACCGTCATATTTGTCCACCAGGATCGTGAGTAGTTCCTCCCAGACCTCGTCACGTGCCTCGTTGTGCGGAGTACCGGGTGCCGCCGCCTGGAACGCCTCGGCCCACTCGTCGGCGCTCAGCCAGATGTCCGCCTCGGCGATCGCGACCCTCATACCCTTGGCCGGCGGCTCCTCGTAGAACCTGACGGCCGGCTCGATCGCCTTCACCAGGTCCGCCGAAGACTTCAGCGCGGCCACCTCCGGGTCGGTCTCGATTCTCGCCGCGGCTCCCTCAGCGACGAGGCCCCGCAAGGTGCAGGTCTGCACGTCGTCCTCGCCGAGGCTGGGGAGGACATCGGCGACGTAGGCCAGGTAGGGCTGGTGCGGACCGACGAACAGCACACCACCCCGGCGGTGGCCCAGGCGAGGGTCGGAGTGCAGGAGGTACGCGGTGCGGTGCAGAGCCACGACGGTCTTGCCCGTACCCGGACCGCCGTCGACGACGAGGGCGCCGCGGGATCCGGCGCGGATGATGGCGTCCTGGTCTGCCTGGATGGTGCCGAGGACGTCCCGCATCTGGGACGACCGGCTGCCGCCCAGGCTGGCGATGAAGGCGGACTGGTCGTCGAGCGCGGCGTGGCCGTCGAGCCCGTCGGAGGTGAACACCTCGTCCCAGTAGTCGGTGACCCGGCCCCGGGTCCAGCGATACCTGCGGCGGCTTGTCAGCCCCATCGGGTTGGCGTGGGTCGCCCCGAAGAACGGCGCCGCCGCGGGCGAGCGCCAGTCAAGCAACAGCCGATGTCCTTCGCTGTCGGTAAGGCCGAGCCGTCCGACGTACACAGGCTCGGGGTTGTCCGCGCTGACAATGTGGCCGAGGCACAGGTCCATGCTGAAGCGACGCAGGGTACGTAGACGTACGGTCAGCCGGCGTACCTCCTGGTCCCGGTCCATCGCGCGTTGCCCTTTGCCTCCGGGCGCCTTGCGCTCGGCGTCGAGGCGCTCGGACAGCTCGTCGATCGTCTGCTCGAGGCTCTCCGCGATGGCCGCGAAGTGCTGTTCGTCGCTGGCGATCAGCGCCGGGTCGGCCTTGGCGGCGAGGTGGTCGGGAAGGTCAAACGCGCTGGTGGTCACGGGTTTCACGGGATTCGGCTGACCGCGTCGAGCAGCAGGGTCGCGGCCACCGTCGCCCCGTGCACCAGCGGGCGCACCGGCAACCGCACCGCGAGTGCCACCAGCGGTGTGACGCCCCCACGCGAGCCGTACGTCGACAACAACACACGCATGTCGTGCCCCCCAAAATCCCGTGTGTCTGACTACGTTCGGTGATTCTGCGGCACGACCGGGGTCTTGCCGCAAGTCCCCCGGTGCGATATATGTTGAAGATGGAGGGGGAGCTAGGTGCCCTCCTTCTTTGCTGCCCGCTGGAGACGGACCAGGACGGCGGTGACGTGAGCCACCGCCGTCCCGCTAGCGCCGTCGAGGCGTGATCAACAGTCCCGGGTGAGCACCTTGCGGAAGGCCGGGTTGCGGTGCGGCACGCCGTGCTCGGCCTCACCGAACACCTCGTCAACCTCGTCCCACCATCCGTACTGCTCCAGGTAGACCAGGTCGAACAGCATGATCCCGTGTGTCTTGGACATCGCCATCCGCAGCGCGTCCTGGAACTTCTCGGGGTCGTTCTCGTACTGCAGCAGGTAGAGGCTGGAGTACGTGAACGTCGCCTCGTCGATCGCTTCCGTGGCGATCTCGGCGGAGCCTTCGACCGAGTACCACGGCGCGGGCTCACCGCGCTCGACCGCCTCTTCCTTGGTGACCGAGGTGAAGTACGTGCCGGTCATCAGGAAGTCCATGTCCTCGGCGTACCCGGTGGTGTGGTAGTCCTCGCTGGCCCAGTCGTACGCCGGCTGGTGGTCGCGGCTGCCCCAGTTGACGCCTTCCTCGTAGTACAGCGGGTACCAGGCCCCGACGTAGTCGGTGTAGAACAGGTCCGGGTCGACGCCGTGCACCAGCCGCTCGGCGCGCTGGAAGAAGTTCTGGATGTTGTCGGCACGCCACTCGATCCACTTCTTGAACAGCGGACCCTCCACGCGCCGCTGAGTGAAGCCGTCGAGGTCGTACCGGAAGATGTCGGCGGGCCAGTTCGCCACCTGCCGCCCGAGGTACCGCTCGAACGCCTTCCGGCTGGTGTCGCTGAAGTCGGCGTTGGCGTTGGAGTAGCGCGCCCGGTCCAGTGAGATGCCGTCCACGTCGTAGTTGCGGGCGATCTCTTCGATGATGTTCAGCTCGTACCGCTGGACCTCGGGGAGGATCGGGTTCACGAACGTGGAGAAGGTCGGATATTCGGCCGCGGGTACGAGCGAGGTTTCCGCGTCCACCGCCACGGTGTCACCGGTGTGCAGGTGGGCGAGCAGCCAGTCGGCGGCCTTGCCGTGACCGGACAGGACGTACCCGTTGTCGGGCACCGCGAGCGGGGGCGCCCCGTTGCGCCGGTCCACCACCTTGGTCACCTGGCCGTCGGTGACCTGGGCCTCGACGCCCCACTGGTTCGCCGGGGAGGTGTCGTACTTCTCCGGGGTGTACGCGACCAGTTGCTCCTCGCCGCGGGAGGCGTTCACGCCCGCGAGCGGGTACTTCCCGCCGTCCGGGGCGTTCACGATCCGCTTGGCGTACTGGTAGGTGGTCTGCCACTCGGGGCGCTGGAAGGCCGGCCCGTCCTTGTACGTGTTCTGCCCTTCGCTGAACACGTTGACGGCCGCGATGACGTCCAGCCCGGCGGCGTGGCCCTCGTCGATCACGGTCTGCAGCAGGTCGTACCCGGCCGGGTAGCCCTGGTAGGAGGGGATCTTCGTGGTCGACAGGTGCGGCGCGTACGCCGAGTCGTAGGCGACGTAGCCGGTGTAGTTCTTCACGTCGACCACGACGGTGTCGAAGCCAGCGTCGGTGGTCTTGGCGACGATGTCGCGCACCTCGGCGCGGGTGTCGAGTCGCTTGAGGTTCGCGGCGAGGTCGTACCAGAGGATCCGGGACTGCCAGTACGAGTGCCCGTACAGGCCCTCCAGGAGTTCGTGTCGGGCCTTGTCCTGGGAGCCCTGTGGGGCCGCGGTCGCGGGCGCGGCCGGGGCGAGCAACGCCGCGGCGAGCCCAGTGATCAACAGGAGTGTCCTAGACCTCTTGCGCCTGACATCGGCCCTGCCGGCGCGCCCGGCGTGTTGTGGTGCGGTGGGTTTGATCAGCGGAATCCGGGGGGTGAACGTCCGCATGAGGGTTCCAATCTGAGGGCGGACAGGTTGCCTCACGCTAGGAGTAGAGGTCTAGACCTGTCAACCCTTCTGGAGCTGGATGGTATAAATTGGTCCAGCCGTACGAGAAGGGAGCCGACGTGCGCGCCGGCAGCAAGCAGGAACGGATCCGGGACCGGGTCCTCGACCTCGTCGAGTCGCTGCGGGTGGGCGAGGCCCTCCCCTCCGAACGCGCCCTCAGCAGCCAGTGGCGGGTCGCCCGGATGACCGTCCGCGCCGCGGTGGACGAGCTGGTCCGGGAAGGCATTCTGGTACGGCGGCACGGCAGCGGCACGTACGTCGCCGAGCCGAAGGTGACACAGCGCCCCGGGATGACCTCGTTCTCCCGGGACATGCGCGAGCGCGGCCTTGAACCGGGCAGCCGCACCCTGTCCACCGGGACCATCTCGGCGGGCGCCCGGCTCGGGCGGCGGCTGCGGGTCTCCCCCGAGGAGGAGATCCTGGTGTTCCAGCGGCTCCGGCTCGCCGACGGGATCCCGATGGCGTTGGAGACCCTGCACGTACCGCATTCCCTGGTGCCGGGGCTGTCCGGCGAGGATCTGGAGCGGCACTCGTTCTACGACCTGCTCGCCAAGCAGTACGACATCACCGTGGCCACCGGCGTCCAGACCATCGAGCCGACGGTCACCAACTCCGAGGAGTCGGAACTGCTCGACGTACCGCTGCACTCGCCGGCGCTGCTGTTCGAGCTCAGCACCGAGACCGACACCGGCCGGACCGCCGAGTTCACCCGCGCCATCTACCGCGGCGACCGGTACCGCCTCACCGTGAAGCTCGACGCCAACGGCGAGAGCCACGGCACGATCCTGCCCCGCTGACCCGGCCCGCCCTGCCGACCCGGTCACGGGGTTTCCAACGCCCGCGCGAACTGGGCGGTGAGGTCGCTGGGGCGGGTGATCGCGCCGCCGACCACCACGGCGTACGCGCCCCGGTCGATCGCCTCGCGGGCCTGCTCCGGGGTGGCGATGCGGCCCTCGGCGATCACCGGCACCCGCAACGTCCCCGCGAGCCGGGCCACCAACGCCAGGTCCGGGCCGGGCCGGTACGTGCTGTGCTCGGTGTAGCCGGAGAGCGTGGTGCCGACCAGGTCGGCACCGGCGGCCTCCGCGGCGTGCCCCTCCTGCTCCGTCGAGACGTCCGCCATCACCAGCACCTCCCGGTCCCGGTGCAGCGCCGCGATGGTCTCCGCCAGGGTCAGCCCGTCCGGTCGCGGCCGGCCGGTGCCGTCGAGCGCGACGATGTCGGCGCCGGTGTCGGCCACCTGGTCAGCGTGCTCCAGGGTGGGCGTGATGTAGACACCGGACTGCCCCACCTTCACCAGCCCGATCAGCGGTACGTCGGGAAGCGCGGCGCGTACCGCCCGCAGGTCGGCGAGCCCCTTGGCGCGGATCCCGACCGCACCGCCGGCCATCGCGGACGCCGCGAGGGCGGCAATGTGGTGGGGCGCGTCCAACGGTTCCCCCGGGTCGGCCTGGCACGACACCACCAGCCCGCCCTTCAGCCGGTCGAGCACGGGCTCCCGGCGCGACAGCTTCACCGGGGCGTCCCGGTGGGCCGGGCCAGCTCGGGCAGCATCCCGAGTGCCAGTTCCCGCCACGTGGCCGCGTCCTGCCATCTGGCGGTGCCGTCCGTAGCGGTGCCGTCCGGGGCCGCGCCCTTCGGAGCGGTGCGCGGGGGCAGCCCGAGGGCGGTGCGTACGTCCGCGGCGGCGTCATGGAGTGCCCGCGCGTCCGCCGGGGTGCACGGCTCGGACGGTCGTACCGCGAGGTCGACCGCACGGTCGGCGTCCAGTGCCCCGTACGCCGCGAGCAGATGCGCGGCGGTGAACAGTGGCGTACCGGTGGGGACGTCCGCGATCCAGGCCAGCGGGACACCGGCAGCGGCAAGGTCGTACTGCACCCGGGCGAGCAGGCCCGGGTCGTCGCGTACCGCGGGGACCGGTCGTTGCTCGGCGACGCACCGGGCCGCCGCGGCACCGGCCGCCTCCCCGACCGCCCACTCGCCGTGGTGCACCCGGTACGCCGTCGCAGCAGCCTGAGTCGCGCCGAGGTTCTTTCCCGCGGCGAGCAGGTTCCCGCAACCCTCCGGTACGAGACTGTGCGCCGGGATCGCGAACGGCGCGGTCGGCGTGTACACCGAGTCCGGGTGGCCGTGCCGGGCGTGCAGATCGCAGTGGTACCAGGTGACGCCCAGCGACCCGGGCTGCGGCGCGGCGCGGGCCCGGCCGGGGACCACCGCGAGGTCGTGCTGGGTCACCGGGTGCGGCACCGCGATCCGGCGAGCCTCCCGCAGGTACGGCGCCTCCGCGTACCCGTCCGCGGTCCCGGCCGCCTCCGGCGCGACCCGCAGTCCCGGGAAGCCGCGGCCGCCGTCCTCCCGGGGAGCCTCGGTACGCAGCCAGTGCACGAAACTCGCGCTCAGCTCCCGGCCGAGCGCCTCGGCGCGTACCGGGTCGTGGATCGGGTCCGCGTCCCAGCAGTCGTTGCCGGACCAGTTGAGCACCGCCAACTCCGGCGGCTCCGTCCGCAGCCGCCGGTACGTCCAGAACGGCAGCCGACCGTCCGGCCCGTCGGTGAACATCCGGTACCGGTGCACCGTGCCGTCCCAGCCTTCGACCTCGAACCCGAACCGGTCGCGCCACCTGGCGTAGCCGGCGGGCTCCGGTTCGGTGTGGTCCTCGCCGGGGCGGTGCTCCACGAGAACGCACCAGGTGAACGACTGCTGCGCCGCCGGCTCGGGGCCGCCCGGCACGGCATGCGACTCGCCGTACGCGTCCCGGCCCTCGGAGCCGATCACCCACGGCACTCCGGCGAGCGGGAGCAGGTCGCCGGCCTCGGTGGCGTCGCAGTAGACATCCGCTCGGACCACGGTGTCGTCGCTGAGCCGTACCCCGGTGATCCGGTCGCCGGTGCGCTCGACCTCGACGGCGGACAGGCCGGTGTGGACCCGTACCCCCGCTTCGTCGAGCATCGTGGTGAGCACCCGGTGGCCGACCGCCGGTTCGAAGCAGAGCCGGCTCACCCAGCCGTCACCCGGGTTGGCGCGCCCGCCGTACCCGGCACGGACCCGGTCCCGGAACTCCCGGTAGCTCGCCGACGCCCCGAACGACTCGATGTGCGGGTGTTCGTCCAGCGCGGCGACCGCCTGGGTGGTGACCTGACCCCCGACCCGGGAGTACGGCTCCACCAGCAGCACCGAGCAGCCCGCCCGGGACGCGGCGAGCGCCGCCGCGATCCCACCGAGCCCGCCCCCGATCACGGCGACGTCCGCCTGCCTCTCCCCGCTCATCTGCGCTCCAGCTCAAAATCGATTTCGTAGGTACGGGACCACGGCAGCGACACCGACCCCGGCACCACCCGCCACGGCACGGCCGCCAGCCGGTCCAGCTCGGCGAGCCGGGTCGCGAGCAGCTCCTCGATCCGGCCCGGCACCGCCGACCCAGGTGGTACGGAGTCGTGCCGGGTCGGGTCGGTGCCGAGTTCGGCGCGTACCCGGGGGCGGGCCCACGACATGTAGCAGTGGTCCTCCACCAGGCGATGTGTGAGCAGCCGGTGGTGCGCAAGGTGGTCGAGAGTGCCCGCGGCCTCCCCGGCGAGGTACGCCACGGCCTGCGCGAGCACCCCGCCGATCGTGTTCCCGGCGGTGTTCCAGGCACCGAAGCCGAGCAGCGGCGCGTACCCGTCGCCGGACAGCAGCGCCTCCACCAGCCCGGGGTCGGCGCCGTTGCCAAGCGCACAGTCCGCAACCGCGACCCGGTGCCCCCGCGCCAGCAGCCCGGTGACCAGGTCGGCGGTCGCGGCCGCGGCGTCCGGGTCGGTGTCGGACGGCGGGGCGGTGGCCCAGTCGTAGCCGGTCAGCTGCGGCGGGTGCACCACCAGCACCAGATCCGCATCGGCGGACGCCTCGACCAGGTCCGCTTCGGCGGGCGCCTCGACCAGGATGCCGCCTACCGCCGCGATCTGGCTCGCGGCTCCGCCGGCGATCGGGGCCGGCTCGTACCGGGCGGTCCGCTGCAGGCCGTCGGGTTCGGCGCAGGCGAGCGCGATCCGGGGACGTACCCCGGCGGCGCGCGCCAGTGCCCGGGCGGTGAGGACGCTGCCGATCTCGTCCGCCCCCGGGTGTGCCAGCACCCGGTCGCCGCATTCCAACCAGTCGACCCAGGAACGCAGCCACCGCCACTCGGCGGCGCCCACCACCGTGCCGGCGGAATCGTCCGCGCCGATCACCAAGGTCTGCAGCTGACCGTCGGCCGCCATCGACAGCGCGAGCTGGTTCAGGATGTGGTTGCGGTGCCGCCGCCGCAGGAAATCCCGCCTCAGTTCGGCGGGCACCTTCTCCCGCGCGGTGCTGAGGTCACGGGCTTCGGCAACGGCGCTGTTCTCGGTGGCGGCGCGGCTGGCGTACAGCGCCGCCGAGTACGCGTGCAATGCCCGGCCGTGGTGCGCCCAGTAGTCGGGTTCCTCGGAGCCGTCGTCGGCGTCCGGGGTGCGCTGTACGACGGTGGCGGCGTACAGCGGGGCGGTGATCTCGGCCAGCACCGCCCAGCGCGGCAGCACGTCACCGACCGGCTCGTACCCGATCCGGGACGGGATCAGGCCGCCGAGGCCGAGCGTCTCCAGACTCGCCACCACGGCGTCGAGCCCGGGCGCGACATCGGCCAGCCACCCGGCGAGCCGGTCGGCATCACCCGCCCGCCGGCCGGCCGGCAGCAGCTCCGCGGGCGGCACCAGGGTCTCCGCGCCGGCGATCCCCGCGATCATCGCGGGCAGCCGGCGGCACGCGGGTCGGTCGTCCAGCGGCAGTAGCGCGAGCCGGATCATCCGGTCACCGCCAGTACCGCGGCGCCGATCAGCGTCGCGTCCAATCCCAACCCCGCCGCCTTCACCGGTACGCCGGACAGCACCGGCATCACCGCCTGCTCCAGCGCCGGCCGCGCCGCGGCGAGCACCTCGGGGACGGCCGCGCCGCCACCGATCACCACCACCTCCGGGTCGTACGCGTTCACCAGGCTCCCGAGCGCGGCACCGAGCGCCTCCCCGGCGACCCGCAGCACGTCCGCCGCGACCGGATCACCGGCCCTGGCCCGCTCCACCACCTCAGGCAACCCGACGGCCGTCCCGCCGGCGAGAGCCTCAGGCAACCCGACCGCCGGACCGCCGGCCCTGGCCCGCTCGACCACCTCAGGCAGCCCGATCGCCGGGCCACCGGCGAGGCGGGCGTATCCCGCGGCGATCGCTGGACCGGATGCCACCGCTTCGAGGTGTCCGGTGGTGCCGCAGGGGCACCGCAGCCCCACCGCCTGCGGCACCACCAGGTGCCCCAGGTGCCCGGCCGCCCCGTGTACGCCGGTGAGCAGCCGTCCGCCGGCCACCACACCGCCGCCGATCCCGGTGCCGAGTGCCACGCCGACCGCATCGGAGGCGCCCGCCGCGGCCCCGTACGCCACCTCACCGACCACGAACCCGTGTACGTCGTTGCAGGTCACGCCGTCGATCCCGAGCCGTGACGCGAGCCCGGCCGTGACCTCGGTGCCGTCCCAGCCGGCGATCGAGGAGGTGGCGGCGCGTACCACTCCGGTGTTCGGGTCCACGAAGCCGGCGACCCCGGCGGCGAACCGCTCCGGGGTGCCGCCCAGCTGGCGGACCAGCGTCGCTGCGGTGTCCAGCACCGCCTCGGGCCCGTCTGCGGCCGGGGTCGTCCCGCGGGCACGGGCCAGCACCTCGCCGCCGCGTACCAGAGCCGCGGCGGTCTTCGTACCGCCGATGTCGAGTGCCGCCACGAGCGTCATGGGGTGGGCCTGCGGCTGACGGTGATCCGGAAGTCGTACCGGTCGGCGCGGTAGATCGACTCGGCGTACTCGACGGGCCGGCTGGTCCCGTCGTACGTCACCCGGGTCACCCGCAGCGCCGGGGAGTACGGCGCCACAGCGAGCAGTTCGGCCTGCTCGACGTCCGCCACGGTCGCCCCGATCACCTGGTCCGCGTGGTGCATCTCGATCCCGCGCTCGGCGAGCACCTCGTACAGGGAGCCGGAGGCGAGGGCGGCATCGGCGTCGGGCAGCAGGTCGCCGCGCAGCCACACCTGCTCCAGACACATCGGTTCGCCGTCGGCGAGCCGGAGCCGGCGGATGTGCACCACCTCGGCGCCGGGCGAGAGCCGCAGGTCCCGGGCGACCGCCACGTCGGCGGTGACCCGGCGCAGGCCGAGCAGCTTCGATCCGGCGGTGAGTTTGCGGGCCCGCATGTCCTCGCTGAACGAGGTGAGCGCGAGCGACTTGGAGATCGTGGCCGGGTCGGAGACGTACGTGCCGGCGCCCTGCATCCGGTGGACCCAGCCCTCCTCCTCCAGCCGCTGCAACGCCTGCCGTACGGTGGCGCGGCTGACCTGGTAGCGGGTGGTCAGTTCGCGTTCGCTGGGCAGCGCGTCCCGCGGCGACAGCTCGGTACGGATCTGCTCCAACAGCCGCCGGTACATCAACTCGTGCTTGCGGAGCCCGCTGGTCTCTTCCGTCATCCTTTGACGCCTCCTTCGCCGACACCCCGGAAGAACCACCGCTGCAGCAGGAAGAACACCACGAGCAGTGGTAGCACCGCGATCATCGTGCCGGCCGCGACGACGCGCTGGTCACTGGTGAACGTCCCGGACAGATACTGCAGGCCGACGGTGAGGGTGTAGTTGCTGGGATCCTTCAGCACGATCAACGGCCAGAGGAAGTCGTCCCAGGCGAACAGGAAGCTGAACACCGCGACCACGGCGAGGGACCCCCTGGCGCCCGGCATCGCGATCCGCCAGAACCGGCTCCACTCGCCGGCCCCGTCGATCGCCGCCGCCTCCTCCAGTTCCCTCGGCAGCGCCAGGAACCCGGTACGCATCACCAGGATCGACAGCCCGCTCACCGCGCCGGGGAGCACCACCCCGGCGAGGGTGTCCACCAGCCCCAGGTTCCGTACGGTGAGGAACACACTCACCATGATCACCTCGAACGGGATCACCAGCGAGGCGAGCACCGCGACGAATACGGCGCGACCGCCCTTGAACCGCATCCGGGCGAGGGCGTAGCCGGCCATCGCGCCGAACAGGCAGTTGGTCACCACGCTGGCGAGCGCGACCAGGAGCGAGTTGAGCGCGTAGCGCCAGATCGGGATGGTGTCGGCGACCGCGCCGTAGTTGCGCAGCGTCGGGTCCCGCGGGACCAGCCCGGCGCCGTAGATCGACTCGCCGACACCCTTCAGCGAGGTGGACAACTGCCACAGGAACGGGCCGATGGTCACCACCGCGACCAGCGCGAGCATCAGGTACCGGGCCGCCGACCCGAGCCGTCGCCTGGTCATCGTGCCTCCAGGACGTCGCGGCGCAGCCAGGTCGCGAACAGCGCGAGGCCGATCGTGCCGAGGAACAGCACCAGGCTCATCGCCGAGGCGTACCCGATCTCACCGTCGACTCCGAGGCCGACCTGCCGGATGTAGAACACCAGGGATTTGGCCTGGCCACCGGGTCCGGCGGTGCCGCTGGTCATCACGTAGATCTCCGCGAACACCTTGGTCGCGGATATCGCTGAGAGCGCGCCGACCAGGACCATCGAGGGGCGTACCCCGGGGACGGTCACGGACAGGAACCGGCGTACGGCGCCGGCACCGTCCACTTTGGCCGCTTCGTACAACTCGGTGGGTACGTTCGCGAGCGCCGCCAGGTAGATCACCATGTAGTAGCCGAGGCCCTTCCATACCGTCACCAGCATGCAGCTGACCAGCACCAACGTGGAGTCGGTGAGGAACGGCACCGGCTCGGTGACCACCCGCAGCCCGACCAGTACGGCGTTGACCAGGCCGTCACTGCGTAGCAGCCAGCTCCAGATCAGCCCCACCACCACCATCGAGGCGACCACCGGGGAGTAGAACACCGCCCGGAACATCCCGATGCCCGGCAACCGGGTGTGCACCAGTACGGCCAGCAGCAGCGGCAGCAGCACCAGCGCCGGCACCACACCGACGACGTACCCGATGGTGTTGAGCAGCGCGCGGCGGAACTCCGCGTCCGCCGCGAGCTGGACGAAGTTGTCCAGACCGGTGAACCGGCCGCCGCCGAGCGCCTCCGCGTCGGTGAACGCGAGCACGCCGGTGTTGGCCAGTGGGCCCCACAGCATCAGCCCGAACATCGCCAGACCAGGGGCGAGGAAGAGCCACGGCGTGTACCACCGGCGGCCGAGCATCTCATCTCCTTCGGTCGGATGGCGGCGAGTGGAGGGGCGGCGCCCGGGATCGCCGGCCGCCGCCCCGCTGTCAGCTGGCGAGCAGTTTGTTCGCCTCGGCGACCGCCTCGTCGAGCGCCCGCTTCGGGTCCAGTTCGCCCTTCATCGCGAGCTGCACCTTGCCG
>JBOGDK010000080.1:0-14597 GCA_050701795.1 Micromonosporaceae bacterium
GCTTGCTCACGGCGACTCAGCTTAGACGCTCAACGAACCGGACATCGGTGCCGTGCGGAATCCGGCACCGGAGGTTTCAGGAGGCGACCTGAGATGCCTGCCCAAGCCATGCCCAGACGCAGCGACCGCGCTCATCGGTGGCCACGCCCCAGTGGGCGGACAAGGTGGCCACGATGGCGAGGCCGCGGCCGTGCACCGACTCCGGCGACACCCATCGCATCGTCGGTACCTGCGGCGAGCCCCCATCGGTCACCCAGATCTGGAGGCCGTGCTGGTACGCCTGCCACTCGACGGTGATCACATCCCCGTCGAGTGGGCGGGCGTGCCGGATGGCATTGCCAACCAGCTCGGTCACCACCGCGGCGGCATCATCGGCGAGTTCCGGTACGAAGCCTCCGGTGTACCCGGAAAGATCCGCGGCGAGCTCCCGGCGAACCTCGGCGGCACTACTCGGATGGTGGCGTACGGTGACGCTGCGTCGAAGCCCCATCCCCACCACACCGGGTTGCAGGCTGTGGGAGACGCGCTGCCACGGCTCCCCTCCTGCCCAGTCACCCCGTGGCGGCCGCACTATGCCTCCCGCATCACCTCGTGCCCCTGCAAAAGCCTCAAACCGACCGTACCGCCACATCGCTCTTGACGCAGCCTTGGTACGGCAGAAGCTGGGCAGTCGGCGAGTTTCAGACGATCTCGGCCGGGGAGGCAGCGTCGTTCACGATCGGACGACCCGAGTCGGCCCAGGCCCGCATCCCGCCATCGAGGTTGAGGACGTTGTCCCGTCCGGTCGACCGCAGGAAGGCCACCACCTGGGCGGAACGGCCACCCACCCGGCAGACCACCACGACATCTCCGTCGGGCGGAACCTCGTCCACCCGTGCCGGGATCTCCCGCATCGGCACGTGGTGGGCGTCAGGGGCCCGGCCAGCCACCCACTCCTCCGGCTCCCGTACGTCGAGCAGGAACGCCCCATCGGGCACCTGATCCACGGTTACGGACGGTACTGGTGACTGCACGGGTTACTCCTCACCGACGTGGTCTTGAACCGCACCATATCCGGTGCCAGCCCGGCGATACGAGCAGCGTCAGGTCAGTTCATTGACGTACCTCGGGTGCTTGCTCACCCAGTCATCGAGGGAGTCGTCACGTACCGCCTCGAAGAGGCTGTCGGCGGGATCGACCAGCTCGGCGTACCAGGTGCCCTCGGAACGGCCCTCGGACGGCACCTCGATGGCGGTGAGATCCTCTGGCCGGATCTTGCGCAGCGTGAATCCCAGATCCGCCACCGGGATGCTGTCGTCGATGGTCAGGGACGAACCGGCGGCCCGGATCAGCCGGTCAAGTTTCCCGAGGTCACGATGTACGCCCTGGTTCCGCGCCTGGACGAGCAGCGCCTTGAGGAACTCCTGCTGGTGGCGCATCCGCGCATGGTCGCCGTCGACGAACTGTTTGCGCTGGCGTACGTAGTCCAGCGCCGCGTGTCCGTCGTAGTGCCGGCAACCCTTCTTGAACGTCCGGTACGGCGGGTGGATGGACTTGAGGGTGTCCCGCCCCTTCGGGGTCTCGATGCAGAGGTCCACACCGCCGAGCACCTCGACGACTTTCACGAAGCCGTAGAAGTCGATCACCGCGCCGCTGTCGAAGTCGATGTCCATCAACCGCGACAGCGTCTTGGCCAGCAGTCGATAGCCTCCGGCACCGTTGCCCCCGTGTACGAAGGCGGCGTTGAGCTTGTCCTCCCCGCCGGGCCACTTCCCGTTGTCGGATTCCGGGATGTCCACCATCAGGTCTCGGGAGAGCGAGAGCAGGTACGCCTTGTCGTGGGTACGCGGCACGTGCAGCACCATCACGGTGTCCGCCCGCCACAGGGAGCCTTTGAGCTCGGGATTCTTGCGGTAGTCCGAGCCGACCAGCAGGATGTCCAGCGGGCCCCGCAGCGTGGCGCCCTTGTTGCCGGCGTCGCCCAGCAGGTTTCCGGTCGCGATTCCACTGCCGTACCGATTGACCAGGACGGTGATCCCCGCGAACGCCGTCCCCGCCGCGAGCACCAGTACGGTGCCCACGACCAGCGAGAACCATGCCCACCACGGAGCGCGCGGGCGTCTCCCGCGGGGTCTTCGAGCGGTGCTGCCAGGCGTCACGTCGCCTCCAGCGCGCAGCGGTGAGGTGGTGACCGCTGTCGATATGAGGAGCCACCTCAACTGTACGAGCGAGGCGGTGACCCGGCGACCGGAGCGGGCCCAAGGATCTCAACGATCGGCAGCCGCACCCGATGCGGGAGTTACCCGAACCCCTCCGAAGGGTCAGGGTGCCTGCAGGTCCGACCGTGGGCCGTCAGCAGGCCAACCGCGGACTCAGCACGGACCGCGGCACCGTCACATCGCGTTGACGTAATCCGGGTTGTGCAGCACCCAGCTGTCGAGCTCTTCGTTCTTGACCGCCTCGAACAACGAGTTGGCGTCATCCTCGACCAGCTTCTGGTACGACGTCCCATTGGCGTTGTACGCCTGCACCGGAACCTTGATCCCCATCATGTTCTCGGGCGTGATCTTGCGAAGCGCCCAGGCCATATCGCCGAGCGGAATGCTGTTGTCCAGCCGCAGCGACTTGCCGGCCGCCTTGACCAGCGACGGGATCTTGCTCGGGTCGTCGAAGCCCTTGGCGAGTGCCTGCTTCAGGATCGCCTTGATCAGCTGCTGTTGGTGCCGCATCCGGGCGAAGTCGCCGCCGCCCGGCTCGGAATCGAACTGGTAGCGCTGCCGCGCGTAGTCGAGGGCGGCCTCGGGGGACAGATGCTGGCAGCCCTTCTTGAACAGCCGCTTCTTGCCGTGGATGGACCGGAAGCTGTCGGTGCCCTTCGGGGTCTCGACGCACAGCTTCACACCGCCCAACACGTCGACCACCTTGATGAAGCCCTTGAAGTCGATCGTGGCCCCGGTGTCGAACTGGACCCCGCTGACGTCGGTGATGGTCTTGGCCGTCGCTCGGAACGCCTTACCGACGTCGAACTTCCCACCCGCCTGGCGGCCCCCGCACGAGAACACCGCGTTGAGCTTGTCCTCCGTGCCGCCGCAACCAGCTTCGTTGTTGGCCGGCACCGGCACCAGGGTGTCCCGCTGAAAGGAGATCATGTACGCCCGGTCGTGCTCCTTAGGGACGTGGACCATGATCACGGTGTCGGACTGCCAGGAGGACCAGCTCTTCCGGCGGTCCGTACCCAGCAGCAGCATGTTCAGCGGGCCGTCCAGGGAGACCCGACCCGCGTTCGACTTACGGGAGTCGCCGAGCAGGTTGTCCGTTCCGACATTGCTCGACAGGTTCCCGAGCACGAGGGTCCCGCCGCCCAGGACGCCGCCGGAGCCCAGCATCAGGACGGCGCCGAACCATACGCACAGACGTGCCCACCACGGACTCTTGGGCACGCTCTGGAGGGGTCGGTGCCGGCCGGTCAAAGAATCCTCCGACTGACGGAACGGGCAGGGGTGCGCCCCACTGTACGTACCTGGTCGGCGGGGCGCGATACCCACCTTTACAGCCACTCACGCACTGAGTTGATCTGATTCCCGAACGTTATTTTGTGGGCAGGTCTCGTACCGAATCGTCACTTCTTCTCGGGGTTCTTCTTGACCCAGTCCGCAACCTCATCATTGTTGACCGCCTCGTACAGAGACGACGCCTTCTCCTTGTCAGAGACGATGACGCTCTGCCCGTCCCTCATGCCGGTGCCCTGGTGCGGGCTGGTCATGAACGTCAGATCCTTGCTCCGCAGGCTCCGGAACTGGATCGCCATGTCCATCAAGGAGAATTCCTTGTCGACCGTCACCGCCTCGGTCACCGTGGTGAGGAAGGCGTCCATCTTGGTGGGACTGGTGAACACGTCGTTGGACGTGGCCTTGTCCATCAGGGCCTTGAGGAACTCCTGCTGGTGCTTCATCCGGGCGAAGTCGCCGGTCGGGAACTGCTTGCGCTGCCGGATGTAGTCCAGCGCTGCCGCACCGCCGTACTCCCGGCAGCCCTTCTTGAAGGTCCGCTTCTTGCCGTGGATCGACTGGAAGCTGTCCTGACCCGGCGGCATCTCGGGGCACAGCTTGACCCCGTCGACCGCGTCGACCACTTTCTTGAAGCCCGTGAAGTCGACGATCGCCACGTGGTCGATCAGTACGCCGGTGAAGTTCTCCACGGTCTGCACCATCAACGGCGGACCACCCCAGGCGTACGCCGCGTTCAGCTTCGCCATGGAGCCGCCGTTCTGGCCGTCCGCGCTCTCCGGCACATCCACCCACAGGTCACGCGGCAACGAGATCAGGTACGCCTTGTCGTGGTTGGCGGGCACATGCAACAGGATGATCGTGTCGGTACGCCACTTCCCCGAATCCTGCTTGGCGTTCGGATCCCGTGAGTCGGTGCCCAACACCAGGATGTTCAGCGCCCCATCGACCTTCGCGGGCCGGTCCCCGGTCAGCCCGGCAAACGCGTCCGTACGCTTCATGTCGTCGTTCAGGGAGCCCACGTACGCCCAGGCGCCCAAAGCGGCGGCGAGCACGAGTACCCCCACCACCGCGGTGACCACGAGCAGGATCCGGCCCCAGCGGGGTCGAGCCTTGCCTCCGCGGTATCCGGAACCGCCGCCGTACCCGGAGCCGCCGCCGTACGGATCACGGCCACCAGGGCCTCTTCCGCCCGGACCATGTCCGCCGGCACTCGGCGGGTAACCCTGCGCACCCCCGTACGCGGGCCTTGCTCTTCCACTCACCCGGGGATCACCGGGAACAGATGCTCTGCCGCTCATCGAGACGCGACCTGTGCCGCCGGTAATACCGGCGTTCTGGGGTGCGCTGGGAGACATCGACATGGCCCCCAGGGTAGATACGGGAGTCGATCAGGTACGCCCCTGGGGGTTCATTAGTTGGGTCGTGTCGGGAAAATCCGGCGCGGGCACCGGTTCTGGGCCAGCGATCTGGGTAGGCAGTTCAGGCCGTGGGTGCGCCGGCTCGGAGCACCCACGGCTCCAGCTTGGCGTACCCGCGTACCGCGACGCGACGCAGTCGCCGCAGGTCGTACCCGGGTACGTCATCGAGCGCGTCCCTCATACCCCGGTCGACCAGTACGGTGCCCGGCCGGGCCAGCGAGGTGAGCCGGGCCGCCACGTTCACCACGGGTCCGTACACATCGCCGAGTCGGCTCAGCACCCCGCCGTACGCGAGTCCGGCCCGTACCGCCGGGAACTTCTCGTCGACGTCGACCCGTCCGGCCAGCCGCAACCCGATGGCGGCTCCGGCCTCGGGGGTGTCCGCCACGAACAGCACCTCGTCACCGATGGTCTTCACCACACGACCGTGCCGCTCGGTGACGATCTCCGTCGCCGTGGCCTCGAAGTGCTCGATGAACGTGGCGAGCTCGGCATCGTCGAGGCTCCGGCTGAGCCGGGTGAAGCTGACGATGTCCGCGAACCCGACCACCAGGGTGGCCGAGTCGGCCGGCACCGCCAGCACCCTGCCGGCCGCCGCGGCCAGATGCCGGCGCCAGACATACGACTGGAGCTTCTCCATCACCGGCACCAGAGAACCGGCGACCGGGACCACCTCCTGCCCCGGCGGACCGCCGTCGGTGACCACGTCGCGTACCACCCCGGTCTGCCACTCCGCGAGCCGCGCCATGCTCTGGCCCAGCGACCGGGCCAGCGACGCTTCTGCGGCAGGGGGCACGACGCCGAGGTCCACCAGCGACGTGATGAGCCGCAGCGCCTCCACGTCGTCGTCGTTGAAGACCACCTCGTCATCGCCGACACCGGCGAAGCCGAGGGCGCGCCAGAGCCGCTCCGCACGGTCGATCGGCACCGAGGTCTGTTCAGCGACATCGAGCCGGGTGTAGCGCGGTTCGCCGCCCAGAAGCGTGGCTTCCAGCTGCTCCAGGACTCGCGACTGGTCGTCCACAGTGTCGAGTCAGTGGCCGTCGGAGTAGGCAGCCGTACGCTCTGCCACCGTCGCGTCGACGGCGTCCCGGAAACCGGGGACCCTCTGGTACAGGTCGGCGAACGCCTCGCCGGTGAAGTGCAGCAGCCTCAGCGAGGTCAACGCGGACGCGGTCGCGGTACGCAGCCGGCGTTCGGCCAACGCGAGCTCACCGACCAGGTCCCCGGGGCCAAGCTCGGCGATCGTCCGGCCACCCGAGTGGACCGCGACCCGGCCATCGATGATCAGGTACGCCTTGTCGGCGGGAGTCTTCTCCCAGACCAGAGACCAGCCGTCCGGGACAGTGACCTGCTGCCCGGCCCGGGTGATCTCACGCTTGTCGTCTTCGGTGAGGTCACGGAACCGGGGAAGCTCGTTCAACGTGACTGCCGGTACGGATCCCATAGCGCCTCTTCACGGGTCGGCCCCCGAACGAACATCTCGGGATCAAGTTACCGGAGGGTACGCCAGGCGGCACGTCGCCGGCCGGCCGCAACCCGGCCCCAGCAGGCCAGGATCAGGTGCCCAGCCCCAGGTGGCGGGCGAAATACTCGATGGTGCGGCGCAGGCCGGCCTCGGGCGCGACCTGGGGTCCGTACCCGAGGGCGGTACGGGCCAACGTGAGATCGGGACGGCGTAGGTTCGGGTCGTCCGCGGGGCGAGGGATGTACTCGATGGCCGACGCCGAGCCGCTCAGCGAGACGATCAGCTCAGCGAGCTGCCGCATCGAAACCTCGTGTTCCGTGCCGCAGTTGACCGGCTCGGAGAGGTCCGAGTCGAGGATCGTGAGGATGCCGCGTACCAGGTCGTCGACATAGCAGATGGCACGCGTCTGCGAACCGTCACCGGCCACCGTCACCGGCTCGCCACGCAGTGCCTGGCAGATGAACGTCGGGATCGCCCGCCCGTCGTCCGGCCGCATCCGGGGCCCGAAAGTATTAAAAATACGTACGATCCCGGTGTCCACGCCGTGGTGCCGGCGGTACGCCATGGTGGCCGCCTCGCTGAACCGCTTCGCCTCGTCGTACACGCTGCGCAACCCGATCGGGTTCACGTTGCCCCAGTACGACTCCGGCTGCGGGTGCACCAGCGGGTCGCCGTACACCTCGGAGGTGGAGGCGAGGATGAAGCGTGCCGCGTCGGCGCGCGCCCGGTCCAGGCAGGCGAACGTACCCAGCGAATCGACCTTGAGGATCTCCACCGGGAGCTTGGTGAAATCCGTGGGACTGGCCGGACAGGCGAAATGCATCACGGCGTCGAACCGCTCGGACAGCGCCGGGTCGTCCGGGATGCCGTCGGCGATGTCGGCTTCCACGAGGGTGAACCGCGGGTTGTCGCTGAGGTGGACGACGTTGTCCTTCCACCCCGTGATCAGGTTGTCGACGGCGACCACGTCGCAGCCGCGGGCGATCAACGCATCCACCAGGTGGGAGCCCACGAAGCCGGCGCCACCGGTCACCAGCACGCGGTGCTCCGCGCCGTACCGCTGCGGGATCTTGGCCATAATCCACCAGCCTACTGAAATGCCGACGCCGGCCCGGGGCGGGTCCAGGGCCGTCCGCCCCGATGGGGGACCTGCTCACCCGATGTGTTCCCCTACCCGCCCTTGGGTAACCGACCGTTATGCCTGAGTTGCCGGACGTTGAAGGTTTCCGGAAGGCGTCCACCGAACACACTGCTGGAGCAACCGCCGGCCATCCCCCGGGGGTTACCCGTCCGTGAGGTCCAGGCGGTGGTAGCGACCGCGGTGATACAGCAGCGGTACGTCGGAGCCGACGTCAACCTCCTCGACCACGCCCTCGACCAGCTGACTCCAGCCGGCGTCGCGAGAGGCTACGTACCGGCAGCCGCACCAGGTGCTGACGTCCCGCAGCACCGGCCCCCACGCGGTGTCGCGCCAGTGTTCCCCGCCGCGGAACAGGCCCCCCGGCGCCGGGTCGACGCCTCCGAACCGGTCCGCCAGGCTCTGATGCGTCGGCGTGAGCACCTGCACCGTGAACACACCGGTTTCGGTGGTCGCCTCGTACAGGTCGGAGTCGGGATCCAGGGTGCCGAACACCAGGCCCGGGTCGCCGTCCACGATCAGCGTGGACGCGACGGTCAGACCCACCGGACCTGGCGTCGTCCACAGGGTGACCGCCGCGGGCAGGCGGCCCCGAAACCGGCGCAGCGGACTGCGCGCCTCTTCCGGATCGGCGAACGGGTTTACGCGATGGATCTGGCCGCCCGGCTCGATGCTGCTCACGCCTGTGATCGTGCCACCCTCGACCGGGCGCCGCTTCCGTGCCGCCGGTCGCCCTGGGGCCCTACGGACCGAAAGCACCGCACCACTCACGCGCAGCAGACCTGCGGTTTTACGTACTGACCCGCTGCAGGAATGCCAACGAACGTTGGTACAGCAGCTCGGCCGCCTGGCTGTCGTACTCGTCGGACAGACTCGGGTCGGCGAACTGGTGACCGGACACGCCCGGGTAGACGAAGTACTCGTGTGTGGCGCCGGAGTCCCGTACCGCGGCGAGGAACTCCTCGACCCACTCCGGCTGCTGCATCGGGTCGTGCTCCGCCTGATGCGCCTGCAGCGGCACCGTGGACGGCCACGACTCCGCCCCGAAGACGTGTAACGGCATCGCCCCGTGGAACGCCAGCACGCCCCGCGCCCCCGGGCGGGTGGCGCCCGCGACGATCGCGGAACCCGCCCCGTTGGAGAAGCCGGCATACACCAGGTCTGTCGGCAGGTCGGCGATCGCGGCGACGGTGAGCGGCACCAGCGCCTCCGGCCCTCCGAGCGAGTCGACGTACGCGGCGCCCTGCTCGTAGTCGTCGAACGAGCGGCCACCGTACAGGTCGATGACGTGGACGGTGTGGCCAACGGCACGGAACCGTTCGGCGGCCTCGTGCACCCCGGGACGGACCCCGAGCACGGAGTGGAACAGCGCGATCTCAGCCATAACCATGGTCTACCCACCGGGTACGACATTCCATCGCCAGCACCGAAAGACAGGCCGGAAAACCAGTTGCGCCGGTGAAACAGCGGGTGTGAAACTGCCCGCGTGACGCCGCGAGAAGCGGCTGAGCTGCCTGTGTCGAGGCCGAGTGGAGGAGGTCGAGCATGCGTACGCCCATTGTCGGGCCGGTATTCGCCGACCCCATTCCCGCCTCCACCGGCCGCTGCTGACAGGCAGCCGATCACCAACTGACGCACCGGGCCCTGGTGGGGGATCGAAGTTCTCAAGGAGACCCACCAGTGCAGGATTTCGCGCCCATCCGCCGGCGACGGCGGCAGTTCGACGATGACGATGACACGTACCGACGGAACCCTTCCCAGGTCGAGGACGCCTTCGATGACACCACCGACGGCCTCCCGGCCGGCGACCGCTGGTCAACCTGGGACGCCTCCGCCGCCGGGGAACGCGGCCCGCAGCCGTACCCGGAGTGGCTGGTGACCGACCTGGCCGCGGTCGACACCGATCTAGGGGTTCTGAAGACCGGCAAGGAGGCCGACGTACACCTGCTGGAGCGCGCGGTTCCCGAAACTGACCGCCGCTGCCTGCTCGCGAGCAAGCGTTACCGCAGTTCAGAACACCGGATGTTCCATCGGGACGCCGGATACCTGGAGGGCCGGCGGGTACGCCGTTCCCGCGAGAACCGGGCGATGGCGAGCCGTACGGCGTTCGGCCGGCAGATGATCGCGGGGCAATGGGCTCGTGCCGAGTTCGGCGCCCTGTGCCGGCTGTACGAGGCGGGAGTGCCGGTGCCGTACCCGGCCCAGATTCTCGGCACCGAGCTGTTGATGGAGTTCGTCGGCGAGCCCGACGGCACCGCGGCGCCCCGGCTGGCGCAGGTCCGCGACGGACACGCCGACCTGTGGGACCAGCTCGTGGCCTCGCTGGTGACGCTGGCCCGGCTCGGGCTCGCGCACGGTGACCTCTCGCCGTACAACGTCCTGGTCGGGGACGGACGGTTGGTGCTGATCGACCTGCCGCAGATCGTGGACGTGGTGGCCAACGCACAGGGCCGAAGGTTCCTGGAGCGGGACGCCACCGTGATGGCGACCTGGTTCGCCTCCCGGGGCGTGCCCGGTACTGATTCGCTGGCGGATCTGCTCCGTCGGGAGGCCGGCCTGCGATGACACGGCGAGGCCCCTGCCACCGCACGGTGGCAGGGGCCCGTTGCGCTACTTGATCGCCGCGAGGTCGAGCAGGTGGTACGTCGTGTCGTCGTCAGTCGACCAGACGATCCACCGCTGATCGGCCGGCCCGCTGGACGGTATCGTCATCGACCCGTCGTTGGCCTTGATCCCGAGGCTGCCCGACGTGCCGCTCCTGATGTCGAAGAGCTCCGGCGACCGGTCGCGGACAGTGGGCACCACGACCACGAACCGGTCCCACGCTGGTGGTGACATCATGCCGGGGCCGCCGTCGGTGGGCAGCCGGACCGTGTCCGACCCGTCGCGGGTACGCGCCACCGCGCTGCCGTCGACCAGGCCGAGGCAGTAGGTGAGGCCGCAGACCACGCTCTCCAAGTCGCCGACGTCGGCATCCCGCACATCACCGGTTTCGACGTTCTTCAGGGTAGTGAAGGTCCGGGACTTCGCCAGGTCTTCGCTGGACCTGCACGGCTGTTCGGTCGAGTCGTCGCATGCGGATGCGTTGGCGAGCCGTCCGCCAGGCTGACCGAGCCACGGCCACTGCACGATGTGGTAGCCGTCGGTGTCCGGGACGGCAGTCGCCTCACCGCCCGCGAGCGGCACCTTCCGTACTCCGCCCTCGTTCCCGCTGGAGAAGTAGATGTTCTCGTCGTGGACCACGAACCGGTCACCGATCGCCGAGGAAACCCCGTAGCCTCCGGCCACGTCGCCGACCAGGGTCGGGTCACCGCCGGTCACCGGTGCCTTCCAGATCTTGGTGAACTGCTCGCCGCGCCTGGTGTACAACTCCCACCACACGATGTGGCCGGAGCCGATCGTGAAGTGCGAAGCGTAGTGGTCGTGGCCGTCGGCGGGGGCGGGTAGCCGTACCAGCCGGTGGGCCTTGTTGGTCTTGAGGTCGAGCGCCCACAGCTCGCTGGCGTCCTCAGCGCCGGCGTTCATGAGGATCAGCAGCCGGTGGTCGTCGATCATGCCCTCAACGCTGTAGGACCTGCCGTCGGCCAGTCTCGTGGGCAGCTTGTGGTACGCCTCCGGCCACACGTCCGCGACTGGCGGCTCATCACCGGGCGCCGCGGCCGGCACGCCGACCACGTCGGGCCCGGGCGGCGTCCCCGGTGTGGTCAGCACACCCGCGGCGATCGCGGAGCCGGCGACCACGGCGAACGCCGCGACCCCGGCGACAGCGGCGTACCGGGTGCGGCGGCGCCTCCGGAAGCGGCCCTCCACCTCGTCCAGCAGGCCCGGCCGCGGATCCGGGCCGCGCTCGGCGGCCCCGGACAACGTACGCGTCAGAGCGGTTTCCAACTGATCGGACATCATGCTCTCCCTCGGACAGGAATCAGTGAGTCGTCGGAGAGCTGCCAGCCGGCGCGCAGCTTTCCCAGAGCACGGGAGGCCTGGCTCCGTACGGTGCCCGTGGAGATCCCGAGCGTCTCCGCGATCTCCGCGTCCGTTCGGCCTTCGTAGTAGCGAAGGACCAGCACCGCACGTTGCCGCCGTGGCAGGGTGGCCAACGCCTGCCACAGGCCCGCGTCGCCGAGGGCGCGGTCGAACCCGTGGTCGGTGTAGCCCCGTTCCGGGACCGCGTCGACCAACCGTTCCCGCCTCCGGCGCCGCCAGATGCTGATGTGGAGCCGCGCCATGGTGACCCGTACGTAACCTTCCGGGTCGGACCTGTCACGCAGCCGCCCCCAGGCGCCCCGCAGCCGTACCAGGGACTCCTGAAGCAGATCGGCCGCGCTGTGAGGGTCTCCGGTCAGCACGTACCCGTAGCGCAGTAAGGCCTGAGACCTCGCGTTGACGAAGCCCTCGAAGCTCTCCAGATCCTCCATCGCACCTCCCGTACAACCCAAGGACGTGCCGGCACCCGGAACTGTTGCACCAGAGGGTGGGCTGTGAACGAGCTGGCGTCAGTACGCGCCGGTGCTGCGTACCACGGCGCTCAGGGTGCGCCAGAGGATCACCAGGTCGAACGTGAGCGACCAGTTGTCGACGTAGTAGAGGTCCAGGCGTACGGCGTCGTCCCAGGACAGGTCGGAACGCCCGGAGACCTGCCACAGGCCAGTGATGCCGGGGCGTACCAGCAGGCGGCGCCGTACATCCCCGAGGAAGTCGCCATCCTCCGCAGGCAACGGGCGCGGACCGACCAGCGACATCTCACCCATCAGTACGTTCACCAGCTGCGGCAGCTCGTCAACGGAGGTACGACGTAGCCAACGCCCCAGCGGGGTGATCCGGGGGTCGTTACGCATCTTGAAGAGCAGGCCGTCGCTCTCGTTCTGGTCGACCAGTTGAGCCAGGCGCTCCTCAGCGTCGACGTACATGGTGCGGAACTTCCACACGTAGAACTTCTTGCCCTCGCGCCCCACCCGGGCCTGCCGGAAGAACACCGGCCCCGGGCTCGTGGCACGGATCATGATCGCGGTGGCCACCAGCAGCGGCGAGAGCAGTACCAGCCCGATCGCCGCCACCAGCCGGTCCATCGCGTACTTGGCGAGCCAGCCGACACCAGACAGGGTCGGCTCCTCCACGTGCAGCAGCGGCAGACCTTCCACTGGCCGTACGTGCACCCGCGGACCGGCGATGTCGGTCAACTGGGGCGCCACCACAAGGTCGATCCCGGTGCCCTCCAACTGCCAGGCGAGCCGTCGCAGGTCAGTCGAGTTGGACCCGGCGGAACCGCACACGGCGATGGTGTCGGCGCCCAGATCACGTACCAGGGTCACCGGGTTACGGTCCCTGCCCGTGAACAGCGGGAGCGGAGTCTGGGCACCGCGGGCGGCGGCCCTGCCCTGGGTGAGATAGATACCCACCGGCGTCAGACCCGCGAACGGGTTGCGCGCCACCACCGCGTTGACTTCCAGCGCGTCCTGCAGAGAGCCGACCAGAAGCATCCGGTGAATGCCCACACCACGCTTGCGGAACACGTGCAGTACCCGGCGAGCGAGATACCGGGTGACCAGCAGGAGGAACAAGGTGGCGAGCAGTGACGTGGCGACCGCGAGCCGGGATGCGTCGAACTTCAGGGTCAAGGTGAGGAATGACACGACGGCAACCACGGTCAGTGACGCACGTATGACACGTTTGAACTCGTCGGTCCCCAGTCCGAGATACCGGCGGTCATAGCAACCGTGCCCCCAGAGCACGAACAGCCAACCGAGAGGCAGCAGGACCAGGCCAATCTGATACATCTGTGCCGCGCTGCTGAAACCGGCGACTGCCTGGTCCCACAGCCTGATCGCCAGCAGGCTCGCCGCCACCGCGCACAGCACGTCGGTGACCACCAGAATCCCGGCGTACGGGCGGTGCCAGCGGTTGACCCTCTGGGCCCGGAACCAGCCGGTACGGGTGACCCCGTTCATCACCGGTGTCGCTGCGCGGGTATCGATGCCAGGACCAGAGGTTCGCGTGCCACCCCCCGCCTGAGTCCTTGTCGGCGCCGTCGATCCACTCGGTCGTGGAGAAGGTCGGGGGGACGGGCGCCGCAGGCTGGTTGTCACAGCAGTACGTCCTCCATCGCCGTGCTCGACCGGTCGGCTCCCAGCTTGCTCGCCGTGTTCGCCGCGATGCTCGCTCGATGCCGCCTCGTCAGGACGTGCCTGTGGGTGCGCCGCCCCGACCGGCGCCCCGACTGGCGCGTCGCCTCGCTCGTCCTGCTGTTGGTGATCTTCCATGCTCCGGATCGTCGCCGGCGGCCCATACGGTGGATCCTCTTCGAACCCCATCGCTCACAGCCCCATCAGTGTGACATGTGAGGTTGGATACCCACCGACGACCGGCCGACACTAATCCGTGACGGTCCGCTGTGTCGAGTCCGGCCGTTCCCGCGCTGGTCAGAGCACTTCATCGGAGCAGCTTCGACAGGCGTCGATCAGCCAGGATCCGGCCACTGGTCTGGCAGGTCGGACAGTACTGCAGACTCGAGTCGCTGAATGACACCTCTCGTACGGTGTCGCCACACACCGGGCACGGCAGGCCCGCCCGTGCGTGCACCTTCAAACCTGAACGCTTTTCCGACTTGAGCGTGGCGGCCGCCCGGCCCACCGACCTGGCGGTCGCGTCTCCCAGCACCGTACGGACCGCATCGTGCAACCGGGCGACCTGGTCATCGGTCAGCCGGTCGGCGCGGGCGAACGGCGAAAGCTTCGCCGCGTGAAGGATCTCGTCGGAGTACGCGTTCCCGATACCGGCCAACACCCGCTGTTCGGTCAGTACGCTTTTCACCTGGGCGCGCTGACCACGCACCACCTCGACGAACCCGGCGGCGTCCAGGCTGAGCGGATCCGGCCCGAGCCGCGCCACCCCCGGCACCTCCAGAGGGGACCGGACCAGGTAACACGCCAGTCGTTTCTGGGTGCCCATCTCGGTCAGCTCGAACCCGGAGTCGTCATCGAACCGGACCCGGAGGGCAAGCGGGCTCTTTCCCGGCCTGGCCGGTCTCGGGCTCAGCTGCTCCCGGTAGGTCAACCAGCCGGCCCGCGCCAGGTGCACGATCAGGTGCA